>JAGAQV010000009.1 GCA_017622555.1 Clostridia bacterium
CTCTAAAACCCAAATGGTGTTCTCGCATATCCATTATAACACCTATTTTAAATTCTGCACTATATACTTTATTTTTTCTTCCTGTTTTACCCATAAAAAATATGCACCTCCAAAAGTGTCTAACTTTTGGGGTGCATATCAGAATTCTACCGCTTTAAATTATATTTATTAAATTATGCCAACAACCTCAACAACACCTGTTTTGTGGTAAAGGGAAGGGGTTACAAGAATGCTGTAGCCCTGACCGCAGTCGGCGTTCCATTCAACAGGCTTTGCCTGTGGTACACCGCAAGCAGCAAGCAGCATCATTATTGCGCCGCCGTGCATAATGACCGCGCTTGTTTCCAAATTATCCTCAAGCATATCTAAAACAATTTGCTGAAGTCCAACACAAAGGCGCTTTACAAAATCCTTATTATCTTCACCGTTCGGTGTGGCTGAAAGCTTGCCCGAAGCCCAAGGTATAAAATCGGGATGAAGTTCTAATTCCTGTGCAGTTTTACCCTCGAAATCGCCAAAATCATATTCTTTCAAGTTTTCAACAGGGTAAATTGGCATATTTGGGTATAAAACCGAAGCCGATTGTTTTGCACGAAGCATGGGGCTTGAATAAAGTCGGTCAATTTCGGGGTAATCAATATCACGGCGCATCTCTATTAGTTCGTTTAATCCCTCGGGGGATAATGGCATATCGGTTTTACAGCCGATATAAAGCCCAAGCTTATTAGCGTCGGTAGCTCCGTGGCGTATAAGGTGAATTTTAAGGGTTTGCATTATCTAAAATTCCTCCAAAATTTCGGTAATTATGGTGTTTGAAAGCAGCATACCGCTGTTTGTAAGTGAAAAACTGCCGTTTTCTAAAATGCCTAAGCCGTTTTGGGCAAAAAGCTCACATTTTCGGATTGCGGCGGTGGGTAAACTTTCGGTTTTAATACCATCCTTAAGGCGAAGCGCAAGCATTATTTTTTCACTTAAATCCCCACCCTCGCCGTCGGGTGTGGGGGTAATGCCTTTAATAAAACTTTTAAGGTCACGTGGGTAGTAAAAACGCTTGCCGAAAAGGTAAGAATGCGCTGACGGGCCAAGCCCTAAATATTCCTCACATTTCCAATATTTTAAATTATGGCGGCTTTGGGTGTTGCCTTTGCAAAAATTTGAAATTTCATAATGGCAAAAGCCTTTGTTTTCCAAATATTCGCACATAAACAAATATTGGTCACTTACCTTGTCATCATCGGGCAAATTGAGTGTTTCTCTTTGTTTATAAAACTTAGTTTTTTCCTCAATTTTTAAAATATAAGCCGAAATATGCTCGGGGTTAAGGCTCGTTATAAAATCAAGGCTGCCCCTAAGGGTGTCACAGCTACTATCGGGAAGTCCCAGCATTAAATCAAGCGAAATATTACTAAACCCTAATTCTCTTGCAATTCTTACGGCATTTTCGGTGTCGGCTACAGTATGGCGGCGACCAAGAATCAAAAGCTCAGTATCATCACCGCTTTGAGCCCCTATAGAAATACGGTTAATACCCGCTTTTTTGGCATTTTGCAAAATTTCTAAAATATTATCGGCGGGGTTTACTTCAAGGGTAATTTCGGCATTATCTAAAACGCTAAAGCTTTTATAAACAGCCGAAAGAAGCGGCCCTAAACGGTGGTTTAAAAGTGACGGTGTACCGCCGCCAAGGTAAATAGTATCAATGGGACGGTTTATTTTGCCGCCCCATTGTTTTATTTCTCTTATAAGTGCAGTTACGTAACTGTCGACAAGCTCCTCATTAGTAAAGGCAGAATAAAAATCACAATAAGCACATTTGCCGTTACAAAAGGGAATATGTAGGTATAAACCTAAATTAGTCAAGAATTTCACCCATTTGACCGCAACCAACTAAAGCAGCGTTTGCTTCGTCGGTGTCAATGTGCATTGCAAGTGCGTAAGAAGGACTTACGCGTGCAACAACGTCACCGAAAACAAGTGAACGGCCGCTGGTGTCAACCTTAACTGAAACAATTTGTTTATCAATAATGCCGTATTTTTCAGCATCGGCAGGGGTCATATGTATATGACGCTTTGCAGCAATAACGCCCTGTGCAAGCTCAACCTCGCCCTTAGGACCAACAATTTTACAAGCGCCGCTACCTGCAACGTCGCCCGATTCACGAATGGGAGCAGTAACACCGATAGCGCGTGCATCGGTTAAAGAAAGCTCAACCTGAGTGTCGGGACGAACGGGACCTAAAATAGATGCTTTTAATGAAGCTTTTGCACCAACAATGGTAACCTTTTCTTCACAAGCAAACTGACCGGGCTGTGAAAGGTCTTTTTTAGGGGTAAGCTGATAGCCTTCACCAAAAAGAATTTCCAAATCCTTTTGAGAAACGTGAACGTGACGGGCTGAAATTTCAACTAATACTTCTTTTGCCATTTTAAAAACTCCTTAAAGATATTTCTTTGTCTTTATTTTAACATATTTTTAACATAATTCAAGGGGTTTGTGAATTTTTTAAGAATGTGTGTAATTGTAATTGACTTTATTTCGCTTATAATGTAAAATATTATTAATAATATAATAAAGATAGGGTGTTTAAAATGAAACCTGTTTACAAGCGTGTGCTTTTAAAGCTCAGCGGCGAGGTTCTTGCCGGTGAGAAGGGCGTAGGAATTGATTTTGACAAGGTGCTTGAGGTTTGCGAAAAGGTAAAGACCTGTGTTGATATGGGTGTTCAGGTTGCTATTGTTGTTGGCGGCGGTAACTTCTGGCGCGGCCGCTCAAGCGGTAAAATGGACCGCACCCGTGCTGACCATATGGGTATGCTTGCAACCTCAATTAATGCATTGGCTTTGGCCGATGCACTTGAACAGCTTGGCGTTAATGCCCGTGTTCAAACCGCTATTGAAATGCGTCAGGTGGCCGAGCCTTATATCAGAAACAAGGCAGTTCGCCATCTTGAAAAGGGCAGGGTAGTTATTTTCGGTTGCGGTACGGGTAACCCCTTCTTCTCGACCGATACAGGCGCAGCGCTTAGGGCTGCTGAAATTTGTGCTGACGTAATCTTTAAAGCAACCAATGTTGACGGCGTTTACGACAGTGACCCCAAGAAGAACCCCAACGCTAAAAAGTATGACACACTTACCCATATGGAAGTGCTTCAGAAAGAGCTTCACGTTATGGATGCTACTGCTGCTTCACTTTGTATGGATAACAACATTAAAATTTTAGTTTTCAATTTAGACAACCCCGACAATATTGTTTCCGCTATGGTGGGTGAGCCCATCGGCACAATTGTTAAATAACCTTTAAGGAGAGTATTTATGAACGAGCTTATTAAGAATACCGAAGAAAAAATGATTAAAACCCTTGGCGTTTTGGAAAGGGAATATAAATCCATCCGTGCAGGCCGCGCAAATGTTGCAGTGCTTGACAGAATAACAGTTGACTATTACGGCTGCCCAACACCTATTCAGCAAATGGCTGCTGTTTCAGTTCCTGAACCCCGGATTTTAATGATTCAGCCTTGGGATGCCACTACCTTAAAGGCAATTGAAAAGGCTATTTTAACTTCTGATATTGGCATTAACCCTCAAAATGACGGCCGTGTTATTCGCCTTTCTTTCCCGCCGCTTACCGAAGAACGCCGTAAAGAAATTGTTAAGGATGTTAAAAAGGTAGCAGAGGACACAAAGGTTGCTGTTCGCAACACCCGTCGTGATGCTTTGGAAAAATTAAAGGGTCTTAAAAAGGCAAACAGCATTACTGAAGACGATGAAGCCAACGGTGAAAAGAAAATTCAAAACCTTACCGATAAATACTGCAAAGAAATTGACGTAATGGCTGCCGATAAGGAAAAGGAAATTTTAGAAATCTAATTCATTAAAACTAAAACAGCGGTCTCTTTTGGGGCCGCTGTTTGACACAGGGAAGTGATTAGCTTGTCAACTGTAAAGGAAAACCGAATTTTGCCACAACACATTGCCATTATTATGGACGGCAACGGCCGTTGGGCAAAGAAAAGGGGCTTGCCCCGAAGCGCAGGCCACGTTGCAGGTGCTAAAACCTTTAAAAGTATTGCAAGATATTGTAATAAAATTGGGTTAAAATATTTAACGGTTTATGCTTTTTCAACTGAAAATTGGAAGCGCCCTGAGGACGAGGTAAACGCTATTATGAATTTACTTCGTGACTACTTGAAGGATGCTGAAAACTTTAAGGACGAAAACATTCGTGTGCGCTTTATCGGTGACCGTACCCCATTGGCTGAAGATATTAAGGCCTTAATGGAAAAGAATGAAAATGATTCTAAAAACGCAACGGGTTTAACCCTTTACATTGCCATTAATTATGGCGGTAGGGATGAAATTGTAAAAGCTGTGCAAAAAATTGTTGACAGCGGTGTCAAGGCGGAGGAAATTAACGAGCAACTAATTTCAAACAACCTTTACACACACGGCTGCCCCGACCCTGATTTTATAATTCGCCCCAGCGGTGAATACCGACTTTCAAATTATCTTATATGGCAGTCGGCATATTCGGAATTTTGGTATTCCGACGTATTGTGGCCCGACTTTACCGAGAAGGATTTAGAAAAAGCAATTAACGACTTTAGTAATCGCAACCGTCGTTTCGGAGGAATTTAAAAATGAAAACACGAATAATTTCAGGGCTTACGCTTATTTGCATAATGGCTGCTGTTTTGGCGCTTGGTTATTTGGTAAACCCATTGTTTATAACTGTATTGCTTGCAATATTAGCATCTATTGCTACCTATGAACTTGTGCATAACGTTGCTAAAGTTAACAGCAAGGCTATAAACATTATTGCAATGATTTACACTGCGGTAGCGGTTATCAATTTTGCGCTTGACGGCTTTCAAATTGGTGAATTTTTAATTACTACCTACCACGTTACAGTGCTTTACGTAATTTTCGCAGTGTTCCTGACCCTTAAAAAGCACGGTCAGTTAGACCTTGGTGGTATTTTATCCATTTGTGTAATGCCGTTTATTATGGCTTATGCGTTTGGCTCACTTGAAAAAATTGCCAACTTTGGTGCAGAGTATGCTCTTGAAATCGGTGGTATTTCAGCCGCTACGGGAATATATTATTTACTAATGATGCTTAATTTTTCGGCAGGGTGTGACACCGGCGCATATTTTGTTGGCGTAACAATGGGTAAGCACAAGCTTTGTCCTGAAATCTCACCCAAAAAGACAGTTGAGGGCGCCATAGGTGGTATTTTAACCAGCGTGGTTTTATCACTTGTGTTTAGCTTTGCTTTCTCGATGACCGAAAAGCTTATCCCCACACTAATTTTTACCGTTCCGCTTTGCATTGTCGGTATGTGCGGTGACTTGTTTGCCTCTACTATTAAGCGCTCGGTTGGTCTTAAGGACTATGGCAACTTAATTCCGGGTCATGGTGGTATACTTGACCGTTTTGACTCTATTTTAATGATTTCACCCATCTATTTAATTCTCATTTCACTTGGGGTGTTATAATGAAAAGCTTAGTTATTCTTGGCTCAACAGGGTCAATTGGTACTCAGGCGCTTGAGGTTTGCCGTCGTGACGGCTACAAGGTTGAGGCCTTGGCAGCAGGCGGTAATATTGAGCTGTTAGAAGCGCAAGCCCGTGAATTTAACGTAAAGGCTGTTGCGGTCTTTAACGAGGAAAAGGCTAAAGAGCTTAAAATAAAGCTTAAGGATACCGACGTTAAGGTTTTATCAGGTGCCGACGGTGTTTGCGAATTGGCAGGAATGAAGGCTGATATTACCCTTAATTCAATTGTGGGTATTGCGGGGCTTCGCCCAACACTTGCCGCAATTGAAAGCGGTAAGGATATTGCCCTTGCTAATAAAGAAACCTTGGTTACGGGCGGGGATATTGTTAACCGTGAGGCAACAAAAAAGGGTGTTAAAATTTTACCTGTTGACAGCGAGCATTCGGCAATTTTTCAGTCGCTTCAGGGTGCGCCCAAGGGTAGCCTTAAAAAGATTTTACTTACAGCCTCAGGCGGTCCGTTTTTTGGCAAAACCAAAAGTGATTTAGAAAACGTTACCGTAAAAGAAGCGCTTGCCCATCCAAATTGGTCGATGGGCGCAAAAATTACCATCGATTCTGCTACACTTATGAACAAGGGGCTTGAGGTTATTGAAGCGGTGCACCTTTTTGGCATAAGCGCAAATGATATTGAGGTGCTTGTTCATCGCCAAAGCATTTTGCATTCTGCGGTTGAACTAACGGACGGTGCAGTTATCGGTCAATTGGGCACACCCGATATGCGCCTTCCCATTCAGTACGCTTTAACCTATCCTGAAAGAAGCAATTATGCTTTTGAAAAGTTATCTCTTGCTGATATTGGTACACTTACCTTCCAAAAGCCCGACACTGAAACCTTTAAGTGCTTGCCGCTGTGCATTTCGGCAATTAACGAGGGCGGTTTACGCCCTACTGCCGTTAACGGCGCAAACGAAGAGGCGGTACGCCTTTTCTTAGAGGGTAAAATTAAGTTTTTACAAATTGCCGAATTGGTTGAAAAGGCCGCATACTCGGTAGAGAATAAAAAGGACTTTACTTTAGAGGATATTCTTTATACCGATAAGGCTGCCCGTCAGGCAGTTTTAAACAATATTTGATTTTTAGGTGATTAAAATTACTATTTCAGAAATTTGGGGTACCGTTTGGCCCTATCTTACCGCAATTTTACTTTTTTTGATTTTAATAGTTATTCACGAATTCGGTCATTTTATTGCCGCAAAGCTTTTAGGTGTTAAGGTAAACGAATTCGCTGTTGGTTTCGGTCCACGGCTTTTCGGGTTTCAAGGTAAGGAAACAAAGTATTCCTTTAACCTTGTGCCACTTGGCGGCTATTGCGCAATGGAGGGCGAGGATGAGGAAAGCGGTGACAGTCGCGCCTTTTGTAATAAATCGGCTTGGCGCAGGTTTTTAATTGTTATAATGGGCGCAACCTTTAACCTCATATTTGGTCTTATTTTGGTTGCAATAATCTTGGCGCCACAGCAAATGTTTGCTTCAACAACTATTGCACAGTTTCAGGAAAATGCCCTAAGTCAACAAAGCGGACTTATGGTAGATGACAAAATTGTTGAAATTGAAGGTCGCAAAATTTTTGGCATTTATGATATGAACTACGCCTTTACCAACGTTGACGACGGTACCCTTAATATGACAGTTTTGCGTGACGGCAAAAAGGTAGAACTAAAAGACGTTAAGTTTGAGACCGAAAAGGAACAAGGTATAACTTATTTGAAATGGGATTTCAAGGTTTACGGTATTAAAAAAACGTTATTGAATTATATAAAGCAAACCTTTTCAACTACAACGTCTTATTGTGTTATAATTTGGCGAAGTTTACTTGATATGCTTTCGGGCAAATACGGCATAAGCGCAATTTCGGGTCCTGTGGGGGTTACGGTTGCCATTGCCGATGCCGCAAAGCAAAACCTTTTAAACTTATTGCCAATGATGGCGCTTATTACGGTAAATCTTGGTATTTTTAACCTTTTACCTGTTCCCGCATTGGACGGCGGCAGACTGGTGTTCATTTTATTTGAAATGATATTCCGTAAAAAAGTGCCCGAAAAGTATGAATCGGCAATACATGCGGCAGGCTTTATTATTTTAATAATATTTATGGTGTTTGTTGCCGCAAAGGATATTTGGGGACTTATTTTTTAAATAAGGTGATATGATGTTATACACAAATGATATTACTAAAAAAGTTAAGGTTGGCGATATTTATATCGGCGGCGGTGCGCCCGTAAGCGTTCAGTCAATGCTGTGCGCAAAAGCCCATGATATAAAGGGTAACGTTGAGCAAGCACTGCGTCTCGAAAAAGCAGGCTGTGATATTGTGCGTGTTACCGTGTCCGATAAAGAGGCAATTAAAACTGTAGAAGCGCTTAAAAACGCTATTAAAATCCCGTTGGTAGCGGACATCCATTTTGATTATCGCTTAGCCATTGAAAGTGTTGCCGCAGGGGTCGACAAGGTGCGCATAAATCCAGGTAATATCGGTGGCGACGCCAACGTTAAGGCTGTGGCAGACGCTTGTAAGGCGGCAGGTGTGCCTATAAGAATTGGTGTAAATTCGGGCTCACTTGAAAAGGAAATTCTCGCAAAATACGGCGGTGTTACCCCCGAAGCAATGGTCGAAAGCGGTCTTTATCATATATCCCTTTTAGAAAAGTTTGATTTTGACGATATTGTGTTATCTTTAAAATCATCTGATACCTTGAAAATGTATAAGGCTTATGAACTGGCGGCTGAAAAGTGCCGTTACCCCTTACACCTTGGCGTTACCGAAGCAGGTACCGAAAATATGGGTGTTATAAAATCGGCGGCGGGCATTGGTGGGCTTTTGCTTCGTGGCATTGGCAACACCATTCGCATTTCATTAACTGATGACCCTGTAAAAGAGGTTGAGGCAGGAATTAAGCTTTTAAAGGCAATAGGAATAAGAAACGACGGTATTAAGTTTGTTTCTTGTCCCACTTGCGGTAGAACACAAATCGATTTAATAAAAATTGCCGCTGATGCTGAAAAGCGGCTTGCAAACGTTAATAAAAATATAACAGTTGCAATTATGGGCTGTGTTGTAAACGGACCCGGCGAAGCCTCTGCTGCCGATATCGGTATTGCAGGCGGCAAGGGCTGTGGCGTGCTTTTCAAAAAAGGCCAAATTATTTGCAAATTGCCCGAAGAAAAGCTGCTTGATGCACTAATAGAAGAAATTGAAAAAATGTAAACGGAGTTGAAAAAATTGGCTACCCCATTGTTCTGCGAAATATTCGGTGATTTTTTAAGTGAAGAATTGCGCCAAAAATTAAACGGTGCAGTTCTTAAAACGTGTGATCTTAACACCGATAACAGAAGCCTTGCTGCAGGGCTTTATTGTGATACATATATTTCACATGATACAGTGGTTGAAGCTACATCCGTACTCAATAGGATTTTAAAGCTTGAAGAATGTGTAATTGATACCGAATTTGCGCCAACAGCCTTTTGTGCTGATGCAATTGCGGATATTGTTAACGTAATTCGTTTAAAAAATGCTGTGCTTAACGGTTATTTTAATGGGGCTGACTATACACTTGACGGTGACACCCTTACCATAACCTTAAAGCATGGTGGTTATAAAAAAATTGTTTCCACTAAATTTGAAGAACAGTTTATTCGTATGGTAAACAGCACCTTTGCAAGAGAATGTGTTATACGTTTTGATGGTCAGCTTGAGGATGTTAAAATTGAGGTGCCCGAAGTTCAGGCGGCACCTCAGCCAAAGGCTGAAAAAAAGGCAGAGGAAAAACCTCAAATTAAGTTTGAAAAGCGCCGTGAAAAGCCCGCAAACGGTATTGTTTATCTTGATAATCCGCAGCTTTTTTACGGTAGGCGAATTGATAACAACGTAAAGCAAATGATTGATATTTCACCTGACGATTCTTTTGTTTGCTGTTGGGGTGAGGTTTTCGGTTATGAAACCCGTAAAATTAATACCAAGCGCGGCGAAGCGGTTATTGTAAATTTTTCAATTTCGGACTATACAAACTCAATCAGTGCTTCAATGTTTATGGACCCCAAAAGAATGGGGGATATTTCTAATCTTAAAAACGGTAATTTCGTCCTAGTTAACGGTAATTACGAATTTGATAATTATAAAAAAGAGCACATTATAAAGCCGACTGCTTTGGCGCTTTTACAGCCCTATTTTGAAATGGATGAATATGAGGGCGAAAAGCGAATTGAGCTTCACTGCCATACCAATATGTCTGATAAGGACGCTGTTTGTCCTGCTGAGGATTTAATAAATCAGGCATATAAGTGGGGGCATAAGGCAATTGCTATTACCGACCACGGCGTTGTTCAGGCTTACCCCGCCGCGGCAGGTGCGGTCAAGAAAATACGTAAAAATGGCGGTGACTTTAAGGTTATTTACGGTGTTGAGGGTTATTTTGTGGATGACGTTAACACCGATATTACAAACCTTGCGCCAAAGCAAATAAAGCGTTATCACCAAATTATTTTGGTTAAGGATATGGTCGGACTTAAAAACCTTTATAAACTAGTGTCCGACGCACACATAAACAATTTTAAGGGCAGACCTTTAACCCTTCGCAGTAAGCTTGATGAACTGCGTGAGGGATTAATTGTTGGCTCGGCCTGTGAAGCGGGCGAGCTTTTCCAGGCAATTTTCCGCGGTGAACCGCACGAAGAACTTTTGAGAATTGCAAGCTATTACGATTATCTTGAAATTCAACCGCTTGGTAATAACGACTTTATGGTAAGAAAATCGACCGAGCCTGACGAAACAAATAAAAAGGGCGAAAAAATACCTAACCCTTACCGCCACGTTACAAGTGTTGAAATGCTCAAGGCCTATAACCGCAAAATTGTTGAAATTGCGGACGAGCTCCATAAACCTGTTGTAGCAACTGGTGACGTGCATTTCCTTAAAAAGAGCGACGAAATTATCCGCAAAATTTTGCTTGCAGGTCAGAATTACGACGACTTTGACCATCAAGCGCCATTGTATCTTAAAACAACACAGGAAATGCTTGACGATTTTGCATATTTCGGTGATAGGGCAAAGGAATTTGTTATTGATAACCCCGCAAAAATTGCCGAAATGGTAAGCGGTGATATTATTCCTGTTCCCGAAGAAAGTCATCCCCCTGTTATTGAGGGGTCGGATGATATGCTTCGTGAAATTTGTTGGGCAAATGCTCGAAAAAAGTATGGCGAAAACGTTCCCGAGGTGGTTGTAAAGCGCCTTGAAAAAGAACTTAATGCAATTATTAATAACGGATTTTCTATAATGTATATTTCGGCGCAAAAGCTTGTGGCTTACAGCGAAGCAAACGGCTATCTTGTTGGCTCTCGTGGATCTGTCGGCTCATCCTTTGTTGCGACAATGGCGGGTATATCTGAAGTTAACCCGTTACCGCCGCATTACGTTTGTCCCGAATGTCAATACAGCGAATTTTTCTTAAAGGGTGAGGTTGGCTCAGGCTTTGACTTACCTGAAAAGAAATGCCCCCACTGTGATAAAATGCTTGTGCGTGATGGTCACGATATTCCTTTTGAAACCTTCTTAGGCTTTAAGGGTGACAAGGTGCCTGATATTGACCTTAACTTCTCGGATGAATTCCAAACCGAAGTTCAGCGCTATACCGAAGAGCTTTTCGGTAGCGAAAATGTGTTTAAGGCGGGTACAATTTCTACCATTGCTGAAAAAACTGCCTACGGCTTTGCAAAGGCTTATGCCGAAAAGAAGGGCATCACCCTTTCTAATGCTGAGCTTGACCGTTTAGCAAAATTAGTTGAAAAGAGCAAAATTAAGGCAACAACAGGCCAGCACCCTGCAGGTATGATTGTTGTGCCAAGAAACGAAACAATTTACGACTTTTGTCCCATTCAATACCCTGCAAACAAGCCCGAATCGGGTGTTACGACAACCCACTTCGACTTCCATTCTATTCACGATACAATTTTAAAGCTTGATGAGCTTGGACACGTTGTTCCTACTACATATAAATATTTAGAGGAATACACAGGAATTCGAGTTTCGGAAATTTCAATGAGCGACCCTAAGGTTTACAGCCTTTTCACTTCAACCGAAGCGTTGGGTGTTACTCCTGAGGAAATTGAATCTAACACGGGTACCTACTGTATTCCCGAATTTGGCACAGCCTTTGTTCGTGGCATGCTTGAGGACTGCCGACCCAAAAACTTTGCAGACTTGCTTCAAATTTCAGGCCTTTCCCACGGTACTGACGTTTATCTTGGCAATGCGAAGGACTTAATTGACAACGGCACTTGTACAATTTCTGAAGTTATCGGTACTCGTGATAATATTATGGTGTATTTAATACATCAAGGTATGGAAGAGGGCAGAGCCTTTAAAATTACCGAAACCGTGCGTAAGGGTCTTATTGCAAAGGGTGCGGTACCTAAAGAGGTTTGGGATGAAATGGCCGAGGATATGCGCAAGGTTAACGTGCCCGAATGGTATATTGATTCCTGCCGTAAAATTAAGTATATGTTCCCGAAAGCTCACGCTGCGGCTTATGTTATAGGTGCGCTTAGACTTGCGTGGTATAAGGTTTACTGTCCGCTTGAATTTTATTGCGCATACTTTACCGCCCGACCTGAAGACGTTGACGTTCCTACAATTATGGGCGGCAAGGAAGCGGTGCGCCGTTATCTTCGTGACATTAAGGCAAAGGGTAAGGACGCTACTCAAAAAGAACTTGACGTTTATGAAAATATGCTTATATTTAATGAGATGTTCTCCCGTGGGCTTGAGGTTTTACCAATTGACATTAATAAATCCCACGCTATGAAATACGTACCCGAAGACGGTAAAATGCGGTTGCCCTTTGGCGCACTTTCGGGTGTCGGTGAAAAGGCGGCTTATGCAATTTATGAAACCGCCCAAGCGGGAAATTACGTTTCAAAGGAAGATTTTCAGCTTGAAGCAGGTGTGTCAAAAACAATTATTCAAAACTTGAGTGATTTGGGTGCGTTTAGTGATTTGCCTGACACCAATCAGTTATCAATGTTTTAAATGTCACAATTTAAGTTAAAAAACAAGCCAAAATGTTGATTTTGGCTTGTTTTTTTGTTATATTTCAAAGAAATCTTGCAAAAATATTAAAAAAAGGTTGCAATTTTGTAACCTTTTTGTTATAATAACCCTTGTAGTTGTTACAAATTGTAATTTTTAAAAGAAAGGCGCTGACTTTTATTTTTAACGAACTTTGCGAAAAAATGTTAAACAAAACGCAAAATTTAATAAAGTATAACAAAGTGCTTGTAAAGGTTATATCACTTGTATTGGTTATCGTTTTAAGCTTTTTGGTAAGCTTTGTTTCTTGTGGCATTACCTTTGGCTTAAGTGTTATTTATAATGGCGAAAACATTGGTGTTGTAAAAAGCCCCAAGGTTTTTGAAAGTGCTGTTACCTATATTGAAAATAACACCCAACATTTTAAAGTAAGTAACGCTATTGACGATGCTTCTTACGGTCTTACCATTACATTGGTGGACAAGTTCTCAAACCAAAGTCAAATTGCGCAGGCAATTGCTGAAAACACTAAAGAAATTGCAAGTGCTAATATTTTATATGTTAATAATAAGCCCTTGGCTTATACCGACCTTGAAAATATTGATGAATTAATTGAACAGTCACGTTGCCGTTATTTTATTGACGGCGCTGATAATAAGGCTGAATTTGTTGACGACATTCGTGTTGAAAAAACCTTTTCTTATGCACCCCGTGTTGATGATGAAGCCGCTGTAAAGGAAATTATTTCAAATCTTAACGTGAAAACAGTTTCAAAGGTTTCCTTTGAAGCTCCAATTGCGTTTGCCACAAAAACCGTTAACACCAGTTCACAATACGTTGGTTATTCAAAAATCACTACCCCCGGTAAGCAGGGTCTTGCCGCTAAGACCGAATTGGTTGAAACCTTAAACGGTGATGAAAGCTCACGTGAAGTACTTAAAAATGAAGTGCTTGTTGAACCTGTTACTCAGGTTGTTTTAAAGGGCACTGCCATTCATATGGCAACCGCTACTGAAAAGGCTCAGGCACAGTCGGCAGGGTTAATTTTACCCCTTAATACTTATGTTTACATTTCATCATATTGGGGCGCAGGCCGTAACCACAAGGCAATTGACTTTGCCGGTCATCGTGGTACTGCAATTTTTGCGGCTCAAAGCGGTACAGTTACTTGTGCAGGCTATCGTGGTAACTACGGTTATCTTGTTGAAATTGACCATGGTAACGGTCTTAAAACCCGTTATGCACATTGCGATGCGCTTTGTGTAAAGGTTGGTCAGACAGTTGCACAAGGTCAGCAAATCGCAAAAATGGGTAACACAGGCCGTTCAACAGGCGACCATCTCCACTTTGAAGTGCTTAAAAACGGTGTTCAGGTTAACCCTGCACCATATATTTTAAAGTAAAAATTAAAGCAGCCGTTAAGGCTGCTTTTTCTTTTTATAAATTCGAAGTATAAACGGTGGGAATTATTTCCGCCGTTTTAGTTATGCTTTTTTCTTTTTAAATTCGGGTAGCTGTGCAGTAATTATCGCCGCAAACATTATAATGCAACCAATACTTTCGTTTGAGGAAAGGGAAGAATTCGAAAACATTACACCGCCCAAAACCGCAAACACGCTTTCAAAGCTCATAACAATGGATGCTACTGACGGTTCGGCATATTTTTGTCCGACAATTTGCAGTGTATAAGCAATACCGCTTGACATTATACCAAGGTATAAAATAGGTAAAACGCCGTCAAGCAAAGCCGATATTGAAAGGGCTTTAAGGTCAAAAATTAATGCGCATATTGTAGAAATTATACCAACAACAAAAAACTGCATTATTGAAAGCTTAACGCCGCCCGTAATGCCGACAAATTTATCAACCGCCAATATTTGAAGCGCAAATGCAATGCCGCAACAAAAAACGATTATATCGGCAAAGTAAAAGGCCTCAAGCCCGTTAGCAAGGCACAGCATATAAATGCCTATAGTTGATAAAATGCCGCCGCACCAAACAAGAAGACCGACTTTTTTTCGCAAGAAAACCGAAAAAATAGGCACTAAAATAACGTATAAAACGGTTAAAAAGCCTGCATGAGCTTCGGCAGGAGCGCCTTTTGGATAAAGCGCAATGCCAAACTGCTGTAAATTCATTGCAATGGCTAAAAACGTACCGCACATTAAAGCAGCGGCAAGATATTGTTTTTGGCCCTCTTTATCCTTAGGAATAAAGCTTGCCTTGGTTTTTATATTGGTTATTTTCCAAAACACAAACAAAAAAGCAGCTGCAATAAACGATCTCAATGCGTTTACCGTAAATGTGGGTACCGTGTCGCTTATCTGGTTTTGCGCTACAAAGGCCATACCCCAAATAAGCGCGGCAAGGGCGAGAATTAAACTGCCCTTTAAATTATTTTGCTTCATCTAATTTATCCTTTCGCATTGTAAGGGAGATGCGTTTTTTATTAACGTCAACACCGAGCACCCAAACCTTAACGATATCTCCAACCTTTAAAACATCACTTGGGTGCTTGATAAAGCGGTTTGTAATGTGTGAAATGTGAACAAGACCGTCCTGATGAACACCAATATCAACAAACGCGCCAAAATCAATAACGTTGCGGACTGTACCCGTAAGCTCCATACCTGCTTTAAGGTCTTCCATCGACATAATATCAGTACGAAGTAAGGGCGCAGGCAATTCATCACGCGGGTCACGACCGGGGCGTTCAAGCTCTTTTACAATATCTAAAAGTGTGGGCTCGCCTACACCGATTTCGGCCGCAACGGTGGTAACACCTTTGCTTTCAACCTTTTCAGAAAGACCGCTTAAAGCGCCCGCCTTTAAATCTTTATCAGTATAATCACAAATCTTAATAAGCTTCTCAGCCGCCTCATAGCTTTCGGGGTGAACTGAGGTATTATCAAGTGGGTTTTTACCGTCAATAATGCGTAAGAAGCCCGCGCACTGTTCAAAGGCTTTAGGTCCAAGCTTTGAAACCTTTTTAAGCTGACTTCTATTCGTAAAACGTCCGTTTTCTTCACGGTAAGCCACCACGTTTTTAGCAACCGCCGGTCCAAGACCCGAAACGCGAGCCAAAAGCTGAACCGAAGCGGTATTTAAATCAACACCAACTGAGTTAACGCAGTCCTCAACAACACCGTCAAGTGCGCTGTTAAGCTGATTTTGGGGCATATCGTGCTGGTATTGACCAACACCAATTGCCTTGGGGTCAATTTTAACAAGCTCGGCCAAGGGGTCTTGAAGTCTTCTTGCAATGGATACTGCACTACGAAGTGATACATCATAATCGGGAAATTCTTCAGCAGCTAGCTTTGAAGCCGAATAAACACTTGCGCCCGCTTCGCTTACAACCATATATGAAAGTCCGTCGTTAAGCTCTTTTATAACGTCGGCGGCAAAAACCTCGGTTTCGTGACTTGCGGTACCGTTACCGATAGCGAACACTTGAACACCGTGCTTTTTAACAAGCGCCTTTATAATAATTTTAGCGTTTTGAATATCACTTTTTGGGGGCGCAGGGTAAATCACACCCGTGTCAAGCACCTTGCCCGTGCCATCAACGACTGCAACCTTACAGCCTGTGCGGTAACCGGGGTCAAGACCTAAAACAACCTTATCATTAACAGGAGGCTGCATTAAAAGCTGCTGTAGATTGGTTGAAAACACCTTAATTGCTGAGGTAGATGCGCGGTCGGTAAGCTCACTTCTGATTTCGCGTTCAATTGAGGGGAAAATAAGGCGGGTGTAAGCGTCCTTTGCGGCAGCAACCACAGTTTCAGTTGCGGGGCTTCCATCTTTAATGTGGTTTTTTGCAATTATAAACATTGCTTTTGCTTCATCAAAATCAATAGAAACCTTTAAAAACTCTTCCTTTTCACCACGGTTAATTGCCAAAATTCTATGGTCGGCAATTTTTGAAAGGGCTTCGCTATATTCCTTATACATTCCATAAACGTCAAGGTCATCCTTTGCGCCCTTTACGTTTAAAATGCCGTGTGCCATACAAACAAAGCGCATACGCTTTCTTATGTCGGCATCGTCTGAAATTTTTTCAGCAATAATATCCATAGCGCCTTGCAAAGCATCTTCGGCGGTTTCAACGCCTAATTCAGCATTGATAAAATCAGCCGCCATAACAATAGGCTGATTGCAGTCGGGTGCTTGCTCGTAAATCATATCGGCTAATGGCTCTAAGCCCTTTTCCTTAGCAACACTTGCTCTTGTTTTGCGCTTTTTCTTGTAAGGCCTATAAATATCGTCGAGCTCGGTTAAGGTTTGCGCCGCGTCAATTGCCGCTACAAGTTCATCAGTTAAAGCACCCTGTTCTTCAATAGATGCCTTAATCTTTTCGCGGGTTTCATCCATATTGCGAAGATAACTAAGTCTTTCTGAAAGCTCACGAAGCACTTGGTCATCAAGTGAGCCGTGGGCTTCCTTGCGGTAACGGGCAATAAACGGAATGGTGTTACCCTCGTCAATAAGCTTAACGGTATTTTCTACCTGATAAGTCTTAAGTGAAAATTCCTGAGTTAATTTTTCAATAATGTTAATAATAATCACCTATTTTTCGGTTTTAATTTCTATTTCGCCGTCATCGACCAAAAAGGTAATGTCGCCATTATGGTCGGTGCGGTAAATTTTGGTATTAAGCTTTTCTAACGCCTTCATAGTTTCAATGTGTGGGTGTCCATAGCTGTTACCCTCGCCAGAGGAAACCACCGCATATTCAGGCTGTGCATATTTTAAAAATTCATAACTTGTTGAAGATGAGCTTCCGTGATGAGCAACCTTTAAAACGTCACAGTCAATGTCATTGTTTCTTTCAAGTAGCTTGGCTTCAGCCATAGCTTCGCCGTCGCCCGTAAACAAGAATTTCACATCGTCAATTTCAGCCATAACGTAAAGCGAACGGTCGTTTTCATCATAACAGTCATAATAACCCAAAACTGTAATTTTAAATTCGCCAAGGGTGAAATTAAGTCCGTAAATTCCCTCGTAAAAACTGCCGCCCTGCTTTAAAACGGTATCTTTTGCTTTTTTGGCCGCACTTATATTGAATTTTCTAACCTCTGGACCAATCATGTTTTTAATTGGATATTTAGCGGCAATTTCATTAAACGAGCCTATGTGGTCGGTATGATAGTGCGATGCAATCACCATATCAATTTGGTTTACGTTAAGGCGAGACAAATCAGCCAAAACGTCATCGGCTGCTATCGCTTCGCCCATATCAATAACTGCGCAATAGCCATCACTGTAAATTATTGCGCCGTCGCCTTGACCGACATCCATAAACTTTATGAAATCGTCATCAAAGTTAACAAGTGCGCCTGTATTTTTGCCGCCAAACAGCGACGGGTCACGGGCATAAAACAATAAAATAGTGAAAACAACGATGCAAAGCACCGCTGTTATCACTGTAATTATTCTTTTTCTATCAGTCTTTAAGGTCATGCTTCATCATTGCCTGCGGCTTCCATTTCTAAAAGCTGGTCCTGTGTGATAAGCACCTTACGTGGTTTCGAGCCTTCATAACCGCCAACAATGCCACGCTGCTCCATTTCATCAATAATACGGGCGGCACGGGCATATCCAAGCTTTAGCTTTCTTTGAAGCAGTGAGGTTGAAGCAAGTCCGTTTTCAACAACCACACGAATAGCTTCCTTAAGCATTGGGTCTTCGTCGGGGCCGTCCTCTTCAACGCCTGTGCGCTGCTTCTTTTCAATTGCGGCCTGACGTTCAATTTCGTTCATAACGTCTTCGTTATAGTTTGCAGTACGGTCGCCCTTAACAAAGTCAACAACTGCCTTAATTTCCTCATTACTTACAAAACAGCCCTGTAAACGACTTGGCTTTGACGTACCAACGGGGTTAAACAGCATATCACCTCGTCCAAGAAGCTTTTCAGCGCCTGCTTGGTCAATAATTGTACGGCTGTCAATTTGTGATGATGTTGTAAGCGCAATTCTTGTGGGAATATTAGCTTTGATAACACCTGTAATAACGTCAACCGATGGACGTTGAGTTGCTAAAATCATATGTATACCCGCAGCACGAGCCTTGGCGGCCAAGCGTGCAATATGGTCTTCTACTTCTTTAGAAGCGGTTTGCATAAGGTCGGCGAATTCGTCTATCATTATAACGATATAGGGCATTTTTTCAACCTCGGGCTCGTCAACCAAACCGTCAACCACTTGGTTATATTCTTCAATATTTCTAACCTTACGGTCGGAAAGCATCTTATAACGCTTTTCCATTTCGCCAACTGCCCAGCCAAGCGCACCTGCGGCTTTTCTTGGGTCGGTAACAACCGGCACCATAAGGTGCGGAATGCCGTTATAGGGTTCAAATTCAACGGTTTTGGGGTCGATAAGCAAAAGCTTTAATTCGTCAGGTGTGTTTTTATACAAAAGACTTATAATAATTGAGTTTGTGCAAACCGATTTACCCGAGCCTGTTGCACCTGCGATAAGACCGTGAGGCATTTTTGAAATATCGGTTGTGATAATGTTACCCGTAATGTCTTTACCCAAAGCAACTGTTAATTTCGATTTTGCTGAAGTAAATTCAGGCGATTCAATAATTTCACGAATACCAACGGCACGCTTGTCCTTATTTGGTACTTCAATACCAACAGCAGCCTTGTTGGGAATAGGGGCTTCAATTCTGACATTGCCTGCTGCTAAGTTAAGGGCAATATCATCTGCCAAGGCGGTAATTTTGCTGATTTTAACACCGGCGCAGGGCTGTAATTCATAACGTGTAACTGTTGGGCCACGGCTTATATCAACAATACGTGTTTCCACTCCAAAGCTTCTTAACGTTCTAACAAGATGCTCAGCTGTGTCAGAATCATCCTCAGCAACTAAGCCGCTTGTACCGCGTGTATCCTTTAAAAGACTTGTGGGTGGGTAAACATAGCCCTTGTCGGTTGCGGTTTCCAAGCTTTCCTTAACCTCTTCAGTAAAGCTTGCTGTTTCGGCCTTCATATCAATAACAATTTTTTCTTCCTCTTCTTGCTTTGCGGCCTGTAAAGCGGTGTCAATTTTAGCTTTATCCTCAGCGCCGTCAGGTTGAACTATAATAGCGGCGCTGTTATCGCTTTCACTTTCGTCCTTATAAGCACGGATAAGGCGCTTACTTTTAAGAGGCAATTCGTTTTGTTCCTTTTGACGTTCTTTAATACTGCCGTCAACGGGAACATCAACGTTAAAGCCTTTAACAACCTTAATTTCCTTATCGTCCTTCTTTTGATAAGCATTTTCAACCTGTTCGGCAACTGCCTTTGCAGGTCTTTTAAACATTTTAAAAAGGCTTATAAGTGTTGTGCCCGTAAGCACCATTAAAAGCACAAACATAAGTAAAATTATGGTTATTGCCGCACCTGTTTTGCCAAATAATAAGTATATCGGCTGACCGATAAGCGCACCGACAAAGCCACCGCTTTTAAGGTCAATGCCGCTTTTGTATGCGTTGCCAAGGTGAAGCCAAAAGCTAATGTCGGGCGTGTGCTTTGAAAAAATGTCAATAGCGGCGCCAATAAGCGCAATTAAAACGCCACCCTCAACAAGCTTTGCAGTGTTTGTGCTTGATAATTTTTCCATAGAAATAAACACCGACACAATACCCACAAAAAACGGTACTGTATAGGCGGTTACACC
Source organism: Clostridia bacterium (assembly GCA_017622555.1). Lineage (GTDB taxonomy): Bacteria > Bacillota > Clostridia > Oscillospirales > Acutalibacteraceae > UBA737. Next base: position 20,253 of record JAGAQV010000009.1, read on the forward strand.
AAAAAGACCGAAAACAAAATTATGTAACCAAAGCCAAACGTTTTCGCCCTTTATAAACACAACGCAAAGCAAAAATATTGCAACGGCAAAACCTATTACCGAATAAAGCTGACGCTGTGCGGCAGTTGACTGCCTTATTTCTTTTTGCGTCTTGCGTTTTGTGTACTTCCTTTTTTTAGCTGCCAAAAAAATCTTCTCCTTAAAAATAGTATGTATGGGTGAAATTCACCCTTTGTTTTCAATTAAATCATAAAGACCCGAAATAACATCAGAAAGACTGCCAACCTTGTCAATAAGGCCAACCTCAACCGCTTTATCACCTGATAAAACACTGCCGACATCGGTTACCATTTCGCCCGTGTTCATCATAAGACGGGTAAAGGCTTCACTTTGAATCTTAGAATTTCGGCAAACAAAATCGGTTATTCTTTCCTGCATACGCTGAAAGTGGTTAAGCATTTGCGGAACACCTATAAAAAGACCGTTGCTTCTGACGGGGTGCACTGTCATTGTAGCAGATGGGGCAATGTATGACCTTTTGGCTGATACTGCCAACGGTACGCCAATTGAATGACCGCCGCCCAGCACAAAGGATGCAGTGGGCTTTTTCATACCCGAAATAAGCTCAGCAATGGCAAGACCTGCTTCAACGTCACCGCCAATGGTGTTAAGTATAACCAAAAGACCTTCAATTTCGTCCGATTCTTCAACCGCCACAAGCTGAGGAATAATATGCTCGTACTTGGTGGACTTGCTGTTTTCGGCTAAAATAGTGTGGCCTTCAATTTCGCCTATAATGGTAAGGCAGTAAATTTTATGCTTACCACCTGCGGATATAACAGATCCAAATTCCTTTATTTCTTCACTTTTTTCATTTTTTAAATTGTTGTCGTTACTCATTAAAATCACCCATAGTTATTATGGAAAAATTTTAACGAAAAATTCATATACATAAAGTATATCATATATATATTGATTTAACAAGTAATTTTAAATTTTAAGATTTCAAAAAAATATTGCGAAATATGTCGAGATATGTTATTATAAGTTTACAAATTATTCACATTTATTGTAAAAGAGGTAATTTATGAGAGCAGACGGCAAACGACTCCGCCATACTGACCCGATGTATAGGGTTGCCGCACATATTATGGACAAACGAGTGGATTCAATGAATATGATAACCATTGATATTCCTTACGAACCTATTCAAGATTACATAAACAAAAAGCGTAAGGAGGGAGTACGCATAAGTCATATGTCGCTTGTTATTGCGGCATATCTTCGTACCCTTGCCGAATTCCCCGAGCTTAACCGTTTTGTTGTTAATAAAAGAATATATACAAGAAACGAAGTTGCAATTGGTATGGTTGTTTTAAAATCGGGTGAAGACCATAACGGCACTATGTCAAAAATGTATTTTGATAAAACCAACACCATTTTTGATGTTAACAACATTATAAACAAATATGTTGAAGAAAACCGTGAAGCACCCGAAAATAACAGCACTGAAAAGCTTATTAAAATTTTGTTAAGCATTCCGGGTCTTTTAAATTTTGGTGTAAAAGTGTTTAAGCTAATGGATCGCTATGGACTTTTGCCCAAAGCAATTATTGACGCTTCACCTTTTCATATGAGTATGGGTATTACCAACCTTGCATCTATTCGCACTAACCACATTTATCACCACTGCTATGAGTTTGGCACAACCAGTCTTTTTATGGCTATGGGTAATTTGCGCGAGGTGCCAAAGCGCAAGGGTGACGAAATTGTGTTTGTAAAATCACTTCCTATTGGCGTTACAATGGACGAACGCATTTGTTCGGGCAGTTATTTTGCAATTGCCTTTAGAGCACTTAAAAAATATCTCGCCAACCCCGAGCTTTTGGAAACACCGCCCGAAAAGGTAATCGAAGACGAGGATAAATAATACCAATTTTATAAATAAAGCCTGTTAAAATTTAGTCAATATAACGCTTGATTTTAACGGGCTTTTAGTATACAATAATAAGGTAAATTTTTTAAACGGAGGAATTTAAAATGTTAGTATCCGCAAAAGATATGCTGCAAAAGGCAAAGGCCGGTAAATATGCAGTAGGTCAGTTTAACATCAACAACCTTGAATGGACAAAGGCCGTTCTTTTAACCGCACAGGAGCTTAACTCACCTGTTATCCTCGGTGTTTCCGAAGGCGCAGGTAAATATATGTGTGGCTATAAAACAATTGTTGGTATGGTTAACGGTATGATTGATGAGCTTGGCATTACCGTTCCTGTTGCTCTTCACCTTGACCACGGCAGCTATGAAGGCGCCAAAAAGTGCATTGAAGCAGGCTTTTCTTCAGTTATGTTTGACGGTTCACATTACCCCATTGAAGAAAACATTGCAAAAACTAAGGAATTGGTTGCAACCTGTAACGAGCTTGGTCTTTCTTTGGAAGCTGAAGTTGGTTCTATCGGCGGTGAAGAAGACGGTGTTATAGGCGCAGGCGAATGCGCTGACCCCAAGGAATGCAAAATGATTGCAGACCTCGGCATTACAATGCTTGCCGCAGGTATAGGTAACATTCATGGCAAATACCCTGAAAACTGGGCAGGCCTCAGCTTTGACACACTTGATGCTATTCAGCAGCTCACAGGCGATATGCCTTTAGTTCTTCACGGTGGCACAGGTATCCCTGCTGATATGATTCAAAAGGCAATTTCTTTAGGTGTTTCAAAAATTAACGTTAACACTGAATGTCAGTTGGCTTTCGCTGCTGCAACACGTGAATATGTTGAAGCAGGTAAGGATTTAGTTGGTAAGGGCTTTGACCCCAGAAAGCTTTTAGCTCCCGGCTTTGAAGCAATTAAGGCAACTGTAAAGGAAAAAATGGAGCTTTTCGGTTCGGTAAACAAGGCTTAATTTTTAGCAAAATTTAAAGAGCAGTCGAAATGATATGCACCCCAAAAGTTAGACACTTTTGGAGGTGCATATTTTTTATGGGTAAAACAGGAAGAAAAAATAAAGTATATAGTGCAGAATTTAAAATAGGTGTTATAATGGATATGCGAGAACACCATTTGGGTTTTAGAG
>JAGAQV010000010.1 GCA_017622555.1 Clostridia bacterium
ATAAGCGAAGGCAGATCGCAGTCGAACAATCCTCGTTTCGTAACGGCTCTGCTATCCGCACTTTTTAGTTCACATAGCCTTTGTGAAGGGCTTTGTATATCACGACTTTTCCTACTATCATATTTCGGACCACTGTGTAAACGTGGGTTCTAATTTTTTACGGAAATCATAAAACCGAGCAACGTAATAGGTCGATTAAAAATGTGTCGCCTATCTTCCATATATCACCCTGTCCGTCGCCGCAACCGTGATAGCTCTTTAGTTCCATATTTCCACTTCTTCGGTCCTACGGATAATCAGCCTTAGAGCATCGGCTGATAAAGTCTAACCTGACTTTAAAGGTTTTCTGCTAGTGATTTACAGCCTGTCGCAGAATTCAGACTGTAGCTCTCGGCACCAATCCTTTGGTGCAACTAACTTCCCGTGTCACACAACAAAATTTTTAAAAACTCCTTCTTAACTCCGCCACACGCCAATTTTCAAACGTATCGACAGGAATATATTTGAACCTCATTTAGAGGAAACAAAACACCATAAAACAAAGAAAGACACCTATCACGAAAGATAAGTGTCTTTGTTTGCTTTATCGTAAGCCTTACGAAAGAGCAAACCAATACACTTAACCTTCTCGGTTTAATGTATTTTTTGAATAACTCCTTCATTATTTTAAAGCTCGTATATATTATACTGTATAGACTTTACCTTGTCAAATTGCTTATTGGCCTCTTATTTTCGATTACAAGCGATTAGAAGCGATTACAAGCGAAAAAGTGGTCGTTTTAATATCGGTTTTGGTCTTTTTATATACATTTTGATACCTTTTTTGGTCTTTATAAACATTTTGTGAATTTTACTTTATACCTATAGAACCATATATAATAGAAATTATATAAATTTTTTTAAAAATGTCGACAAAACAAGAAAATTATGGTAAAATATTTTTAGCAAATACATAAAGTCAGGGGTTGCGATGATGTCAACTAATTCAAAACGATTAAATAATAATTTTGTCTCAGAGTATAAATTTTTCATAGAAACATATTTATTTCGTTTGCTTGGTATTGTAAATACAGAACTATCAACCGAAATTTATCCAATAGACAATAAAAAAGATACCGTTGAGATGTTAGACAACAAGTTGTTATTTTTTATCGGCGGTTGGTGTGTTTTTAGCGTGGAAACGCACCAACAAATATCGAACGATAACCTTAAATTAATTAGGCGCATCATCCAGTCTTTCATTCAAGTTTCTGAATATAAAAGAATCGGTTCAGGCAAAAACAATAGCTATTTCTCCAAGACTCAAAGGAACACTGTTTTTTGTATGGCGGTTCAAAAAGGCATTTGCAGTTGGATTGGAGGCGATCCACAAAGTAATGCAATTGAAAAACTCTTCAACAAGTTGGAAACTTGGTCTGTAAAAACTTATGAAGGCAAAAAGGTCACACTAGGTTTTATTATTGATCCCAACGCCAATAATAAAAGTAAATCAAAACATGGAAATTGGATTGATTTTCTTGATGATGATTCTTCTGCCGTGTTCACTGATTGCATACATTCTGTAATAGAGTTAGATACAAACTGTAACTTTGTTAATTATCGATCCATTTCTTCTACAAACAGTATAGCATCAGGGAAACTTAGTAACAGAATACCATTACGTTTTACACAAGTTATTCAAAAATATGTAACAGGTAAGAAATTTGGAATATTTTTATTGAATAACGGCGATATAATTTTAGCTCGGAATCAATCCGTTTGTTTTGTAAAAAGAAATCTACAGTGGTTAAATCTTAGTTATGATGCATTTGCCGGAGCTCTTGATGATTTTATTTCAAGATATAGTGACGCCGAAAGTAAGCAACTGCTTTATAATTTAATAGAGAACATTTTTGCTTCTGTTTTAGATGTATCTTTTTCGCATGCAGGTGGTATTATTTCGATTGTTGGCGAATCCTGGCCAGGCTCAAAAGCAGATACCTCCGCTTCAACTCCAATATTACATCCGTGCGATGATTTTCTAAATGATTACAATATTTCCTCAAAAGAAAGTGAAGAAATAAAACGCATTCAAAAACGGACTATCTTAACAAGATTAACAAATAAAAAACATTTTTCTGAGATAGATAGAAAACTACGCAGTGAGTTAATCGCACTTGATGGCGCATGTATATTAAATTGTCGCGGGGAAGTAATTTCTTTTGGTGCTATTATTAGAAATGACAGTGGTTCTACTGGCGGCGGAAGAGGTGCCGCTGCGAAAAAATTATCGCAATATGGTATGGCAGTTAAAATTTCTACAGATGGATACATTGAGTTGTATGTAGATGGAGAAAATATATATGCAATAAAGTAACTTCAGCTGCATATAATACTAATGAATTTCAAAAAACACTTGACATATAAACGATGTTGTGTTATAATTTACGAAATTCACAAGGTAATACTGCGAGAGATCGTACGTATTAGATTACAAGAGCTGAGTCTTTTGTAAGCGAGGCAAGTTTGGACACTTGCACATTTTCTAAGTAAATAAACTTAGATCAAGACACCCATTGAGTTCTAGTTTTTAACTGACTATCAATGGGTGTTTTCGTTTTACATAGAAGGAAAGCTACAGCAAATCTGGTAGTTATAACTCTTTATAATATTTGTAATTGATTTATCTTTTCAGTTGTTTGGTCTTAAACAAAAAATTGCTATATATTTGTTATAGCCGATGTTCTTTATATGCCAAAAGTGCAATTTTTATATAGACTTCCGTTTGACCAATTCAACCTCGCATTTATTCTAAATGATCGTAAATATTTATCGTTGCACCAAAAGCCGAACTACTAACTAATTAATTATTATATTTGCGTAATTTCACATACTGTAAATCATTAATCATTGACTCATATTTCTGTCTTAATGTATCGAAACTTCGATAACAATATATTAATGCGCTCACAAAACCAATTATCAATAAAAGAAACATCGCGATACTTAACCAACTTAAAAAGTCAATCCCGATCACATCTAAATTCAAAAAAGAAGTTGATAAAACACCAGCTAAAGCTGTAAACAATGTGAAAATAATTTTATTTTTCTTCTTATCATCTTTGTTCTGTTTGTCTATGTATCCTTGATATTTGTTTATTAATATGTCGATTTTATTAGCAGAATCAATAGAAAACTCCGTTTTCAATATATCGTATAGTATATCAATCTTTTTGTTGTATTCTTTTACATGTTGATAAGCATTAATTCTACGGTCTCTATTATCTAAAATCAAAAGTGTTAATACTGCAAGAACACAAAGAATTGATCCAAGCGGAAACCATACAGGATTTGGCAAGACAGTCATAAGCACTATCATTCCCAAAAACAGTAGTACCATTGAAATAAGTAATGATATAACGATGATTTTCTTGCATTTTGAAAATCGGTTTATCCCTAATCGTATGCCTGCTTCTTTGTTCTTCCATTCATAAAATTTCATAATATAATATTCCATTTTTATTCTCCTTTCAAAATAAAATGGCAGAGGAAGGAAGTTCCTCTGCCAACGCTTACTAATTATCTAACTTTATAGTATGTTGTCTTATGACACTTAGGACAAGGTGGAAGTGTATCTGTATTATCATCAAGAACAACTTCGGTTCCACAATACAAACACTTATAAGTGCCTTTGCCCGGCTTTTCACCAGTAGTATACATTGCCAGTCCTCCTTTCAAGATTAATTTGTGCTTTAACAGGTTCAGTTAGGTGTAGACCTACGATGGCCCCCAACTTTTGTCCCATCAGACCTTTTGTACGGCTTTACGGGGACAATTTTCTTTTGAGGCTTACCTCTGACGCTTGACTTTGTTTTTGCCATAGCTAAAAATTTCCTTCCCTGACGGCGCACTTTTAATCTTGAAGTCATTGACAAATCAGATTTTTTGTGTTAACATACTTTATACAGCTTAGGTATGTTACGGGTTCAACCGTCAATATTCCCTATTTGTAAGAGAGCGTCTTTATGAGAGATGCTCTCTTATTTTATATAACGCCTAAGCGATATATTTAAGAGCAATTTCTGCAGACTTCAATGAAGTTTTGCATGCTAATGCTACTTGCTCCGCAGTCATACCAGTTATCAAATTCTTACTCATTAAGAATTCCGATGCAAAAACATTCGCCTGCCATTCAGGGTCTCTAAATGTAGGAACCGTAGCGTTTTTAGGACATCTTGAAAACGCTGTTACATCATCGTGAATAAAATAGTGACCAAGTTCGTGTGCTACTGTAAATCGATGCCTAGGGTCATCAGAACAAGCAGCTATATATACATCTTGACGTATGCTCAATGTGTTTGTCTGTGGACAGTAGTTTGCATACTCATTGTTCATTTCCCCTTCATATGTGGTGTCCAGCTGAAATGAAGGGTCAAGCGTAGGTATTACGTGCTCTACGATTTTCATTATGGGCACATACAAACATTCACCTATATTTAGTTGATATCGTACATAGTTTGCAAACTGTTCAATGGTTCGCCTGCTAAGCGGCGGTGCCATTAGGGGTAAATTCATTTATTAGAGACCTCCAATATTTTTTTGATTTCCTCAATTTGTGCATTGTTGAGATTATTAAATTTTCTTGCAAAAGAAATGCATAAATCTCGTTGTGTAGCAGTGGCATTTTTGGTGCACAAGTTAACTTCATCAAGGGTTTCAAAAAAAGCTGCGTTAAGTTCTAATAGTTGTGCTTCAGTTAATTTATAACTATCAGCGATATTGTTAATGAGCTTTTTTGTTGCAGACCTTTTACCATTTTCAATTGATGATAAATATGCAGGGGCAACATTCAGCTTGTCAGCCATATCCTTTAATAATTCACCTTGTTGTATACGGAATGTGCGTAAAAACTTGCCTAAGCTTGTCAACATAGCAATCTTCCTTTCTGTTTGATAATACGATACCATATTGCTTACGATTTGTCAACAGTTTTTTTAATAAATATTAACTTTTTTGTTAATATCAAAGTTTGGGTTGGCATAACGCTGAAACTAAACATAATTATAGTTTTTTAAACAAATTTGAAATCACTATTCTAAAACTTCTCCAATAATATCAATATTGTCGATAGTGTTTGCTAACTTTAATATAATTTTACAACATAAAAGACATCGCACGGAGCAATGCCTAAATACTTTTTCGTAATATTTATTTTATATCGATTGAGTAGTTCCTTTGGATAGAATAAATATTGAAACATATTGGTTAAAAATCATATAAATATTAGTTACTTTAATTAAACCGTCGCTATATTCAAGAGTAATTACCATTGAGTCATTAAACAAACTCACTTAAATAAATATTTGGATTTTCATTAATCAAAATACTTTTAGGACTCTGACCTCTGTGCTATGTATATTGTATCAAAAAATGGATTATAAGTATTTTATTTTATAATTGCGTTTTGAATCTGTGATAGGCGTATCCAGGATTTGATGTTGTGTATTTAGACAAACAGCTACAATTCAAAGAACATTTCCTAACGTTTACCGGAACACGAATACCTATTATGTTCAGAGATGATTCTATACTTTCTTTAGCTTTATTTAACAACTCTATATGTTCCATTCCCGGATCGTCTATTACAATTTCCTCTAAATAGTTAAAAGGCAATGGTACACTAATATTTCTAACGGTAATATGCTTATTAAAATCACCTTTTGAAAAGCCAAAAAGTATTTCTTGTTCACTACTAAAATATTTTTCATTATCTTGCATTCCGTCTTCCCAATAAATCGGATTATCTCTGGTAATGCAAATATCGTATTCTGTCAGCGTATCTAAAACATCTACGGAATAAACAAACATAACCGGACCATAATCATTAGGACGCTTTGCTCTGTCGTGTATATCTACAGAATCGAAAAATATGTCATTGTATATACCAAATTCTCTATCAATATCGTCCGAGCTTTGGGGTGTTTGTGGAACGCCCATGATTTCTGCTGTTTGGCGTGATAAAAGACCGCCTTGATTAATAAACGAGAGAGAAGTTACAACAGTATTAACATGATATAACTTATCTACTCCAGAATTAATCAGACTTCTTTTGACTTGTAAAGCATTCATTTTATTACCCCTTTATTACCAAAACCAATATTTGCGTTTAAATATTATATAAATAATTGATAGTATTACTAAAACCGCAGTACCAACTATAATAAAAAATAATGGAGTATTAAAATAATTGATTTTTGATTTTGTAAGCATATATCTTCCTGCTGAGCTTAAATTTAAGTTTTTGAAATCCGAAGTTTCTATAAATTTATACTTATCCTCAGTTTCATTATACAAATAAAGATATTTATAATTTTCAGCATTCTTAATAGTAAGCGTAATATTACCGCATAAATTTCGTTTTTCATTTAATGTGAAATATAGATTATCATCTTCTTCCACTAGTTGAATGTCAGAACTTAAAGAATTGTTTATGTTTTTTATTTCTTGACCATTTATTTGAAAACTGTAGTTGTTACCAACTACATTGAGTGTTTTTTTAGTTTCATATAGTTGTTCTAACATTTCTTCCGTAATAATAGGACAATCCGTTGCATTAATAGTTTCCGGTACATATATACCTGTTGACTGAGTTTGATTAACTGTTGTGTCTCCAATTTTATTAAAATTTTTATTAACCACGACTGATATCATAGCCATTGTATCAGCGGATTTTACTACAATTGATGTACTGCCACAATTAATAGCCCTAATCAGTCCCGTATCAGAAACTGTTGCCACGGCGGTGTTTAAAGAACTGTAAGTAAGATTTTTTTGGGTGGTATTATTAGGAAATATATCAGCAACTATTTGTTGCGTTTGATCGGGCTTTAATATAATATAATCGTTTTTAATATTTATACCTTTTGCCGATACTTTAACTGTTAAATCAATTTCTTTTTTTATTGCCCCTGCTGATACTTGTATCTTTACTTTGCCAGAAGCAATTCCCTTAATTTCACCCGTTGGTGACACAGTTGCAATAGCTTCGTTTAAAGATTTGTATGACACCGTTTGTTCAGTTGCATCAGACGGCAAAACGGTAACCGACAATGTAAGTGTTTCTCCTACTTCTAAAGTGCTATTATAATCTGCTATAACAATGTCTGTAACTTCTATTTTATCTGTTTCAAATTCAGAAGCATCAACTTTAATTGAAATACCACACAAGAAAATTGCAGTAAACAAAATACATAATAAATTAAATAATTTTGAACATCTTTTCATTTATCTCACCATAATTACAATAATATAGTAACGATCCAACTTCTCAATTTTCAAATGGGCATAATGCCCAATACAATCTTGTTATTTAAGAATACATATTCATTTTGAGAGTATTTTTATTCACTCACACATAATTTAAAACCTTATTAATTTTTTAAAGTATAATATCTTTTATAATATCTTTCATAATGATTTTCAATTCTAAATCTTGCAAATAAATATAAACCCATCCACAAGATTTAGAATAAATAACATATAACTCAATTTATCAGGGTGGTTATACTATTTTTTGTGTTTTTTTCTAAATAAATATAATACTATAATACTATACATAACAACGCCCGAAATCAGTACAATAAAATCATTTCCACTTCTAAAATAAGCAATAAGGAAAAAGGTGATTATACTTATTCCAGTTAATTTTTCCAAAAAATCCATCAAGAATCACTCCAGCAAATACTAATTAATAATTATCAAATACATCAAATGATCTCATTGAAACTTGTAATACACCTCGTGAACCAGATCCAAAATTTCCAAACACAAATGTGACACCGCTATCGTTTTTGTTGTATTTTGAAATTACATTATTATATAGAGCACACCCTAAAGAAACGGCAATTCCAAGCGCAGTATTTACAAAACCAAACAAAGCAGAATAAATAACTGACCTGTAGCTAAATTTTGATAAATATTTATCAGTTTCCGCTCCGTTTAATTTAACAAATCTGAAAGCACCTGAACTCCATTTTTTATAACCCCCCTCTACATACTCCATTTCGTTGTCGTTGACAACAGCGTAATTGCTGGGCATTACGAGGGTTCCATTATAACACATTTCCATTTGTTTTTCTCCTTTCCAACGTTATAATAACATCTTTTTTATTTTTTCGCTGTCGGTTAGCTACTCCGTTAGCATTTGTGATTATATGTAAATGCATATGCATAACCACTTATACAAAATCAGGTTATCATCTCACCAAAAAACCGATTTTTTCCATAACATAGTTAAAATATGTAACTTTATCATACTGTATGCTAGCTTCTACTGCCATACCGTTAGATAAATCTATTTTATCGCCAGATTTACTTATTAAATAACTGTAATTAGGCTTTATTTTTACTTTAAAAGCCGAACCGTTTTCGCCTTTTTCATTTTCTTGCGCAGTAACATTACTATCGATATGTTTTACTTGTCCACTGATTTTTCCGTAAACTGATTGTGTCAGTCCCGAAACAACAATTTCCACATTGTCATTATTGTTCATTCTTGCCCTGTCCGCAGGGGTAACATAGGCCTCTATAATAACTTCGTCATTTTGTGGTGTTATAGTTGCAATCGCAGCACCCGCTTGAACCACCATACCGTTTTTATAATCGGCCAATAAATGCAATGTGCCCGAAGCAGAGGCTGTTATTTCATATTCGTTTTTGCCCGACTGTAAGGCTGATAATTGTGCATTTATGGAAGCCACTTGCAATTCACATTCTGCAATGGCATTTTCTGCGTTTTGAATAGCTGAATAATATATTTCTGCCGTCTTGGCTTGTGCCTTGTTTATTTCAACTTCAATTTGTTCATCAGTATAACCATAATTTTTATATGTACTTGCATCGAACTGATTTTGTTCCACCTGTGATTTATAGGCTTCAAATGCTGTATAATACAGGTTGTCCTCAGCATTTACAGGGCTGAAATAATTTTTATCATCCTTTATTGATTTAATGAGCAATTGATATTTTTCAATTCGTGTTTGATATATTACACGGTTTTCAGTCAGCTGTTTGGACTGTACGTTATACTCACTGCTGTTTACACAAAAGAGAGTATCACCTTTTTTTACTAAAATTCCTTCTTGCATTTTGGAATCTGTAATAGTTCCGCCAAAAGCCGACATTACATAATTAGCGTTTTCACTTGTTACTGTTCCGTTTGCTTTTATCATATAGGTTTTTGGCGCAAAAACACTCCAAATAATTACGCCTACTAAAAGAGCTGAAACAACTAAAATCAGCATATACCCGAATGCAGGAACATTTTTATTAAATAAAATTTTACTGTCTCTCAGTTCATCAAGCGTTTTGATTTTTTTATTCATTCTCGGATCTCTCCATAAATACATCTGCTATAATATCATCATCGATCTGATTAACAAACACAGTATAACTGTCGCCCTTTAATTTTATATCTTCTTCAAAGGCGGTAAGGTTGATTTTATCATAAGCAAATTTGAGAGAAGTCTCAGGTCCTGTATAACGCACATACATACAGTTTTTTATTCTCATTAAAGATTCGCATTTATACGGTTCTTCTGTGTGGTTAATAAATTGGCTGGACTGCCTTATAAGTTTTACCGTAATATCCAGCTCACCTGCTTCATTGATTTTAGTGCCCGAATATTGAATTAATGGACCTACAGGCATATAACCCTTTGCTTTTATGTAATTTTCCATCTTCTCAACAACAAGATTTATATTTTCAAAATCTTCTTCACCGAGTTCTATAATAAGCGCATTTGTAAGTTTCAAGGTTTTGTCATAGTCTAAATTTAATTTGCTCATATTTTACGACCTTTCAAATTTTTAATTTACCCATAATTGTTAGGATACAGAGAGGAATGGAGACGTGAGAACTGTCCCCTTGTCCTCTTAATTTAATCCACCTACCAAACTCAAATCAATGATAGCAATAATGTTTAATGCTAAAATAGCCAGTATGAATATCGACAAAACAACTATTAACGTAATGTTTTTCGGTGTTTTAATGTTGCCTTTTACTTTTTTGTCAAATATAAACGCCCATAGCGGCAACGCTAATATATACAATGGAAACAACGGAAACAAGACACTATTTGGATTATGTAATTCATATAGGATCACTTGTGTTGCACTTAATATAAAAGAAAAAATTGAAATAATGACTAACCCTAAAACAAATTTTTTATTATTAATATGGTCGTTGCAAAATTTTAATAAGCTATATAATAAAAATGAATAGAAACAAATATTCTGAACTATTTTAACCGCAACAATAACTCCAAAAGGAAAAATCGAAGCATCATCTAAACAAATACTTACAAACCAAAAGCAAGCAAGTGAAATATATACTAACTTTTCTGATTTTTCCAACTTCATTTTATATGACCTCCAAAAGATCAAACTCAATATGTTAAAAGACTATTTTTTGTTATTCATAACCCTTACACATAACAAAATTGCCCCAACAACTACATATACAAAAACCGAACTTGCCAAAATTGCAAAAATAATATCCTTTGTTGTATTTATAACACCGATAGTCCATAAAATTCCGTTTACTGAAATAAGAAACAATAAACTAACAATAATACACAAAACAATTCGCCTTTTAACTCGAATGTTTTGATTATCATTTGAATTTTTATTCATAATTCATTCTCCTTTAACTAATTAAATTGAATTGCAACTATCAAAGCCGCTCGCTGATTCTTGAAGAATAGTTTCACAACTTAACATGTGAAGCACTACTTCTTTATTTTTTATAAAAAATTCAGCAATCACTCCGACAAATATTAATTAATAATTATTAGAACACAAGGGGACTATCCCCCTTGTGTTACCTGTACATTTTTTGTTTGTTTACTTACTGTGTTAAAAACATTAATACAACTAAAAAGAGGAATAATATTATGGCAATTGAAGTAAGAATGATTATACGAACGATTTTATGATGTTTAATATCGGTTTTATTGCTCTTCATATGCAGAAATAACCCTATCATGTAGGGCGCAAATATAACCCAAAATCCATTAATTTTCTCTGCCCATATAAGTTCTATTATTATACCTAAAAATGATAAAAAGTAAAAAATATAAGGGATATATTTTGTAAAAGATTTTTTCATTAAAATCACCCTTTCATTACAAGGTAGCGTAAAATACGCTACTTTGTAATTTAGAAATTTACATTAAATAGATAAAGATATACCTGTGCACCACAGAATTGCCCATGTTGATGTCATTTTGCATTTTTTGTTTTTACCATATTTTTTAATCCAACCTTCAGCTTTGCTATGTGCATCTGAAGCCTTACTTAAAATATTAGTAAACCATCCGCCTGAAATTCCGGCAAAAACAATACCCGCAATACCGCCTAAAGCACCTACAGCGATGCTAACAGCATCGCCGGTAATACAAGCAGTAATAATCGCTGATAATCTATTTCTAATTGATGAAACAGTTCCAGTTACTGTAGCAGACCAGCCTCCCTGCACATATTCCATTTCGTTGTCATTTACAATAGCGTAATTGCTGGGCATTACCAATGTTCCATTATAACACATTTCCATTTGTTTTTCTCCTTTCCGATGCTATTATAACATCTTTTTCTTGTTTTTTCGCTATCGGTTAGCTACGCCGTTAGCATTTGTGATTATATGTAAACGCATATGCATAACCACTATGATTTAAGAATATTATTATTTTATTTTTTATTCTTTGCAATTTTACGAAACAATCGTAAATCTATAAATACCAGCAAACCACCTATTATACCCATAATAAGAGATTGTAGCAATATATTTTCGATATATTGAGAGAAGAGGTTTCTCAATATACCGAAATACAGAAAAAAGTAGATTAAAGCAGTTAAAACAATAATAAATATCTTTTTGAGCATATTTCTCTCACCTTTTATTTTTAATAAATTGTCCATGCTTTGCTACTGACTAAAGGTACCCAGACACTAAATTTTAAGTCTTCGTTTATAAATTTCCTTGAAAGCGTTCCACCAATTATCCATCCAAGAGCTCCTCCAATAGCACCGCCTACAACAGCTGCTGTTCCAGCAGAGGAACCTCCTACAATGATAGTACCTATAATTATACCAATGGCCGAGCAAGATGCTGTGACAAAATCACGTAAAAACTCTTTCTTTAAAGTTATAGCAAGAGTTCCACCTCCCTCAACATACTCCATCTCATTGTCATTGACAACAGCGTAATTGCTAGGCATTACCAATGCCCCATTATAACACATTTCCATTTGTTTTTCTCCTTTCCGATACTTATGTATCAATAATTTTTCTTTCCGACACGCTGTACACTCATATCGAAAATATATGTGAACGCTTCTGCGCATGAAGCGGTTTCACCTTATGTATAACTTAATGTTGCCTCGTCATCCTCAAAATCTTCCACAGCTGATTCAGGCATTATTTCTGCCTTACTATCAACTATGAAATTGCCTTGCTGCATTTCCCACAGTCTATAATATTTGCCTTGTTTTGCAATAAGTTCATTATGGGTGCCGCACTCTGCTATTTCGCCGTTTTCAAGAACTATGATTTTGTCGCAATTTTTTACAGTAGAAAGCCTGTGTGCTATTATAAGCATTGATTTGCCTTTAAACTTATTATAAATCATATCAAATATTATATTTTCTGTTGCAAAATCAAGGTTACTTGTGGATTCGTCAAGAATGTAGAAATTATTCTTTTTAAGGAAAGCCCTGGCGAGTGCAATTCGTTGTTTTTCGCCTCCCGAAAGACCGTTTCCCGCCTCTTCAAGATATGTATAGTATTGCATAGGCAACTTTCGTATAAACTCGTGCGCATCAGCCGCTTTTGCCGCTTCTTTTACTTCTTCAAGAGTTGCGGACATTTTTGAAACACGTATATTATCATAAATGCTTTTTGAAAATAATTCAATATTCTGTGGAACATACGAAATAGCACGACGTAGGGAATGGTTGGTATATTCCTCAATGTCAACACTGTCAATCGTAATTTCTCCACTTTCGGGTTTATAGTATTTTAAAAGCAGTTTTGCAAGGGTAGATTTACCGCTACCTGAAGAACCTACAACCGCTACCTTTTCACCTTCTTTTATTTCAAAGCTAATATTATTGAGTACAGGCTTGCGGTTCCCGTAACGGAATGTGATATTTTTGATCTCAATATCACCGTTTATCGCTTCTATATCGCTATACAAACCTTTGCTTTCAATATCCTGTTCTCTTTCATAATCAAGAATTTCAGATATTCGTTTCATAGAAATATTAGCTTCCTGTATGGTAAGCTGAAGTTCTACCAACCTACCTATTGGGTCCATAAAATAACCTGAAAGCGTTGTAAATGCCATCATAGTTCCAAGTGTAATATCACCGTTTATCACCTGCATAATACCTAAATAAGTAAGAAGCAGGTTACCTAATGTAGAAATAAAGCCCGAAATTAATCCTTGAATATTAGATAAATGACCTTCTTTTAGCCCGATTCGCAAGGATTTTATATATTCTTTTTCTATGTTTTCAAGTTCAGTATCCTCATTGGCATTGCCCTTTATGGTTTCTACGGCACGCAAACCTTCAATGATTTGTGAATTAAGAACAGATGCTTGCTGCATTTGCTCCTCATTTATTTTTTTATAAGGCTCTTTAAATAGCAATACAAGTAAAACACTTAATATAGTCATAAATAAAATAACAACAAAAAGCGAAGTATTCATTTTAAATAGTATTACACCCGTAATAAGCGCCATTGTAATATCTATAATTAAAGTCAATGCAATATTTGTAAATATATCTTTAATTGTAAAAGCATCTGAAAATCTTGTTGTTATATCTCCGGTTCTTCTTGTAGAAAAGAATTTCATAGGTAGCTTATATATATGCTCAAAATATCCAAGCATAAGCGGTATATCAATTTTAATTGACAGATGAATCATCATCCATTGTCTTATAAAACCAACAACTATTTGAGTAATGCTGATTCCAGCAAATACAATAAGCACCATTTTCAAAGTGTTAACCTGACTGTAAGGTAATATTTCATCATATATTACACTGTTAATCAGCGAGGAGATTATACCGAAAACGGTGAGCAAAAGCGAAGCGATAATACCATAAATAAATAGCTTTTTTTGCGGAAGTAAAAGTCTTATATACCTATCTAAAACCTTTTTACCCTTGTTTTTTTGAGTGACAAATCGCTCATCAGGTTTTAATATTAGCAAAACACCGGTGAACTGTTTATAAAACTCATCCACCGGAATACGCATTAAATCCTTTGCAGGATCACCAACAACAACATATTTTTTTGTCTTTTTAAAAACTACAACAAAATGGCTTAATCCCTCTTTGGTTATTATATTAGCTATGGCCGGAAGTGTAAAATCACTTAAAAATCCCTCCTTATCAACTCGCACTGCCTGTGAAACAAAACCAAGTTGATCCGCACATTTTGACAAACCTATAAGATTCGTTCCTTTAATATCTGTTCCCATCATATCTCGCAACTTGGTTATGGTGGTTTCTTTTTTGTAATGCAAGCTTACCATTGCAAGACAAGCTGCGGCACAATCTGTTATATCATGCTGCTTAACAAATGTATATTTCACTAAAAAACCTCCTTTACAAAGCGGTGTACATCTTTGTAATTGTATATTAATATGTAGGTTTTTTCTTGACGGGTGGGAGTTTTTTGTCGAAAAATCGGAGTATTATGTAAAATACATCGTATATTATATCAAAAAGCGCACATAATATCAACTTATAGATTAATATTTAATTTATAGGTCAATTCTAAAATTAAGTTATAACTGTTATACTTAACTTGGTGATGGAATATGTTGGATTATAAAGCAATAGGCAGACGAATAAGTCTATATCGTAAAAAAATTCACATGACACAATCGAAATTATCCGAAAAATTAGATATCTCAGAAAGTTATGTAAGTCAAATTGAGTGCGGAGCTACAAAAGTTGCCCTTTCAAGACTTGACGAAATAGCCGAGATTTTAGGAGTTGACATAGTGTGTCTACTCTCTGATAGAGTTTTAAACCATGATGTCCCTGTTAATTCAGAAATTTGTGAGATTATTAAAAATTGGGACAAGGATAAGGTCGATTTATTAATAAAATTACTTGCATGCGCAGAGGAAAATTTCACAAGCAAATAATAAAGCGGCCCACAAAAAGTGGACCGCCTTATTATTTAGTAAAAAAGTCTTAGTAAAGCTCTTAGAAAATATAACATAAAACTATTTCCTTTCTTTGTTTTTTATGTTATAAATTAAAGAAAGGAAAAATCATACATATCTTGGAGTATGGTGTATAAAATTTGGAGGTATCTGGGAAAATGCAGATTGCTATTTGTGATGACGACAGCTTTTTTCGTAGTCAATTAAAGGATATTCTTATTAAATACAAATCAGAAAAAAGAGTCCATATTGATATATTCGAATTTGAAAGCGGTGAAAGTTTTCTTGCAGACAGTACCGTTTGGGATGTTGTTTTTATGGACTATCAAATGAATGGATTAGATGGGCTTGAAACTGCTCGTATTTTAAGAAAGAAAAATCCTATTTGCAGTATAATTTTTATAACAGCTTACCCCGAATTTATACTTGAATCCTTTGAAGTTCAGCCGTTTAGATTTATGTTAAAGCCCATGGAGGATAAAAAAATATACGATGCTTTAAATGACTACATAAAGCAACAAAAGCTTCTCTATCCACTGATAATAGTTGAAGACGGAGAACAAAAAACCGTCAACTCTCAGGATATTTTATACCTTGAAGGTGACGGAAAATATTGTATTGTTCGAACATCAAAGGACACTATTCATAGTTCAAAGACAATAGCTCAAGTATATAAACTGTTACCGGAACATTGCTTTTATCGAGTACATAAGTCATACGTGGTTAATATGTATTGCATTGATAGTTTTAAAAATAATATAATAACACTCAATAATGGCGAAGTGGCAGTTATTGGTAGAAATCATATTGCTGAGTTTAAAAGGGTATATATGAATTTTGTAAAAAACTATTATGTGAGGTTATAATAATGCCATTTTTACTAGTATTAGAAACACTTGTATATTATATTTGCCTTATATTTATTTCAGTTAAAATATTAGACGGGGTTTTACATAAATTAAGTATTGCTCTGTCTTTTTTTGTGTATATACCTGTATTATTTGCATGGGAAAATTTACAAGAATCATCACAACTTTTATTAGTTCTCGCACTTTTAATTTTTCAGGTTGTATTTTTAAAATTCAGCTCTAAAGGTTTGAATTTTGTTTCACTTGTTTATTCTTTTTTATTGGTTTTTTGTATGAATTCTATTATAAATTCAATTTTGATTTCATTTATATCAATAAACAATAAAAGTGATATAATTATTGAAATCATAATACATTTTTTATTTATTATTTGTTGCGCTATTCTCTGTCTGTCTAAGGTTCGGTACAAGATTAAAAGTATTATAAATTGGACTCCCATGAATATTAAAGGAATAGTTTTGTCTATTGTTATTATTGGTGCTTTGCTAACCGCATTAATACTTGATATGAAAAGCCAAACGCAAAGTGTGATTTTATACTTTACTAGATTGTTTATGATTTTGATACTTTTGGTTTGCACAACATTTCCGATAATGATATTAAATGCTACGACAAATACATATCTAAAGAAGTTAACTCATGATTACGAGGAACAAATAAAGGCACAGGCTGAACATTATTCCGCCTTAGCAAAAGCTAATTTCGAACTTAGAAGATTTCAACATGACTTTAAAAATATTAAGGTTGGAGTAAGCAAGTTAATAGCCGAAGAAAGACTGACCGAGGCTATGAGTATGCTTGATAGCACCCATGAAGATATTTACAATACGACCCATTCTTTATTATGCTTTGATACGGGTAATGGTATAGTTGATGCCTTGCTTGCAGATAAACAGCGCAACGCTGCTCTATCAAATATCAAAATTAAATTTGAGGGTGCTGTGCCATCAAATAGCATATCGGCTACGGAATTATGTGTGTTATTTGGCAATACAATTGATAACGCGATAGAAGCATGTGAAAAAATTGATATTGAAAATGAAAAAATAATTAATATTACCTGCAAGTGCAACAGCAATTTTATGTTTTTAGATATCACCAATCCGGTAAGTAAGCCCATTGCAATTAAAAATAACACTCTTGCTACTACAAAAGCTGATAAAACTCTCCATGGTTTTGGATTATATTCCCTTGATCAAATTGTAAGAAAACATAACGGAGAACTTAATTTGTCTTGCGATAACTACGAATTTAAAGTTAATATCAGTATGTTTGTTAAAACCTAAAAACACTAAATTAAGTTTCACATCAAAGTTCAAAATACGGTTCATAAAACCCGATAGATGTAACTATACCAATTTGTCACCTTTACAATCTCGTTACTTTATGATATACTACTATATAGAATATATCACGAAGCCTAAGGGGGATGTTTATGAAGAATACGTCTAATGTAATAGCCATTTATTCACGAAAATCTAAATTCACAGGCAAGGGTGAAAGTATCGGAAATCAGGTGGAACTTTGCCGTGAATACATACGAACTCATTACGGTGATGAAGCCGCAGAGAAAGCGGTAGTATTTGAAGACGAAGGTTTTTCGGGTGGAAACGTCAACCGACCTGCCTTTAAAAAAATGATGGCTCATATTGAGCGTGGAGAATTTAAGGCACTTGTGGTTTACCGTCTTGACCGTGTTAGTCGTAATGTCAGTGACTTTTCATCACTTATCGAAGACCTCAACCGCCGAGATATAGTTTTTGTGTCTATCCGTGAGCAGTTTGATACGGCAACGCCGATGGGCAGAGCAATGATGTATATTGCCTCTGTATTCGCACAACTTGAACGTGAAACCATTGCCGAGCGTATCAGAGATAATATGCACGAATTGGCAAAAACAGGCCGATGGCTTGGCGGCAATACACCTACGGGCTATTGCAGCGAAAGTGTTAAAAGTGTTACGGTTGACGGCAAAACCAAAAAAGCTTGTAAATTAAAACTTATTCCCGAAGAAGCCGAGACCGTAAAACTTATCTTTGATTTGTTTATTAAAACAGGCTCTTTAACACTTACCGAGGCAGAGCTGATACAGCGTAGAATAATGACGAAAAACGGCAATCACTTTACTCGATTCTCAATAAAATCCATACTGCAAAATCCTGTATATATGATTGCAGATGAAGAAGCTTACGAGTTTTTCAAACTAAAAGATGCAGATCTATTTTCGTCAAGAGAAGAATTTGACGGTGTTCACGGAATCTTGGCATACAACCGTACCGACCAAGAAAAAGGCAAAGCCACAGTTTACAACCCTGTCAGTGATTGGATTGTTTCGGTTGGTAAGCATCAAGGTATTATCCCCGGCAAGATTTGGGTAGGTGTTCAGGATAATCTTGAACGAAACAAATCAAAATCCTTCCGCAGACCAAGAAGAAACGAAGCCTTACTTACTGGCCTTTTGTTCTGCTCTTGCGGCAACCGAATGTACCCCAAGCTCTCTAAACGAAAAACTGCTGACGGTGAA
Organism: Clostridia bacterium; assembly: GCA_017622555.1. GTDB lineage: Bacteria > Bacillota > Clostridia > Oscillospirales > Acutalibacteraceae > UBA737. The sequence continues at coordinate 18,614 of JAGAQV010000010.1, forward strand.
ATCATATATACCTATGTCTGCAAGATGAAAGAGCGTAGCAAAAAAGACCTTTGCAATAAGCGTAATGCAAACGGTAACACATTAGACCTTGCGGTTATTGAGAAAATCAAGCAACTCGCATACGAAAAAAGTGATTTTGTCAAGCAGCTTGAAAAAAGTAAGATTTTCTACACAGGCAATCGTGAGCAGTATGAGCAGAAGTTAAGTACGATGAAAAAAGAAAAAGCCGACCTTGAGAAAAAGGTCAGCTCACTCATAGACACACTTGCTGAGTTAGATGATAATTCAGCAAAAAAATCAATAGTCGCCCGTATTAACGATATGAATACTGAAATTGATAAAATCTCACAGGGCATTGACGAAATGATAAGTCTTACCGCCGAACACGCTTTCAGCGATATTGAGTTTGACGTGCTTCGTCAGATGCTGGGCGTTTTCAAAAACACTATTGATGATATGTCCTACGAACAAAAGAGAGCCGCCATTCAAAGTATTGTACGCCGTGTAATTTGGGATGGCGAAAATGCACACGTTATTTTATTCGGTTCGCAGGACGGTGATATTGAACTACCCGATATCACACCTTACATAAAACACATTGAAATAGAATCGGAAGAAGACGAAGAACTCATTGAGTTTTCGGACGTAGATTACGACGAAGATACTACTGAGGATTTTGGTCGTCATACTAAAACCGATTTGTGTGAGGATAGCAAACGAAATTTTAATGTTTTTCAGAAGCCTTAAAAAGAATTCACAGGAGGTTTTTATAAGCGACCCTATAGACACTGACGGTCAAGGAAATGCCTTAACCCTTATTGACGTTATTGCCGACAAAAGTGACATTGTTGAAGAACTTGATACAAAATTAAAGCTTCAAAAACTGCGGCTTATAATAAACGGTGCTTTAGATGAGCGTGAGCTAGAAATTATAAGGTATCGTTACGGTATTGGTGGTTACCCCGAGCTTACTCAGCGTGATATTGCTAAAAAACTCGGCATTTCGCGTAGCTATGTATCACGAATAGAAAAATCCGCCTTAGAAAAACTAAGACGGAGGTTTTAACTATTTCCTATAATATTTATAAAAAATCATAATATGATCGTCTTCACCCGTAACGGTGTTGGGGCCTTTAACGGTAATGCCGTCGCCCGACATATGAATAAAATATTCACAGCGGTCCATGTTACAGCGAAAAACATCTTCTTCACCACATAGCACCCTGATTTCATCATCAATTAAAACTATGCGCCCTGCTTTACCAACAATAATGCTTTTTTGCTCACCACTTTCATCTCGGTACATACGGGTAACGTACTTTACTTCCCTGCCGTCCATTTCTCGCAAAGCGGGATTATTACGTATTTTTTTCTTTTTAGAAAACCAAAGCATAAAAGCCACCCTTTAAAAATTACATAAAGTGTTTAGAAATCGCATACAATAATTAACGGTAAAACAATTGTTACCTAATAAATATACCATAAGGCTTTAAAAATGTAAAATTTTTTAAACACAACATTTAGGTGCTATAGCTTAAACACCACACAAAAACCACTACTTTTTGTGATTTTGGCGGTTATTATGCTAAACATATAAACCAGAGGGTTGATTTTTTGGCACTTTGCACAAAAGAATTGTTAAAAAATGTCAATTAAAGGTGTTTTTTAAATAGTTACAAGTTTGTAACCTTTTATTTTGTAACCTTTTTTGCGCAAATTGACCAAATTTCGCTACTTTTGAATTTTTGACATTTGGGTTAAAAATGGCTATAATACCATAGGCTTTGAAAAAATGGGCAGTTAAAAACAAAAGCTTAACACGCCCAAATTAAAGGAGTTATTGGATGATAGAAAAAATAAAGTATCGCTTGTCACAGTTGATTAATGACAAGTATATGCGATTAAGAGCATTAAGCATGCTTACCGCCCTTACCATCGCAGTAGTTACTTTACTGCACACATCAATCCACACGATTGAAGTTTTTGACGGTGAAAAAACCTATGTCGTAACCTCGCTTACAAGAAACGTTGCGTCGGTTATGGCTAAAATGAAGTTTAAGTCCGACAAATACGCAATTTTAGACACTAACGTTTCCCACGGAACAACTTCTGTTCAGATTACCTACGGTTTCCCCGTCTACGTTACACAGGGCGACAAAACAACCGAAATTGAATTCTTCGGCGGCACAGTTGCTGATGCTTTGAAGCAAGCAGGCTTTACCGTTGATGAACACGACTTTGTAGAACCCGCACTTGATACTGTTATCAAGGCAACCGAATATATCGATTATACCGATATTGGCTACACCAGCGGTAGCTATACCGAAGCAATTCCCTTTGAAACTAAGACTGAATATACTTCAACCTTAAATAAGGGCGTTAGCAAGGTTACAACAAAGGGTGTTAAAGGCAGTCAGCTTGTAAATTACACCCAAAAAACCGTAAACGGTGTGCCCACATTAAAAGAAATTGTTTCTACAACAATTTTAAGCCAACCTGTTAATGCAGTTAAGCTTGTAGGCACCAAGGCAATTATTGCAAATCCTAAAAACTGGATTTCAACACTTGCTCCCGCAAATGCAATTGAGCTTGATGAAAACGGCGTTCCCGTTAAGTACAAGTCTAAAATGACTGTACGTGCTACCGCATACACCCACACAGGCAACAAATGTTCAACAGGTGTTAAGCCTCAGCCCGGTTATATTGCGGTAAACCCCAAGGTTATTCCCTACGGCACAAAAATGTTTATTAAAACAGTTGACGGTAAATATATTTACGGTTATGCCGTTGCTGCCGACACAGGCGGATTTATTAAAAAGCACCCCACAGGAATTGACCTTTTTATGAATACCAAAAAAGAATGCACAAACTTTGGTGTTCGCAAAGCTGAAATTTATATTTTAGAATAATAAAAAACCACCCAATCGGGTGGTTTTTTTATTTTATCTGCTCAATATCGTACGGTGTGGTTTGATATACAAAATAGTTAAGCCAGTTACTGTAAAGCAAATTGGCGTGTGAACGCCAGGTTACCAAAGGCTCGTTTTCGGGGTTATCATCAGGGAAATAATTTTTAGGTATTTCAATTGATTTACCTTCACCTAAATCCCTAAAATATTCCTGCGCTAAGGTGTTAGCATCGTATTCGGAATGGCCTGTTATAAAAATTTGCTTACCCTCAGCGGTTGCCATAGCGTAAACACCTGCTTCTTCAGAGGAAGCCAAAATTTTTATTTCAGGTACTTTTTTAACATCCTCAATATCAACCGTTGTATGACGGGAATGAGGCACCATAAACTCGTCGTCAAAGCCACGGAACAAAATTGATTTTTTATAATCGGCCTTGTGCTTAAACACTCCAAACATCTTTTTATCTAATGGCTTTTTTTCAATGCCGAAGTGGTAATAAAGCCCTGCCTGTGCGCCCCAACAAATATGGAAGGTGGAATGAACGTGGGTTTTGCTCCATTCCATAATTTCGCACAGTTCATCCCAATACTCAACCTCTTCAAACGGCATATTTTCAACAGGTGCGCCCGTGATAATAAGACCGTCAAAGGTGCGGTGCTTTACATCGTCAAAGGTTTTGTAAAACGCTAAAAGATGCTCAGCAGGAGTATTTTTAGATTTGTGGCTTTTTGTGTGTATAAGTTCTAATTCAACCTGAAGCGGTGAATTACCGAGAAGACGGGATAACTGAGTTTCCGTTTCGATTTTTTTTGGCATCAAGTTTAAAAGTAATATTTTAAGTGGGCGAATATCCTGTGTGATGGCACGGGTTTCGGTCATAACAAAGATATTTTCGTCGTTTAAAGTTTTAACGGCCGGTAAATCGTTTGGTATTCTTATCGGCATAAATTATCCTAACCTTTAGTTAAATTTTATCAAGCGCCTGCAAAATATCGGCAATAATGTCCTCAGCGTCCTCAATACCGCAAGAAAAACGGATAAGGTCGGGGGTAATACCTGCAGCTGCCAATTCGTCATCATTCATTTGACGATGAGTTGCATTTGCAGGGTGCAAACAACAAGTGCGTGCATCGGCAACGTGGGTTGCAATGGAAGCTAATTTTAACTGCTTCATAAAGGCTTCGGCAGCCTTTCTTCCACCCTTAACACCAAAGCTTACAACACCACAGCCGCCGTTTGGCATATACTTCATTGCAAGTTCATAATTTTTATCGCCTTCAAGGTGAGGGCAACGAACCCAAGCAATGCGGTCGTCAGCCTTTAATGCCTTTGCAACCGCAAGTGCATTTTCAGCATGCTTTTTAATACGCAAGTGAAGGCTTTCAAGGCCAAGTCCCAAAACGTAAGCGGTTTGTGCTTGCTGACAGCAACCAAAGTCACGCATTAGCTGTGCAGTGGCCTTTGTGATATAAGCACCCGCAAGACCAAAGCGTTCTGTATAGGTAACACCGTGATAGCTTTCATCGGGTGTGCAAAGACCAGGGTATTTTTCGGGGTATTTGGTCCAGTCAAACCTACCGCTGTCAACAATACAGCCGCCAACAGCACTTGCGTGACCGTCCATATATTTTGTAGTAGAATGAACAACAATGTCAGCGCCCCATTCAAAAGGTCGGCACTGAACAGGGGTTGCAAAGGTATTATCAACAATAAGCGGAACACCGTTATTATGTGCAATTTTTGCAAATTTTTCAATATCCAAAACATTAAGTGCAGGGTTAGCAATTGTTTCACCGAAAACAGCCTTTGTGTTGGGCTTAAATGCGGCTTGTAATTCCTCTTCACTGCAGTCGGGGTCAACAAAGGTAAATTCAATACCCATTCGCTTCAAGGTGACAGCGAAAAGGTTATAAGTACCGCCATAAAGTGCAGAAGATGCAACAATATGGTCGCCACAGCCCGCAATATTGAAAATTGAAAAGAAGGAAGCAGCCTGACCTGATGAAGTAAGCATTGCAGCTGTGCCGCCCTCCATCTCGCAAATCTTAGCTGCAACCATATCACAAGTTGGGTTTTGAAGACGGGCATAAAAATAGCCGCTTGCTTCAAGGTCGAAAAGCTTGCCCATATCCTCGCTTGTATCGTATTTATAAGTAGTACTTTGATATATAGGAATTTGACGAGGCTCACCGTTTTTTGGGGTGTAACCGCCCTGAACACATTTGGTGCCCATTTTAAACTCGCTCATATTTTTCCCTCCAAATTAAATAGTTTAATTGCATTCATATTTAGTATACTACTAATTTCATTTTTTTCAAGTGGTAACGACAAAAAATATTCCATTTCACTAGTCGGTGACCACATTGGATAATCGGTACCAAAAAGAACCTTATCCGCACCGTATTTTTTTATAATTTTATAAGCGGTTTCTTTAGAAATCCACGGAAAGCTTGATGAACAGTCAACGTAAAAATTAGGTATGCCCGAATAAACCTCGGCTGCTTCTTCCCAAATGGACCAACCGCCAAAATGTGCGCCTATTATAGTTAGGTTTTTATAAATTTCCAAAATTGGAAGTAATCGGTTTGGGTTTGAATAATCGTAACGGTTATCCCCTGTGTGCATTAAAATTTTAAGCCCTTGCTTTTCACATTCCTCATAAATTTTAAGGCAACGATAATCGTCTATTTTAAACGCCTGAATGTCAGGGTGAAGCTTAACACCCAAAAGGCCAAGCTCCATTAAATGCTCAATATCACCCTTAATATCATCACTATCGGGATGTAAAGTTCCAAGTCCTGTCATTTTACCGCTGGCGGATTTAACTGACTGAGCAATAAATTCGTTAATACTTTTTACTTGCTTTGGGGTTGTTGCAACCGACTGCACAATAAAATGGTCTATCCCTGCCTTTTCGCCTTCGTCTAGCAAATCGCTTACCGTACCCTTACAAAAGGACTGACATTCATAAAAATTGTCAGTCCCTTTAACAGCACGTTCGGCAATTTTTTCGGGATAAATGTGACAGTGTGCGTCAACAACCTTTATTCCGTTTACCATTTTTAAAAAATCACCTTAAAGTCCTAATTTTTTAACAGCGTTTTCACGCATCTTATATTTAAGAATTTTACCTGCGGCATTCATTGGGAATGAATCCACAAAGTCGTAATAACGGGGCACCTTATGCCTTGCCATATGGTCAGCAATATACTGGCGCATTTCGTCTTCACGCATTTGCTCGCCTTCCTTAAGGATAATGCAAGCCATAATCTCTTCGCCGTATTTTTCGTCCGGCACACCAATAACCTGAACGTCGCTTACCTTTGGACAGGTGTAAATAAATTCCTCAATTTCCTTAGGGTAAATATTTTCACCGCCTCTGATTATCATATCCTTAAGACGACCTGTTATGCGGTAATTGCCGTCATCATCCTTACAAGCAAGGTCACCTGTGTGAAGCCAGCCTTCCTTGTCAATTGTTTCAGCCGTAGCCTTAGGCATCTTATAATAGCCCTTCATAATGTTGTATCCACGGGCAACAAATTCGCCGTTAACACCGTTCGGACAATCCTCCCCTGTTTCAGGGTTAATAATTTTACATTCAACGTTTGCAAATGCGCTACCAACTGTTTCGGTACGAACAGTTAAGTTGTCGTAATAACGGCTCATTGTACAACCCGGTGCGGCTTCGGTCTGACCGTATACAGACACAATTTCCTTCATATTCATAACTTCGGTTGCGCGCTTCATAAGATCAGCAGGACAGTTCGAGCCTGCCATAATGCCTACACGCATATATGAAAAGTCGGTCTTTTCAAAATCGGGGTGCTCCATCATAGCAATAAACATTGTAGGAACGCCGTTGAAGGTTGTGATATGTTCTTGGTTTACACAAGCCAAAGCCGACTTTGGTGAGAAATAAGGAAGCGGACACATTGTAGCGCCGTGTGTCATTGCAGCAGTCATAGAAAGCACCATACCGAAGCAATGGAACATAGGCACCTGAATCATCATTCTATCAGCGGTTGAAAGCTCCATTTGGTCGCCGATAAACTTACCGTTGTTTACAACGTTATAATGGGTAAGCATAACACCCTTAGGAAAGCCTGTCGTACCCGATGTGTATTGCATATTACAAACATCGTCCTTATCCACCTTAGCAGCCATACGGTACACTTCAGAAAGCTGAACCTGACCTGCGCGCTCCAGAGCCTCACCCCAAGTAAGACAGCCCTTTTGCTTAAAGCCAACGGTAATTGCGTTTCTAAGGAAAGGCAAACGCTTACTGTGAAGCGGCTCACCCGGCTTTGTGTTTTCAAGCTCGGGACACAATTCTGCAATAATTTCACCGTATTTACAGTCCTTAGCGCCCTCGGTCATAATAAGGGTGTGTGTGTCGGACTGGCGGAGAAGATATTCAATCTCATGTATTTTATATGCAGTATTAACTGTAACAAGAACTGCGCCGATTTTAACAGTTGCCCAGAAAGCAATATACCACTGGGGTACGTTAGATGCCCAAACAGCAACGTGTGTACCTGCTTTAACACCCATAGAAATTAAAGCACGGGCAAATTCGTCAACGTCGTCACGGAATTCACTGTAGGTACGGGTATAATCAAGTGTTGTGTATTTAAAGGCATACTGGTCGGGAAATTCTTCAACAATACGGTCAAGCATTTGTGAAAAGGTTAAGTCAATAAGGCGGTCCTTTTCCCAAACGTAAACACCGGTATGCGCACGGTTATAGTAAAGCGAATTATCACTTTTTGAGGTATCGCTAAACTGCTTCATAAAAGCAACATACTGCGAGAAGATAATTTCCATATCGTCAATTTCTTCACACCACTCGGGTACCCACTCAAGCGAGATAAAACCGTCGAAGTTAACCGAACGAAGAGCCAAAACCATTTCCTTAATAGGCATTTCACCCTCGCCCATAAGACAAAATTCTACGCCGTCGTCAGTTTTAACGGCATCCTTAAGGTGTACCTGCTTAACATAGGCGCCAAGGTTTTTAATAGTGGTTTCGGCATCCTCACCGTTGTAAAAATAAGGTGCATGCATATCCCATAAAGCTGCAAGGCTATCGTCGGCAAAGCTGTCAAGCAAATCACGAAGAATAGCAGTATTTGCAAACACGCCCGAGGTTTCTAAAAGCAATACCTTACCCTTTTGCTGTGCAACAGGTAAAACCTCACTTATTACCGAATTTATATATTCAATATCATCATAGCCATAGGCCTTAACACGAATATAAGGTATGTTAAGGTCAGCTGCAATTGAAGCACAAGCAGTAATTTCCTTTATTGTTTCTTCCTTTTTAGAAGCATCAGCCAAATTGCAAATACTGTCAATACAAGGAATTGAAAGCTTCTTTTCGTAAAGCTTTCTTACTGTCTTGGGTGTTGAGGTTTTGGTAAAAGCGCCGTCACGGTCGGTGAAAAGCTCGTTATGAATATTGTGAAGCTCAATACCTTGAAATTTAAGCTCTGTAGCAATATCACAAAATTCATCAAAAGTGCGGCCATGCCAGCCCTTTGTTGAAAAAGATAATTTCATAGTTTATTATGCCTCCTCGTAAACAATTTTGTTTACAGCATTTATATAAGCCTTAATAGCGGCTGCAATAATGTCGGTCGAGATACCATTGCCCGAATAAAGCTTGCCGTTTACACGAAGCTTAACAACAGCCTGACCAATAGCCCCCTTGCCTTCAGTAACCGACTGAATTTGAAAATCATCAAGCTCATAATGACAACCGATAATTTGTTCAATTGCATGGAAGGCGGCATCAATAGGACCGTCGCCTGTGCTTATGCCCTGCTTTTGTTCACCCTTTACGTCCATTGTAATTTGAGCAGATGCAGTAATAATATTACCACTGTTTACAACAAAGTTTACTAGCTTAAATGTAGGCTCAACCTGAAGCGCAACAGTAGCAACAATAGCATCAAGCTCTTTAGAAGTAACCTTGCGGTTAGCAGCGACACGCAAAAATTCCTCGTAAACCTTCATAGCATCATCATCCGACAAATCATATCCAAGTCGCATAATGGTGTCCAAAACGGTTTGCTTATCGTCGTTTTGGTCAAGTGACAATTCTTCCTCAAAATCACCTGTTTTAACAGCAACCTTGGCCGATTTTGTATTGCCCATTATCCAATTAATTTGGTTTATAATGCGGTTAAGCTCGGTATATTTAATGCCCGATTCAAAGCCAAAGCTGTTACCGCAGTTTTTGATTACACCTGCAAAGGTTTCAAGCGAAATTTCATTAGAAACAGCGGTTTTAACGGTATTAGCGCCACTTTTAACCGCCATAACAGCGTTTGCAACTGCAAGGCCGTTTTTGTTTTCACAAGCAACACCGTCAACCGCAAGCTCTTTTACAAATGCGCCAAATTCATCGGGCATCATTTCAGCAGCGGTATCACAAACTGTAACAACTGTTGCGCCTGCATTACGTGCTGTAGCAATTGCTTCTTTTAAAAAGTCAAATTCAGCACGGGTAGCGTCAATAGCAACAAATTCAACATCATCTTTTTTTGTTTTAGCATAAGACACAAGGTCATTTATCATAATAAGCATTTTGTCGGGCTTTTTATGACAGCTGTATTCCATTCCAACAACCGAAACGGGAAGCTCAATTCTAATTCTGCCCTTATTAGCAGTAGCTAAGGCGGCTGCCACGTCGTCAATGCCCTGCTTTGTGGGTACTGCCGCAACTGAAATGACACCGTTTTTAACAAAATATGCCATTGTTTTAACAAGCAAAGCGTCGGTCTTAACGTTCTCCATTTCGTGTATTTCAATTGCTGATACACCTAGCTTTTCAAGCTGGCGTGCAATTTCAATTTTTTCCTTAAAGCTAAAGCGGTCCTTAATTGATAATGTTCTGTCAGCAATTTTGATGTTCATAATAGATCCCTCTCAAAATAAAATTAAAAAAGCCCTGAGATTGCATAATGCAATCTCAGGGACGAAAATTTTCGCGGTACCACCCTGATTACCGTTATATAAAAACGGTCACTCAAACAAAGCTCCAACAAGCTTTTTGCCTTGGTAACGGGGCAAGCCGTAACAGCTTACTGTTGTTTCAGCTGTTCTGCTCGGGAACGAGACTTGACATTTCTTACCGTACCGCACTTTCACCAAAACGGCGGCTCTCTTAACGGGTGGGAAAAGCAATAATTCCGTCAACGCATTTAAGAATATGGAAAGATTATACCACCGCAAAACGCCTTTGTCAAGCGTTTCTAAGCAATTTTTGAAAAAATTATTCGATTTCTTCCTTTAATTTTTTCAGCTTCTCAATGCATTCCACACATACGCTGTAGCCATTATAATTAACGATTTCTTCAAGTGTGTCACAAAAAAAACAAGCAGGCTTATATTTGCGCAAAACAATGCTGTCGCCATCCATAAAAATTTCAAGACTGTCAACGTCACTTTTAATATTCAACTGGTTGCGAATTTCCTTTGGAATTACTACACGACCCATTTTATCAACGTCACGAATTATACCTGTGGATTTCATTTTTCAGCACCTCTTATTAAAAAAGCTTAACATTATTATACCACAAATGTCAAAAAATGTCAAATTACCAGTTTATTGGCTGTTGACCACTTTTAGTAAGGATTTCATTTGCCTTCGAAAAATGCTTACAGCCAAAAAAGCCTCTATATGCCGAAAGCGGACTTGGGTGTACAGTTATAAGCTTTTTATGTATAGGATTTGTAATTATTTCAGCCTTTTTTTCGGCAGGCTTGCCCCACAGCAAAAACACAACGGGGGTTTGCTTATTATTAAGCTCACTTATAATTCTGTCGGTAAATTGCTCCCATCCCATATCCTTGTGGCTTTGGGGCTGACCTTCCCTAACCGTCAGCACATTGTTAAGCATTAAAACGCCTTGACGTGCCCAATAGGTTAGGTCACCGTTTAATACAAACCTGCGACCCACGTCGCTTTCAAGCTCTTTATAAATGTTAACAAGCGACGGAGGAAGCTTAACCCCTTCCCTTACAGAAAAGCAAAGCCCGTGCGCTTGGCCAAAGCCGTGATATGGGTCTTGCCCGATAATTACCACCCTTGTTTCTGAAAAGGATGTATATTTAAGGGCGTTAAAAACCTCACGCTTAGGCGGATATACGGTATGTTCGTCATAATCCTGCTTTAAAAAAGCAAAAAGCCCCTGTAAATAGGGCTTTTGCCATTCGTCCTTTAAAATTTCGTCCCAATCGTTTTGAAATTTCACGACTTTTTCTCCATCCTTGACCAAATAATTACCGCAATTTGAAGCGGAATACCTATAAGTAATATTTTCCAAATATTAAAGGTTAAAAACTGCAGTACAAAACACAACAAAAGTGACCACATAAGCAAGGAAATTAACACGTAAAGTCCCTTATGCTTGTGCCAAATGCAGTCAAAAATTAATGCCACAAGAAAAGATGCAGGTGTTGCCCAAGCAAAAATCATCCACTGACTTGTGCTTGTAATGATATCAAACAACACAAACAGCAAAAGCGCAACAAACCAAATTGCAAGCACCGCCAAATTAGTAATACTTAAATAAATACGCTTGCGGTCATCATTTTTAATTGGTTGCGGGGCAGCTGTTTCATCGCCTATTATAAAGTCAAGACTAACCCCGTAAAGCTTACTGATTTTATAAAAAACCTCAACCGACGGGAGTGATTCCCCCTTTTCCCATTTAGAAATTGCCTTGTCGGAATAATTTAGTTTTTCAGCCAGCTCTGCTTGGGTAAGCTTGCTTTTTTTACGAAGATATAAAAGTTTTTTCCCAATTGTTATATTTAAATTTTCCATAAATTAATTATACCATTTAAAAGCATTTTAGTCAATAAAATGAAAAAAATAGTCAATATTAAAAAGTAGGAGTGATTTTTTGAAAATTATACAATGCGCCGAAATTTGCCGTTTTCAAAACGATGGATACTGCTCACTTGAAAGCTGCACAAACATAAATTCCGTAAAGCACCCTTGTCCTTATTATATTCCAAAATTAGCTGAGGGCAGCAATGGCCTGCTTGAGATTACTGACACCGACAAGCTCCATGCCGACAGGACAATCGGTAACTTGTTTTAACGAGGCTTTAGGTAAAATGCATTTTGTAAAGCCAAGTCGGGCAGCCTCGTTAACCCTATATGCCGCACGTGCAACCGACCGCACCTCGCCCGAAAGACCAATTTCACCAAATGCTACGGTTTTTTCATCAATTGGCACGTCACGAATACCCGACACAAGCGATAAAGCAACCGCTAAATCAGCTGCAGGTTCGTCAACACGCATACCGCCCACAATATTAAGGTAAGCATCTAAATTAGAAAAATAAAGACCTAAACGTTTTTCTAAAACCGCTAAAATAAGGCTTAAACGATTATAATCAAAGCCTGTTGAGGTACGCCTTGGGTTACCAAAACCGGTTGTGGTGACAAGCGCCTGCACTTCGGATAAAATTGGGCGTGTACCCTCAATAACACAGGTAATACAGGTGCCCGAAACATTGGTCATACGGCCCGTTAGCAAATGTGCCGACGGATTTTTAACCTCACACAGTCCATTATCCCGCATTTCAAAAACGCCAATTTCGTTAGTAGAGCCAAAACGGTTTTTAATTGCCCTTAAAATACGGTAAGACTGGTTTCTTTCACCTTCAAAATAAAGCACGGTATCAACAATATGTTCCATAACCTTAGGACCCGCAATATCGCCGCCTTTATTAACGTGTCCTACAATGAATATGGGGATTTCGAGGCTTTTGCCTGTGCGCAAAAACATATTTGTACATTCACGCACCTGAACAATACTGCCAGCTGACGATGAAATTTCGCCTATTGTCATGGTTTGAATAGAATCTATCATAACAATATCAGGTTTCGCCGAATTTATATATTCACAAATAGCCTGAGCATCGGTAGCGGTCATTATTTTTACGTTATTACCGCAAACGCCCAAACGTTCAGAGCGCATTTTAATTTGTGTTGCAGATTCCTCGCCCGATACGTAAAGCACTTCCATTTTATCCTGCAGTGCTCTGCACATTTGCAAAAGAATTGTAGATTTACCAATACCGGGGTCACCGCTTAACAGCACAACCGAGCCTTTGACAATACCGCCGCCAAGCACACGGTCAAGCTCATGTATATTGGTTTTAAATCGTACCTCTTTATCAGTATCAATTTCACTTAGGGTTTGCGCAAAGGCCTGACTTTGATACACCGCCGATGCGGCACGTGAAGTAGTAATATCCGCACGGATATCCTCCTGCAAGGTACCCCAATTATTACAGGACGGGCATTTACCCATCCATTTTGCAGTTTCATACCCACATTCACTACATACGTAAACAACCTTTGTTTTTGCCATTTTATGACTCCTTAAAATATTGTAAAATTCCGTCTGTTATACAAAAAGCCAATTTTTGCTGATATGTGCTATCCTTTAACCGTAATAGCTCGGCTTCATTACTTAAAAAACCGCATTCCACCAAAACCGCAGGCACAACTGCATTATAAAGCAAATATGTGCTGCTTGTGGCTTGCTTATTAACCCGTTTGTTTTCAATTTGCAAATTTTTAATTATTGATTTTTGAATTGTGTCACCAAGCGCTTTCGCTGCTTCGCCCTTACTGTAAAACACCTGTGACCCCTTCGCCGCCGAGGTGGTAAACTTGTTTAGGTGAATACTTACAAAAACACTTTCGGGGTTATTTTTCATTAAATTTAAGCGGTTTTCCAAATCCTCGCGCTTGATAAATGTATCACCGTTACAAGTGTGGGTGTCACTTTCTCTTGTCATTATAACCTCAAACCCATAAAGTTTCAAGAATTTAGCAGTTTGCAAAGCAATTTTTAAATTGATATCCTTTTCCACCGTTCCGTCAGCCGCTACCGCGCCGCCGTCTTCTCCCCCGTGGCCTGCATCAATAATAACAGTTTTTGTGGGATATATATGGGACGCAACCGCCACGTTGGGTGAAACACCAACGTCCGCAACGTAAATTACCGCACAAACCATAAACAGCGCCAAAAGCACAATAAGTCGTTTTTTTAGCACAGTATCACCCCTCGAAAAAACACTTTACTTAAAATTATGTTTTTATGTTCGGGTATAGAACAAGGGCGATAAATATAAAAGCACCCGACGCTTTAAGAGGTCGGGTGTTTTTATCAAATATTTAATTGCACTCTTCAAATATAGCGGCAACCTTACACGCCCGTTCATAAGCTTTACAAAGATATTCTTCTATTGGCATATTCATATAACGGTCGTTTTCGTGCCTGTTTGGTTTAGATTTGCGAGTTAATTCAAATGTAAGTATTTCATTATAACCGCATTTTGCAAGCCGTTGCATATCTTAATAAAAGACATTATTAATTTCTTTGAAGAAAAATCCGCAAGCTTCAACACTAAAGAAACGTTGGAAGTAAATAAAATACTTGTATCAGCAATTAAAGCTAAGTCTGACTTAGACGAGTGGATAGAAATTTAAATTAAAAAGACATAATAAAAACACTCAGGTAACCCTTAAAGGTCACCTGAGTGTTTTTATATCAACAATATTTTATTTTGTAACAACCTGATAAGTCTTACCCGCAAATGCCGTAAAGGATTTATCTTTAACCTCAACATCGCCCTCGCTTATCCACTTATCGCCCTCATAATGACCTTCAGTAACAGTTATGTCACTTGTGAAGGTAAACGAAGAGTCACGGGTTGCGAAGCCATAGAAATTGCCGTCAGCAGCCTTAAGCATAAAGCCCGCAGGACCATATTTCTTGCTTGTATCCTTATACGTCATATGAATTTTTTCATCGTCAAGGTTCTTTTTACCGCTAAAGTCGTTTTTACAATTATTATTAAAGCAAACCATCATCTTTTCTCTGTTGGTGGCAATAAGCTCATCCATAGCGAAAATGCTCTTGTTCATATTAACAATTTCCTTGTGGTCCACTTCTAAATGACCTGCGAACTGTCCCATAAGAAGATCAGCCGTGCCGTCACGGCTGCCGTAAACAGTGTCGCCAACCTTTTTATCATTCGTATAGCTGTAATAACCGCCGTCGCCTTCACCATAGTTAACAAACTGATAATAACAGTAACCGTAACCATTCGCTATCGAATAAAGCGCTTGACCGGGTGTTACCCATGAGGAAGGATTAAGTCCAATCCATACAGGGAAGTTACCTTCCTGCTCCAGCGACTTAAATCTAGGTGTTGTATCAGGCGCATAGATTGAATAGCCAACAAAATCAAGATTAGGAAGATCTACAAGATATTTTAAGCGTTCATCAAAGCTATATCCTTCGATTTCATCATTATAGCCTGCGCTCATAAGCACGGTATAGGTCACCATCGAATATTTGCTGGTTTTTACAACCTCGGCCAATTTTTCCATATAATTTGCATAATTGACAAACTGGCTCATCCACTGGCCATAGCCACCCTCGTTATTATTGGGCTCGTCACAAATTTGAAGCGCAACAGTGCGACGGTCCTTATCGTTTTCATAAAGCCAGTCGCAAATTAAGCGAAGAGCTTGGCTTTCTTCTTCAAAAAATATAGGCTGTGAAAAATCGGGTATTCTTTTGCCATCAGCAAAACCTGTACCCACAACGGGACGGCCGTAATCATCCATAAGGGAAGGGTATTTTTCATAATCTTTTTGCCATGACATATAACCGCCAAAGCCGCAAACGTTACTGCCAAACCAGTTAATAAGAACCTTTAAATCGTTCTTTTCGGCTTCTTTAAACTGCTTTGTAAACCAGGTTAAATCATACTTTTCACCATCATAAATTTTGCCCCAGTTAACATAAATAATAACGGTTTCAAAGCCGTTTTCCTTAATGAGTCGCATACCGTCAGCCAAAGCCTTATCGGCTGCAGAATCAAGATTAGTTACCAGATGATCATAGCGCAAATGCATTGCATTAAAGAAAAACGGACTGCCTTTATGGTAAACAACCTGACGGCCGTTTATTTCCTTCATGGTCGATACAGTGACACCCTGCTTTTTGTTGGGTGTGGTGTCGTTATTACAGCCCACTATTGAAAATGTCATACACATAACAAGAATAAAAGCCAAAACCTTGATAGCTTTTTTCACAAAAACATCTCCCTATAGTATAATATTTTTATATCAACATAATAAAACATTACTTTTTAAAAGTCAACAACCCCATATCTTAAATGCCCGTTTTTTTACATAAATATGTAATTTTTTTATATAAAAAAGCAGCCAAAAGGCTGCTTTAAAATGAGTCGGTCTGTAAGCCGAGTTCTGTCGTGGACGGTTATCTATCTCGACGTGAAATTGCTCCCACGCTCTAGCCGTATTTCGTGGCACATCGGGCAAATGTATAGCCACACTTTACGTTGCTCCGAATAGGGTTTACAGGGCTTCGACGTTCCCGTGAAGCCGGTGAGCTCTTACCTCGCCTTTCCACCCTTACCGAAATAAATTTCGGCGGTATATCTCTGTTGCACTTTCCCTAAGGTCACCCTCGGCGGCCGTTAGCCGTTATTCTGCCCTGCGGGGCTCGGACTTTCCTCAGGCATTACTGCCCGCAACCGTCTAACCGACTCGCCTACATAATAACATAAAACTGCCCTTGTGTCAAAACCTTTTTAAAGGAATAAAATGTATTGATTGGAGGCATTTTTATGCAAAAAAATACTGAAAAATACTTTTTGGCGGCAAATTCCTGCCGCGGCTTTATAAGTGAATTTGCAAGTAATTGTGACAATGAATACCACACCTACATAATTAAAGGCGGACCAGGCACAGGGAAGTCATCATTTATGAAAAAAGTTGTTGAATATGCCATTGAGGAAGCCATTATTTGTCCCTGTTCGTCCGACCCCGACAGCCTTGATGCCGTAATTTTTAAAAAAAGCAAAATTATGCTGCTCGACGGCACTGCGCCGCATACTGTCGACCCAAGATACCCTGCTGTTTGCGAAGAAATTTTAAACTTTGGCGAATTTTGGGACAGCGAAAAGCTTAAAAACAAAGAAGAAATTATTGAAATTACCGACCGCAATAAAGCGCTTCACAAAACGGCATCAAGATATATTGTTGCGGCAGGTGAGCTGCTACAGGACAACTATAAAACTGCCGCCGCTTGCTGTAACTTAAAAAAATGCAAAAGCTTTGCCGAAAAGCTTTGTCAAAAATATTTTACCGTAAACAAAAACAACCCAAAAGAAACCATTCGCTTCTTAAGTGGTATTACCCCAAAGGGATATATTTCATTCCCTGAAACCATTACTAAAAACAACACCGTAATAATTATAGAGGATGAATTTTTTGCCGTATCATCCTTTATTTTAAAGTACATTCGTGATAAATCAATCCAAAATGGTTATGAAATTATCACACTTAAAAACCCTTTTTTCCCCGAGCTTATTGACCACATTATAATTCCCGAATTATCATTATGCTTTGCAACCGAGAACCGATTTGTAAGCTTAAATTATGACACACGGCGCGTGCATTCCCGTCGGTTTTACAGCAATCACCTTTTACACCAAAGCAAAAACCGCATTAAATTTAACCGCCGTGCAGCTGATGAATTACTGCAAAGCGCATATTTCACATTAAGTGAGGCCAAAAAGGTACATGATGAGCTTGAAAAGCATTATATTAATGCAATGAATTTTGAAAAGCTTAATAATTTTACAGATATGTTTTGCAAAAAACACTTTTAAATGTTATACTAAAAGCAAAGGAAGTGTTAATTATGAAAATTGCCGTTATTACAGGCGCATCTTCAGGTCTTGGTACCGAATATGCCAAGGCTGTTAACAAAATGCGACAGGACATTGATGAAATTTGGCTAATAGCTCGCCGTGAAGATAAGCTAAAAGAGGTTGCAGCCCTTTTAAATAAAAAGGTGCGCACATTAAAATGCGATATTACAAACAAAGACTGCATTAACGAATATGTGAGTCTTTTGAAAAGTGAAAACGCCGAGGTTAAATTACTTATAAACAACGCCGGTTTTGGCAAACTTGGCTATTTTTATGAAATATCGACCGAGGATAACGCAGGTATGATTCGCCTTAACTGTGAAGCGCTTACCGTTATGGCAAGTGTAACACTTCCCTTTATGAAGGAAAACAGCGAAATTATTAACACCTGTTCAATTGCATCCTTTGCGCCCAACAGCAGAATGGCGGTATATTCGTCAACCAAAGCATATGTTATGAGCTTTTCTCGTGCCTTAAGACAAGAACTTAAAGGCCGCAAAATTAACGTATTAAGTGTTTGTCCCGGCCCTATGGAAACTGAATTTTTATCCCTTGCGGGTATTGGTAAGGGCGACAGCAAAACCTTTGATACCCTACCCCGTGACAACGCACAAAAGGTGGCTGAGCATTCACTTAAAGCATCCCTTAAGAAAAAGGCTGTTTTTGCCGACCATATTTTTTATAAATTCTACCGCTTTGCATCTAAGGTTTTACCCACAAGCATAGTTATGAAAATAGCGAAGACATAAACAAAACGCACCCTGTTGGGTGCGTTTTTTATTATGCAAACTGATTTAAATTTTTATCATAAATCATTGTGCGGGTAACATCGTAAAAATCGGGCTTTGTGCCGCAAAAATCATAAAACGCAGTCATTACAAGCGACGGGTTTAAATTGTTTTCGTTGCCCGCAGTTAAAATTAAGGTGAGTTCATTACCATTAAGCTCTGCCTTTTTAATGAGAGGTGCTATATCAATATCCTTAATGCCGCCCTTTTTGGTTTTCTTTTTAGTAATTATTGACTGCTGTGCAAAAAAGTCATTAACCATTTTGGCGTCAATACAGTCAAAAGAAAGGTTGAATTCGGCAAAGGCAATTTCCTTTGTGTGCATAACACTTTCACTTGCTTTTACAAAGTGTATATCGGGTGTGGAAACGGCATTTAAATCATCCACCAATTTTTCAAGCGAATATCCGTCATCAGTAATTTTAATGTCCACAACCTCGTAAAGACCAACATAGCCGAGAGAAAGTGGCACAGCAAAGTTCATATAAGCGTGTTGGTTAAAGCCTTCGGTAAACCAAACAGGAATTTTTGATTTTGCAATAAGGCGAGACATAAAACGGTTCATATCAAGGTGAGAAACAAACTTCATTCTACCCTTTTTCTCGTAAAAAATTCTAACGTTTCTCAAAGCAGACACCCTCCCCATAGCAATTTGCCCCACAAGCCGAGCATTTTTCACGGCAGTTGGGTGTGGTTTTTTCGTTTAGCGCTGTCTTGTGCTCACGCACTAAAAAGCCCTTTGAAACGGCATAATCAAGGTGGTCCCAAGGGTTAATTTCATCATAAGCACGAAGCCTTTGCGAATAAAAATCGGGGTCGAGGTTACACTCATTAAACGCTTCGTTCCATTTTTCTAAATCAAAGCATTCGCTCCAGCTGTCAAACTTACAGCCTTTTTTAAAGGCGGCCTCAAGCACAGCGCCTAAACGGCGGTCACCTCGCGCAAAGGCGCCCTCTAAAAAGCTTGTTGAAGAATCGTGCATGCTTAAATCAATTTTGCGGGTAGTAATGCAGGATTTTAAAAATGCCTGCTTTCTTTCCATTTCTTCTTTACTGATTTGCGGCTCAAACTGAAAGGGTGTAAAAGGCTTTGGCACAAAAACTGCAACACTTAAGGATACCGAAACCGACTTGCCCTTAGGTCTATTTGGCATCGCGTAATACATATCCACAATTTTTTGGCCTAAATCGGCAATACCCTTTAAGTCCTCATCCGTTTCAGTGGGAAGCCCCATCATGAAGTAAAGCTTAACCGATGTGTGTCCGCCCGCAAAAGCAATTTTGCAGGTGGATAAAATTTCCTCTTCGGTAACGTTTTTATTTATAACGTCACGAAGGCGCTGTGTACCTGCTTCCGGCGCAAAGGTTAAACCGCTTTTACGAATATGACTGATTTTTTCCAAAAGTTCTTCCGAAAAATTATCAATTCTAAGGGATGGCAAGGCTAGACTTATATGGTTTTGCTGTGTCCAATCAAGCATTTCGTTTAAAAGTGGCTCTAATTCGGTATAGTCACTACTGCTGAGGGAAGAAATTGAAATTTCATCATAACCCGTATTCTCGCAAAGGCATTTTGCCTGACGGTTTATAACCTCAGCCGATTTTTCACGCACGGGGCGATAAATAAAGCCCGCCTGACAAAAACGACAGCCACGAATGCAACCACGGAAAATTTCCTGCACGGCACGGTCATGCACAATTTGAATAAATGGCACAACAAAATTTTCGGGGTAATGACAAGTGTTTAAATCCTTAATAATGCGCTTTTTAATTACTGTAGGGGCATTACCCTTAGGTGTAACAGCCTTAACAGTTCCGTCATCGTTATAAGTAACGTCATAAAGCGAGGGTACGTAAACACCTTCAATTTGTGCTGCTTCACGCAAAAATTCAGTCTTAGTGCTGCCAAGTGCCTTGTGCTTTTTATAAAGGTCAATAACCTCTAGATCAACCTCTTCACCTTCGCCTAAAAAGAAAATGTCAATAAAATCAGCCAAGGGCTCGGCATTGCAAACACAGGGGCCCCCCGCAACCACCAAGGGCGATAAATCCTTACGGTCGGCGCTTTTTAGGGGCACATTCGCTAAATCGAGCATATTAAGCACGTTTGTGTAAGACATTTCGTACTGAAGCGTAAAACCGATAAAATCAAAATCTTTAATCGGGTCACGGCTTTCAAGGGCGAAAAGCGGAATATTATATTCACGCATAACCTCTTCAAAATCAAGCCAAGGGGCAAAAACACGTTCGCACCAAATATCTTCCCTTGCATTAAACTGCGAATATAAAATTTTCATACCCAGGTGCGACATGCCAATTTCATAAGTATCGGGAAAGCAAAATGCAAAGCGAATGTCGACCTTATTTTTATCCTTAATGACGCTGTTTATTTCACCGCCCGAATATCTACCGGGCTTTTGAACGGTTAATAATAGTCTTTCAAATTCCTTATTATTCATTAAATCTACTCCAATAGGTTATTAAACTTATGATACAATAATTTTCCTTTTCTTTCAACTAAAATTTCATTAAACCCATAACCAAAAGATAAATTCCCACAATAAAAAACGAAATATTGAATTTATGGCGAAAAGCTAAGGTTACAGCCACAAAAATTACCGCTACCGCCAAAATCAAAGTAACTAACCGCATAATTAGTGCGGCTTTGGCCTCGCCCCAAAATTTACAAATTAAGGTATATAAAATTGTTCCGCCGTCAAGCCCCCTTACAGGCAATAAATTAAAGCCCCCTATTATTAAATTCAAAAGCGAGTAATAAAGCACGGTTAAATTTCCAAAAGCGGCATAGTTAAAATAAAGACAGGCTGAAAGTGTTAAATTTGCCACAGGACCTGCCGCCGCAATTAAAATATCGTTTTTAGGTGAAAAAGAAAATTTTTGGTTTATTTGAACACTTGCAGGTATCAGCCTAATGGACAATGGGGCCGAGTCCTGTACCCACATAACAAATAAATGCGCCGCTTCGTGCACTATAACTGCAAAAAGGGTTGGAAGCATATAGCCTGTACGGTCAGTTGCAAGCATTAAGGTTATTGCCGCCATAAAGAAAAAGGAAACATATATTTTAGTGCCTAAAAAACTAAATTTCACTCTATCACCTCGTAAATATTGGTGTCGGTCATTACATTTTCGCTATACCAATTAAAAAACTGCTTATATGTTTTGCTAAAGCCGAATTTTAAAATCAAAACACTTGCAAGAACAATAAAAACCGTTATGCCTTGAATTATTATCACCTTTATAAAGCAATCCCAAAATTTCAATTAAATCACCTTGTGGAAATTGTTTTTGTGTGTTATACTCTTAATAAAGTATAGAAAGCTAAGGGGGGATATTATGCCTTTTTTACCTATAACCGTTAAAGAAATGAACCAGCGTGGTTGGAGTCAGGCCGATTTTATAATTGTAACGGGTGACGCTTACGTTGACCACCCATCCTTTGGCACGGCTATAATTTCACGTGTGCTTGAAAATGCTGGGTACAAGGTGTGTATTATTCCCCAACCAAGAAGTGAAAGTGATTATAAACGCTTTGGCGCACCGCGCCTTGCCTTTTTAGTAAACGGCGGTAATATTGATTCAATGGTAGCACATTACACAGCCGCCAAAAAGCGCCGCAGTGATGACGCTTACACCCCAGGCGGTAAGGCTGGCGCACGACCCGACCGTACAACAATTGTTTATTGCAAGAAATTGCGTGAACTTTTTGGCGATATTCCCATTGCTATTGGCGGTGTTGAGGCTTCCCTTCGCCGTTTTGCCCATTACGATTATTGGGACGATGCTGTCCGCCCCTCAATTTTGATTGACAGCGGTGCTGATTTGCTTATGTACGGTATGGGTGAAAAGCATATTGTTGAAATTGCAAACCGACTGAATAACGGTGAAAGCATATCAACCCTTACCGATATTTTAGGCACCTGCTATTCGATAAAAGCAAGTGATTTTACACACATTTCGGGCAGTCGCGAATGCCCAAGCTTTGAAGCGGTAAAGGAAAATACCGAAAACGGTAAAAAGCAGTATGCAATAAGCTGTAAAATTCAGCAGGATGAAATGGATGCTGTTAGGGGCAAAACCCTCATTCAAAAGCACGGCGACACACTGATTATTCAAAACCCACCTATGCCCCCTTTAAATGAAGCCGAAATGGACAAGGTTTATTCCCTGCCCTTTATGCGTAACTACCACCCGTCTTACGAAAGCCAAGGCGGTGTAGATGCTATTAAAGAGGTTAAGTTTTCTATAATTCACAACCGTGGCTGCTTTGGCAACTGTAACTTTTGCTCGCTTGCCTTTCATCAAGGCAGGGTTGTAACCTCAAGAAGTCACGAATCTGTTATAAAAGAAGCTAAAGAAATCACACAAATGAGTGATTTTAAGGGATATATTCACGACGTGGGCGGTCCTACCGCCAATTTTAGAAAGCCCGCCTGCAAGGGTCAGCTCAAAAAAGGTGCGTGTGCTGACAAAAAATGTCTTGCCCCCACAATGTGCCCTGCGGTTGAGGTTGACCACAGCGATTATTTAAAGCTTTTACGTGAGCTTAGGGCTTTACCAAAGGTTAAAAAGGTGTTTATTCGTTCAGGCATTCGTTTTGACTATTTGATAGCCGACAAGAATGAAGAATTTTTTAAAGAGCTTATAAACCACCACGTAAGCGGACAGCTTAAGGTTGCGCCCGAGCATTGCTCAAACAATGTTTTAAAATATATGGGCAAACCACCAATTGAGGTTTACAACCGCTTTGAAAAACGCTTTTATGAGCTTACAAAATCTGCAAATAAAAAGCAGTATTTGGTGCCATATTTAATGTCGTCCCACCCAGGAAGCACAATGAAAGATGCTATTGAGCTTGCGGTATTTTTAAAGCGCAACAATATGCACCCCGAACAAGTGCAGGACTATTACCCCACCCCAGGTACAATTTCAACCTGTATGTTCTACACAGGCATTGACCCCAACACAATGAAGCCCGTTTACGTGCCGAAAACCGCAAAGGAAAAGGCTGAGCAGCGTGCTTTACTGCAGTACTTCAAGCCTGAAAACCGTCAGCTTGTGCTGTCAGCCCTTAAAAAAGCGGGTAGATACGACCTTATAGGTACGGGTAAAAACTGCCTTATTGCACCCGATAGAAACGATAAAACGGTTAAGCCTCAAAAGAAGAGAACCATTCGCAACATTCATAAAAAGAAGAAATAAAATAGGGTTTATCACTTACGCGATGAAATAATAAACTAGAAAAAACAGATTTATATGTCGTGCCGCAAGTACACATTTTTCATTCTTTTTGATATTAGCTTAATAAACTGTAATTTGAAAATTTTAACAAAAAAGTCTGCAGTACCTCTGCAGACTTTTTTTATTTCTTCTCTTTATTTATAATTCCAAGTTGTAAAAACAGCATTATACCAACGGTTATAACAGCAGCCATCAGATTAAGCACCTGCTGTGCATAAACCGTTACACCGAAAATACTGTTGCCGTTTTGCTGAATATAAGTAACTAACAGCCCTGCCACAAAGGTGGAAAGAAAGCCCATAAGCCCTGAAAATGACTGTGTGACTGCTAATGAATCGGCACGAGTATCAAAGGGAACGTAATCAAAAATTAAATTAATAAGAGCACTGTTTATACCCGCCATGGCAACGCCGTGGGTTGCAAAATGCAAAATACAAGCAATTTTTCCGTAGGTTAGGTTGTAACCAAAAAGGTTAATTCCCTTATTTGTCGGGAAAGCAACCGTAACCGCCAAAAAGCCTAAAAATGCAAACACAAAACAAATGCGAAGCATTTTGGCAAATGAATTTTTATCGGCATATTTACCCAATGCACGTGAACAAAGCACACGTATAACGGCTTGTATAATTCCAAGCACCGAAATAAAGGTTAGGCTTAAACTAAGCTCTTTAATCATATAAACCGAATTAAATGGTTCGGCAATACCTGTTGCAATATGCCAAAGTATAAACAAAAGGGTTATTTTTTGAACGTCTTTGTTTTTAAAGGCTTCACCAATTTGTGAAAACAACTTTTTGTTTTGTGTGGAGGTGTTTTCTTCCACCTCGCTTGTTAACAGCATCGAAAGTGTGTGCCCCATCATTAAAACAAAAATGGTTATGCCGCAAATAATAAATGCGGTTTTAATTTCACCCTTGGCTTTAAAATGGTCAACCATATTACCCATTAAAAAGGTAAAGGCCATACCGCCCACAAGCGAAACAATTTCTTTATTAGCGGTAAAACGACCACGTATTCCGTCATCCACAAGGGACATCATCCAATTTATTTTTTTAGGATGCACAACGTTATAAACAAAGTAAGCCAAAACAATTATAGCCACAAAAATTATTCGCTTTAAGTTTGCCGAAAGGCTGAAAAAAGGCACAACATATAAAAAAGCAAATAAAAGCTGATTAGCAATGCTAAAAATTACCACAAACCGTTTCATCTTGCGGCGGCGAATAAGCATTGATATTAGCTGAAACAAGCCACCTAAAGATATTATCGCTGACAAAATACCCGTAAGGCTGTCAGAAAAGCCAAGATATGTAGTAAGGGTTGCAAGGTACGACCCCGCCACAACAATTGATATAAAATATTCTAACGTAGCTTCTAAAATATACAAAAACTGATTTTTGTTATACTTTGCTTTTTGCACTTTTTTCACCTTCTAACAGGTCAAGATTTAAAATTCACCTTTATTATATCACTGCAAATTTTATTTGCAACCAATTCGACAAGATTTTACAAAAAATATAAATTGTTAGATTACCTCTCAGGGTTCGAATCCCCTACATTTATATAAAATAAAAAACCGACCCAAAAGGTCGGTTTTCTATTTTGGTGATCCATCGGGGATAAATCCGCTTCGCGTTTTCCGTCCTCGGCGACCGTTTACCTTGCAAACAGTACCCGCCTCACACTTCGTCACTAAAAACAGTTCGCCGAACTGTTTTCTTTACGCTCCTCACCCTCTCAGGGTTCGAATCCCCTACATTTATATAAAATAAAAAACCGACCCAAAAGGTCGGTTTTCTATTTTGGTGATCCATCGGGGATTCGAACCCCGGACACCTTGATTAAAAGTCAAGTGCTCTACCGTCTGAGCTAATGAATCATTTAGACAGCTTTAATATTATATCAAGCGTGTTAGCACTTGTCAACAAAAAAATTAAATTTTATAAAAAAAGTTGAAATAAATTATTGCCGTTAAAGCCACTTCCAGCATAATAATAACAGGTATTCCCACCATAAATTTATTCTTTCGTGTTTTGTGGTGAATTATTCGCATTGTTATATACATAGCAACACCACCGCCTATAACGGAAAGCGCCATAAGCGAATTTTCACTTATACGCCTTTCACCGTTTTTGGCGGCTGTTTTATCAATTATTACCGCTATAATTGAAATAACACTTACTGCAACTAAATACAAAAAAATATAACCCATATTATACTTCCGTTTGTTTTTTTATAATATAACACATTTACACAGCTTTTTCAATCTGCTTTTTTAACTTTGAAATAATACGCTTTTCCAAACGTGAAATATACGACTGTGAAATACCCAAAGTATCAGCAACCTCTTTTTGAGTGAATTCTTCATAACCGTTCATACCAAAGCGCATTTCCATAATTTGTTTTTCACGGGGCGGAAGCTCATTAACAAAGCTGTTTAAAATAAAACGTTCATCCTCTTGCTCTACCCCACGGCCAACCTCGTCACAGTCGCTACCTAAGATATCCGACAGCAAAAGCTCGTTGCCGTCCCAGTCAATATTAAGCGGCTCGTCAATTGAAATTTCGTTTTTTTGTGTAGAGTTTTTACGAAGATACATTAAAATTTCATTTTCAATACAGCGTGAAGCATAGGTTGCGAGCTTAATATTTCTGTCCGTACAAAAGGTGTTTACAGCTTTTATAAGTCCTATCGTACCGATAGAAATTAAATCTTCAATATTAACGTTTGGTGTGTCAAATTTTCGGGCAATATAAACCACCAAGCGCAAATTATGTACAATTAAAATATCCTTTGCTTTTTTATCGTTTCTTGAAAGCAGCATTGCCTCCTCTTCGGCGTTAAGCGGCGGCGGAAGTGTTTGCGACCCATTTATATAATGTGTTGGCTTTATAAAGCCAATTTTAATTAAAAAATGATAGAATAAAGCTTTAATTCTCATAAAATCACCCTAAAATTTTTGGATTAATTATTGCTTCGCCATCGGCCAAAGCGGTTTTTGAAATTGCCAAAATTGGCTTCGCAAGCGTAATTGTTTTATTTTCATAACTAATTACAGCCTTGTCGCACCGCACCCCTTCAAGCATATCCACACCCGAAACCGTGCTGCAAGGCAACAGCCTGTAACGGCTTTTAAGTGCTGTATTCCCCTGAATTTCACCTTCCCCAAAAAGCTTTAGCATTACGCTTTTATCACATATAATAATTTCGCCCTGCGAAAAAACGTCTTCAATAGAATTTCCCGTATCGACAATTGCGGTAAGGCTTACGCTTTTCCCCTGTGCATAAACAGTTATATTACACCGTTTTGCCGTTATTGCTCTGCGTGAAAAAATTTTATAAAAAACAGAAAAACCAATATACCCCAAAACAGTAAAAACAATCAAGTGAACAAGTGAAACATTAAAATAAACCACCGAATTGTTTATAATCATACCTTTTGGTGAAAAAAGCAACCACACAGCATACATACTGCCGCCATACCCTACCGTAACCAAAAACAATAGCGCTATGCTTTTTAAAAAAGGCCTACCACCGTTATAACCGAACGCAACAAGACACATAACGCCGCAAACCGTCGTTTTTAAAACCACTTCAAGCCAAATAGATAAAGGCGGCAAAAATATGTAAAGGGATGAAAGTGCGCCCAAAAATGCCGACAGCACCAAGCGAAAGGTTTTAGGCGATTTATGTAAAATTTTACAAACCGCAAGCAGTAAAAAATAATTTACTATTAGGTTTAAAAAAATTAAAACGTCGGCATAAACAATCAATATAATCACCCAAAAGCAATTATACAACACTCAATTTAAAAAAATTGTCGTATATAAGTGATGAAAAATAAATTGGGGTTTATCGCTGAGGCGATGAAATAATAAATAAGAAAGAATAAAGAATAAAATCGGTGTCGGCTTTGCCGACAGATTTATATATCGTGCCGTAGGCACACATTTTTTCTTATTTCTTCTTTATTATCTATTCTTTTGGGCGTCAGCCCGATAA
>JAGAQV010000011.1 GCA_017622555.1 Clostridia bacterium
AGAGCGCCACCTTGCCAAGGTGGAGGTAGCGAGTTCGAGCCTCGTAATCCGCTCCAAAGGGTGCTTATATAAGCACCCTTCTTTTATAAAATTAAATAAGGCACCATAGCCAAGTGGTAAGGCAGAGGTCTGCAAAACCTTTACGCCCCAGTTCAAATCTGGGTGGTGCCTCCAGAAAAAGAAAAGACACGCGAGAGCGTGTCTTTTCTTTTTCAACTAAGTGTGCCTTACGGCACGTGAAGCACACCTTCGGTGTGTGAAGTTTGCTTCGCAAGTGAAGTGCCTGCGGGCGTGAGTGGCACACTTAACTTCACTTTGTGCGAAAGCACAAAACTTCACTATGCCAACGGCGTAACTTCACATCGGCGAAGCCGATACTTCACTTATCCGCTTGTCCTGCCGCTTTTGTGCATAAGAAAAAGCCGTGAATTTCACGGCTTGTTTTTGTATTTTCGGGTTATTTGTTGCATATATTTTGTAATTGTGTTACAATGTGCCGTAGAACTTTTAAGGAGTAAAAGATGGAAATTCAGCTTTCGGACCATTTTACATATAAGCGGCTGTTAAGGTTTACACTGCCTTCAATAGTAATGATGATTTTCACATCAATTTACGGCGTAGTAGATGGCTATTTTGTGTCCAACTTTACAGGTAAAACGGCCTTTTCGGCGGTTAATTTAATATATCCTTTTTTAATGATTTTGGCAACCGTTGGCTTTATTTTTGGTACAGGTGGTACTGCAATTGTTGCTAAAACCTTTGGCGAAGGGCAAAGGGAAAAAGCTAACAGCTATTTTTCGCTTTTTGTTTATGTTTCGGCCTTTCTGGGTGCCACCTTTGCGGTTTTAGGCATAGTATTTATTCGCCCTATTTCTATTATGTTAGGGGCAAGGGGCGAACTTCTTGATAGCTGTGTGCTTTATGGAAGAATAATTTTATTGGCTTTGCCCTTTAATGTTCTACAAATGCTTTTTCAAAGCTTTTTTGTTGCGGCTGAAAAGCCACAGGTGGGGCTTTGGGTTACGGTGTCGTCAGGGGTAACCAATATGGTGCTTGATGCTGTGCTGGTAATTTTACTTCCTCAACCCTTAAAGCTTGCGGGTGCGGCTGTGGCCACTGCTCTAAGTCAGGTTGTGGGTGGTGGTGTTCCGCTTATTTACTTTTTTTCAAAAAACAAAAGCATTTTACGGCTTGGCAAAACAAGGCTTGATTTCAAGGCTATTTTCAGGGCTTGTGTTAACGGCTCAAGCGAATTTATGAGCAATATTTCAATGAACGTTGTTGGTATGCTCTATAATTTGAAGCTAATTGAATACGCCGGTGAGGACGGCATTGCCGCTTACGGTGTTATGATGTACGTTAACTTTGTTTTTGCCGCCACATTTATTGGTTATTCAATTGGTACAGCGCCCATTATCGGTTATCACGACGGAGCAAAAAATTATACCGAGCTTAAAAGCATTTTGAAAAAAAGCATTATAATTCTTGGCGTTTTGGGTGTGTTAATGGTCGCCATTGCTGAACTAACGGCGGTGCCACTTGCAAAAATATTTGTAGGCTATGACGCAGCACTTTTAAGCCTTACGGTATCAGGCTTTAGAATTTTTGCTCTTTCGTTTATATTTATGGGCTATGCAATTTTTTCGTCAGGCTTTTTTACCGCTTTAAACGATGGGGTAACTTCGGCCATAATTTCATTTTTGCGCACACTTGTTTTTCAGGTTGCGGCGGTACTGCTTTTGCCATTGTGGTTTGGTATTGATGGTATTTGGGCATCCCTTATTGTAGCTGATTTTATGTCGGTTGTGATTTCTGCTATGTTTCTTATAATTAAACGCAAAAAATATCATTATTAAAAAACGGGAGGATAAAAAATGTTAAACAAGATTTTTAAACTCAAGGAAAACAACACTACCGTTAAAACCGAGGTTGTAGCAGGTATTACCACCTTTATGACAATGGCCTATATTTTAGCGGTAAACCCAAGCATTTTGGCTGATGCAGGGATGGATTCTACGGCAGTGCTTTTGGCAACCTGCTTGGCATCCTTTCTGGGAACGGCTTGTATGGCGTTTATTGCTAATTTACCTTTTGCGCTTTCGGCGGGTATGGGTCTTAATGCTTTTATGGCATATACCGTTGTACAAGGTTTTGGTTATTCGTGGCAGGTAGCTTTATTTGCGGTTTTTGTTGAAGGTGTAATTTTTATTTTGCTTTCCTTGACAAATGTGCGTGAAGCGATTTTTAATGCAATACCAATGCAGCTTAAAAATGCCGTTTCGGTAGGTATAGGCTTATTTATTGCATTCATCGGTCTTCAAAATTCGGGCCTTTGTGTTGCCAACAGTTCTACATTGGTTTCTTTCATCAGCTTTACCGAAAACTTTAAAAGCGTTGGCATTTCGGCCTTGCTTGCGGTCATTGGCACAGGCCTTACTGCTATTTTATACATAAAAAGGGTTAAGGGCTCAATCTTAATTGGCATACTTGCAACTTGGGTTTTGGGTATGCTTTGCCAGCTGGTAGGTCTTTACGTACCAAATGCAGAGCTTGGCTGCTATTCGCTTTATCCCACCTTTGCAATGACTGACTTTACAAAGCTTTCCGAAACCTTTGGTCAGTGCTTTAATTTAGATTTCAAGGGTGTTGGAATATTTAACTTTATAGTGGTTATATTCTCGTTTCTGTTTGTTGACTTGTTTGACACGCTCGGAACCCTTATCGGTGTTAGTACAAAGGCTAATATGCTTGATGAAAACGGCCGTCTTCCCAAAATTAAATCGGCCCTTATGGCTGATGCGGTTGCAACTACTGCAGGCGCGGTTTTGGGCACCTCAACCACTACAACCTTTGTTGAATCCTCAGCAGGTGTGGCTGAAGGCGGCAGAACGGGTCTTACCTCGCTTACAACCGCAGTTTTGTTCTTGGCTTCAATGTTCTTTGCGCCAATTTTCACTGCAATTCCGTCCTTTGCGACAGCACCCGCTTTAATAATTGTCGGCTTTTTAATGTTCAGCAACATTACCGAGCTTAAAATTACTGAAGATAATTATACAAGCGCAATTCCAGCCTACATTACAATAATTGCAATGCCGTTATTTTACAGCATCGCTGAAGGTATTTCGCTTGGCGTTATATCTTACGTGGTAATTAACCTTGTTTGCAAAAAGCATAAGGAAATTTCACCTGTAATGTATATACTTGCAGTGTTGTTTATTCTTAAATATATATTCCTATAATGGTTGAAAAGGTAAAACGGTACTTGTTAAAAAATAGTTATAAGCCCTGCTTTAAAGCGGGGTTTAATTTTTTGTTGATTTTTGAAGTTTACTGTAGTATATTTAAATTAGAATATACTTTGAAGGAGAGGTATAAATATGGAAAACGAAAACAAGAATATTATCGTCGGGGAAGACGGCTCTTATTTTGACGGTGGCTATTGGGCTTTTATTGGTTATAATATTGTTGTTAATTTTGTAACCGCTATAACCTTTGGTATTGCACACCCTTGGATGCGCTGCTGGTACCAAAAGTGGTTAGCTTCTCACACAGTTATTAACGGTAAGCGCATGACCTTTGACGGCAAGGGCGGCGACCTTTTTGTTAAATACATAGTATGGCTTTTGTTATCCTATCTTACTTGCGGTATTTACGGTCTTTGGATGGCAGTTGCACTTAAGAAGTGGATAAGCGAGCGCACACATTTTGAAGGCGAGCCCGACAATAACAGCTTCTTTGACGGCGGCGTTGGTGATTATTTTGTAACCAGCATTTTGTCGGCATTGGCAGCTCTTGTGCCTTTTGCAGGTCCCGCATGGTCAAAAATAATTATGACACGTTGGTTTATTAGCCACACAGTTATTGATTCTCGTCGTTTAACCTTTAACGGCACAGTGGGCGATTTGTTTATAAAATTCTTGCTGTGGGGTCTTTTGACAACTGTTACTTGCGGTATATTTGCTTGGTTTATGCCGGTTAAATATATCAAGTGGGAAACTGAGCACACCTTGGATGAAAATTGCACACCTGAAGCTTTGAATGCAAAGGCAAACTATAAAACACAAATTCACACCGATGCAGTAATGCTTAAGAGCGGCGACCCTGCTCAGCTTGCAAGCATAAAGGCTGAAATGCTTAATGATGCTAATGCCGGTGTGGAAGAAAACAACCTAGAAAAGCTTAACAATGCGCTTCGCTTTGCAGACATTCTTAAAGAATGTGAACAAGAATTTACAGACAAAGAAACAGCGCTTTTAGACAACTGCGCACTTTTGGCACGTAAGCTTAAGGCTGAAAAGCCCGTGCAGAAAAAGTCTAAGGTTGGCATTATAATTATTGCGGCAGTTGTTGCATTTATAA
Organism: Clostridia bacterium; assembly: GCA_017622555.1. GTDB lineage: Bacteria > Bacillota > Clostridia > Oscillospirales > Acutalibacteraceae > UBA737. The sequence goes on from JAGAQV010000011.1 coordinate 4,360, forward strand.
TGTTCATCGGCGTTGTGGTTGGCGGTATTTTCGTTGGCGCTATGATTATGAAGAGAACTGAGTTTAGAGGTCCCGGTATGGCGCTTGCCGGTGATGAATATGTTGATGTTGCAAGTACTACTTTTGAAAGTAACCTTTCTGAAAAGGCTGCGAGTGAAGGCTATACCGTAAAAGAAATAGCAACCGGTGTTGGCGAAAAAGTTTTAGAATTAAAGAATAACTATCATCTTAATTCCAGTGTTGAAATTTATGTGGTAACCGAAGCAGGCTATGTTGATAAAATTGGAATCAGCGGTCAGCGTATGATTAATTCTTATGACAACCAAAACGATATAAAGTATGCGATAAAATATGTTTATTACAGTCTTGGTTTAGGTGAAACCAATGATATCGAACCGAATATTGATATCGAAGGTTCTTATAACTATGGTATGTGGTGCTTTGATATCTTCAAAAATGGTGATAGTGTAACTGTTGAAATAACAAAAATTAATTAATTTAAAAGGAGATGCTTATCTAAGCATCTCCTTTTTTATAGCAATATTTTAAATTATAGCTTAACTTATAAATTCGTTATATGCTTCAAACAGAGCTTTTGCCATTTCGCACATTTTTTTGGGGTCAACCTTTAAAATTTGGCGGTCATAGGTTAAAAGACCGTTGGTTTCGTCCTCAACGTCGCTTACCTGTGTCAGCACCGTGGCGCAAAGACCTTGGCTTTTAATTGCGGGTATTACTTCGTTATAATAAAGCTTTAAAAGGGCGCTTTTAAATTCTTCGTTATCATTAAAGAATTTATAACCGTAGGTTTTTGTTTTGTTAAACGAATGGTCTTGTATTTTTGAGGAATAACCCCCAAATTCTGACAAAACAAGGGGACGGCCGTCGTTTTTAAGCTTAAGCGGTTTAAAGTAAATGTGTTCCGACAAAACATCGCTTTCGCCCGTTTGAAACCAGCCTGAAGTTGCATCCCATACTCGTGTTGGGTCAGCTTCTTTCATTATTTTATAAAGATTTTTTGCATCGAACTGTCCCCATCCCTCGTTAAAGAGAGTGTAATAAACAATAGAGGGGTGGTTATATAAAAGGCTTAACGTGTCGTGAGAATTTTTGACAAAATGCTCACGGCGCTTTTTTGTTGCTTTGTGAGTAATACCCTTTTTTAGCCCAACGGTTGGAAGGGCGGTATCAATTAAAAAGCTATATTTACCGCAGTTTACAAGGTCCTGAAAAACTGCCATACCTAATTTGTCGCAGTAATAATAGAAAACCTCGTGCTCAACTTTAATGTGCTTTCTCAGCATATTAAAGCCGCATTCCTTCATTTTTAAAATATCACTTTCAAGGGCTTCGGGGGTGGCAGGAGTGTAAATGCCGTCACTAAAATAGCCTTGGTCTAAAAGTCCGTGGAAGAAATATGGCTTATTGTTTAATAAAATCTTATCACCCTTAACGTCTACAGTACGAAGCGCTGTGTATGATTTGATTTCGTCACTACCGGAAATTAAAATAAAATCGTAAAGATAGGGGTTTTCAGGCGTCCAGTTAATCGGGTTTTCAATTTCAATTCGTGCACTATTGCCCGTAAAGCAGTGTTTTTTACCGTTAATGTAAAGCGACTTTTCATTTTCACCGCCAAAAACGGTAATATCAAAGCCTGAAAGGTTGGGTGTAACCTTAATGCTTTTAATGTAATTTTTCGGCACTTCTTCAAGCCAAACGGTTTGCCAAATACCGCTGGTTTCGGTGTACCACATACCGCCACGCTTTTTGGTTTGCTTGCCGTAAGCCAGTTCTGTATCAAGGCGGTCAATAACCTTAACCCGAAATACGTTTTCGCCTTGTTTTATGAATTCGGTTATATCAAACGAAAAGGGAAGATAGCCGCCAACATTTTCGCCAACAAAATTATCGTTAACATACACCTTACATTCCTGGTCAACTGCACCAAAATTTAGAATGATACTTTTTTCGGTGGGGGTAAGCATTACGGTTTTAGTGTAAACCAAAATATCATCGGCTTGCTTTTTAAAGCTAACCCCTGAAAGTCGGCTTTCAAGTGGAAAGGGTACAATTATTTCGCCATTAAAGGACGATACACCCTTTCGGATTATTTCCAAATTCCATTTGCCGTTAAGGTTTATAAAGCTTTCTCGCTTTAATTGTGGGCGAGGGTATACGTCCCACGGCTTATCGCAGTTTAAATTGTTTTCAAAAGGTGTGTAAAGTGTAGCAAATTCGGTTTTCAATTGTTTTCTCCTTTTTGCTTTTTAAATATAACAACTAAAAGCGGTAATAACAAAACCGCCGCAACAAGCGCTGCTAAAAAGATGTTTGCATTTGGTAAAAACGAGGTTGTGCCGTCGTTATTTACAATGGTTTCGGCATTTTTAAGCACAGCCGACCCAACTGATGGACCGATAATTCCGGGTATAAGCACCTGTGCAAAAATGCGAAGACCTTGGAACATACCGGCTTTATTTTCGGGGGTGTTATCCCTTATCATTGCACCGAAAACCGCCATACCTGCTAAATATCCGCACATCATAAACAGCGAGCCAACAAACACAGGCAGGGTGGTATTGGTAAAGAATAAAATTATATAACCAACACAAAGGGAAGCAATTGCCAAGAGAGATGAAAACTTAAAGCCTTTTTTATCATAAACTCTGCCCCATAGCGCAGTAACTATAGCGGCAATAATAATTGCAGGCGCCATTATGAAAACATAATCGGTCATTCCAAGCGACTTTTCATAATAGATAATTAAATAAGGCATAAAAATTTGAATTGATGTGTTGAAAATAACAAATGCCGCAAGGGTAACATAAAGTAGAATATTGTTTTTGACGGTGGAGGGGCGAAAGCCGTAAAAATGCAACCCAAATAGCTTTGTGACGGCTTTTGAATGGGTGTATCTTTAATAAGGAATATACCCAAAACACCGATAAGCACAACAATGATTCCGATGATAGTGAAAATGAGCGTCCAGCTTTGTGCTTTTTCTAAATCAAAGAACATAAAACCGCCGAAAACCACCAAAATTGCAACAAGCGGCATCATAGCGTTAATGCCCTCGACTGCCCCACGGTTAGAGCTGTCGGTCGAATCGGTAAGCCATGCGTTAAATGCGGCATCATTAGCGGTCGAGCCGAAAAAGGTCATAACACAGTCCATAATAATAACAAGTGTTACACAAAGGGAAGTAATGCCCACGGTTGCGGGGAACAGCCTGCCAACCAAGTCAGTACGGATAAGCACAAAACTGAAAATTGAAATGCCCCATAGTATGTAGCCGCCGCAAATAAACAGCTTTCTTTTGCCTACACGGTCCGAAAGTGAGCCCATAAACACGGTGGTTACGGTAGCGGCAACAGCAGAAGCTGCAACCATCAGGGCAATATCATCAGCCGAAGCGTTAAACATTTTATAAATAAAAACGTTGAAATACATATTTTCAACCACCCAGGCCACCTGACCTATAAGGCTGAAAAGGGTAACAGCGCACCAAAAACGCGGAGAAAGCTTGGTTTTCATAACAAAAGCTCCTTTATACTTATTATTTACATTTTAACATACGCAAAGCCAATTCTCAACATATTAGGTTGTTTTTTTGAAAAAATAATGATATAATTTTGGTATTATGGAGGGGAAAGGAAAATTGGAAAAGCAGTCTAATAAAAAAGAATACTTGCTTTTACTTTTGGGGTCGGTCATAATCGCTGTTTTATGCGGCGGGGTCGGCGCTCTATTTTCTTATACCCTAAATTTTGCGAATTCGGCTTTTGCAAAATTTAACTTTCTTGTTTTTCTTTTGCCCATTGGCGGTCTTTTAACCGTGTGGCTTTTTAGAGTTTTAAAGCTTGACGGCAAAAATATTCACACGGTTTTTTCGGATGTAAAAAACGATGGAGAAACCCCGTTTTTGCTTTCAATGGCGGTGTTTTTGGGCACGGCTTTAACTCAGCTTTTTGGTGGGTCTGCCGGTAAGGAAGGCGCCGCTTTGCAAATAGGTAGCGGCATTTCTTCCCCTATAGCGCACAGGTTGGGGCTTCGGCAACAAAACCATAAAGCCCTTTTGCTTTGCGGTATGGCTGCGGTTTTTTCGGCCGTGTTTACAACCCCGCTTACCGCCTTAGCCTTCGGGCTTGAAATTGTTTATATAAGCCGAAAATTTTATTGTAAGGCGGTTTTGCCGCTTTTTATATCCAGCTTTGGCGCTTACGGTATAGCAAGGCTTTTGGGTGTTCACCCTGAAAGGTTTTCGCTTGGTGCGTTACCAAAGTTCAGTGTATCAGTCTTTTTTAAATCAACCCTTATAGTCTTAATTTGCGCAGCGTGTTGTATTGCTTTTTGTCTTGCAATTCGGGGGATAAGCATTTTATTTAAAAGGATTTTTAAAAATGCCTATTTGCGAATTGTTGTAGGCGGTGTTTTAATAATTTTATTAACCGTTTTGGTTGGTAATACTGACTATAACGGCGGTGGTATGGCGGTAATTGAACGGGTTTTAAAAACAAGCGCTACGGTTTATTGGGCGTTTGCTTTAAAAATTTTGTTTACAGCCATTACTAATGCGGCAGGCTTTAAGGGCGGCGAAATTGTGCCCGCGTTATTTGTGGGCGCAACCCTTGGCGCAGCGGTAGGCAGTCTTCTGGGTATTTCACCTATATTTGCGGCCGCTTTGGGTATGATAACACTTTTTAGTGGGTCAACCAAATGCACGGTAGCGGCGCTAATGCTGGGTGTTGAATTGTTTGGTATTCGCGGTGTAGGCTATTTTGCGTTAGCCACTGTTTTGTCACGGGCAATAACGGCAAATATCGGGCTTTACACATATAATGAGGATTAAAAAATGACTTGACCAAACGGTCAAGTCATTTAGTTTTATTTGCATTTAATAAAAATACAGGTATCAGTATAGGGTGTGCTGCCTTCTTCAAACTTTAAATTGTACCCCTTTAATTTTATGTACCTTTGTATCTCACTGTTTGGGTTAAAGAAATAAGTCCATAAAAAGTTGCCATAGCGGTTGGCTTCGTTAGAATTATTGACCATAATGTGAATATATGGGCTCTTGAATTTTACTGCATAATCAATAGCCTTTTGGTAGTTAAGAGGAGTTGAAGTAAGGCTTTCGAGCCTCATGCCAAAGGTATTTGTAAAGCTAAAATTGGTTGCGGTAGCGTTGGGTACAGATAAATTATCATTATCAATAGCATGGCTAATACTTATTTCTTGAGTAGTTAAGTTGAAATAATCGTAAAGAGGAATGCCGCTTGTTGAACCGTCATCCCAAGTTGTGTCAATATGGTACCAGTTACCGCCAAGCTTTACAGCATTCCATGCATGTGCCTGATTATCGCTTGTGCCGTTAACTATTGTTGCATTAACGCCCACTTGGTAGCAAAGGTATTGGAAAAGCCTTGAATAGCCTTCGCAAACCGATTTTTTGTTTATAAGCGCACCGTAAATGTCATAAACACGGGAATAATTGACACGGTTTATCGGTTGCCCCACAGCCGAATGGTCATAGGTTATTTGTGACAGCACTTTATCGTGAATAAGACGTTCTTTTTCAACGTCGGTATAGCTTGATGGTATGGTTGATAAAATTCCCTCGGTTTTTTGATTTACAGCATTAATTTGACTGCTTATTTTATCACGATTTGCAACCGAAGAAAGTTTGCCGTCACTTCCTAAACTGTCAGTTATTTCACCATCAGTGTAAAACAAAAATAAATCAACAATTTTATCTTTGCCATTTTGGTTCCAATGGGTGTACTGAATAAATTTGCTCACCCAAAAATATTGGGGGTTATCAGCCACAACCTTTTGGTAAATCAACCAAGTTTTATTGTAATCGATGCCATACTTTGAAAGGTGAATTACGTTCTGCGTGGCTTCAATTGCGGTGCAAATATCGTTATAAACCTTTTTGTCATTATTGCTAAGAGTAGAATATTGATAATAGCTTTCTTTTGAAAGCGGTGTGTGGTGTGTGTCGGGTATGACAGGCGTTTCAATCGTGGGGGATGAAACGTTATTGTTTTGGTCGTTTGCATCCTGAACGGGTTTATCCTCAACAACGGAACTGTTATTAATGATGTTGCTGTTGGTATTATTCGAACTTTGCGGTTTTGATGGGGTAGAGCTTGTGTCTGGTGTCGGCTTTGTGTCAGGCTTTGATTCTTTTTCAGGGGTGGTGGTTGTATTGTCAGAAGAGTTATTTGTTAAAGGGGGTCGGTCAGACTCGTTTTGGTCTACCGGCAGTTTAAAGCTTACGTTACAGGCAGTAAGTGAAAGCACTAATATAAGGCACAATATGGCCGATATAAACTTATTAAACAATTAAAACACCTCACTTTAATTTAATTATACCATATAAATCTAAAAAAACAACAAAAATTCTCCATAATGCGCTTGACAATATCGCTTTAAAGTGTTAAACTGTTAAAGTGTTAAATTGTTAAAGTGCTTTAGGAGGATAAAAATGGTTATTTCTGACTTTTTGGAAAGAAATGCAAGACTTTACGGAGAAGAGGTTGCTTTGGTTGAAGTTAACCCTTCGGAAGACCGTGACAAAGCGGTAACTTGGCGTGAAGCAAGTTTAATTGAAAGTGCAATTGATGCACCTTATAGACGTGAACTCACTTGGAACGAATTTGACCGCAAGGCAAATCGTTTTGCAAATTTACTTTTAAGCCGTGGATTCCCAAAGGGTACAAAGGTTGCTATTCTTTTAATGAATTCACTTGAGTGGTTACCCGTTTATTTTGGAATTTTAAAAGCGGGCTGTATTGCAGTACCCCTTAATTTCAGGTATTCGGGTGAAGAAATAAAATATTGTCTTGATTTGGCTGACTGTTCGGTTTTGGTTTTTGGCCCTGAATTTGTCGGCCGTATGGATACCGTTTATAACGAGCTTCCAAAAATTAAGACTATGTTCTTTATCGGTAAGGGCAAACCCGATTATGCCGAAGACGGCGCTTATCTTATGAACTTTTGCTCAACCCAAGCACCACCAGTATTACTTACTGAGGATGATTTTGGTGCAATTTATTTCTCGTCGGGTACAACAGGCTTTCCAAAGGCAATTTTACACCGCCACCGTGCGCTTGTCGCATCCTGTAAAACAGAACAAAACCACCACAATCAAACAAGGGACGACGTTTTCCTTTGCATTCCGCCGCTTTACCACACAGGCGCTAAAATGCACTGGTTTGGCAGTCTTTTATCGGGTAGTAAGGCGGTGCTTTTAAGAGGTGTTAAGCCTGAATGGATTTTGCGCACCGTTACCGAAGAAAAATGCACTATAGTTTGGCTTTTGGTGCCTTGGGCGCAGGATATATTGGATGAAATTGAATCAGGCAAAATTAAGCTTGACGATTATCTATTATCACAATGGCGCTTAATGCATATCGGCGCACAACCTGTACCACCGTCACTTATCCGCCGTTGGCTTAAATACTTCCCCAATCATCAGTATGACACTAACTACGGTCTAAGCGAATCAATCGGTCCGGGTTGCGTTCACTTGGGTGTTGAAAATGTACATAAAGTCGGCGCTATTGGTAAGGCAGGTTATCTTTGGGAGGTTAAAATCATTGACGACAAGGGTAACGAGGTTGCCGCCGGTAACGTAGGTGAATTGGCAGTAAAAGGCCCAGGTGTCATGGACTGCTATTACAAAAACGAAGAAGCTACAAACGAAATTTTAAAGGACGGTTGGCTTTACACGGGCGATATGGCTAAAACTGATGAGGATGGCTTTATTTACCTTGTTGACCGCAAGAAAGACGTTGTAATTTCGGGTGGTGAAAACCTTTATCCCGTTCAAATTGAAGATGAGCTTCGCAAATTTGATAAAATTAAGGATGTTGCGGTTATCGGTCTTCCTGATGCCCGTCTTGGCGAAATCGCCGCCGCTATTATTGAAATTAAGGAAGACGTAACCTGTACGGAAGAGGAAATTAGCGAATTTTGTCAAAAGCTTCCCCGTTACAGAAGACCTAGGAAAATTATTTTTGATAAGGTTCCCCGCAACCCAACAGGTAAAATTGAAAAGCCAGTGCTTCGCGAAAAATATTGCAAGGTTAGTCTTGTTGAAGCACAAATTAACAGCTAAAATTTCTTAAAATAAAAGAAGGTCTTAAAAATGACAGCGGAAATTTTCACAGGTATACTTATAGTCGTTTTCTTTGCGGTAATGGTGGCAGTTGGCTTTTACTGTAAAAAACATGCAACTGATGTAAACGGCTTCGTTTTAGGTGGCCGCAGTGTTGGTCCCTGGCTTACCGCCTTTGCTTACGGTACCTCGTACTTTTCGGCGGTTATCTTTGTTGGCTATGCAGGTCAGTTTGGTTGGAATTTTGGTTTAGCATCCACTTGGATAGGTCTTGGTAATGCGTTTATAGGCTCGCTTTTGGCTTGGGTTATTTTAGGTCGTCGCACCCGTGTTATGACTCAGCACTTAAATTCCAAAACAATGCCTGACTTTTTCCAAAAGCGTTACGATTCTAAGGCCTTAAAAATTGCGGCTTCGGTTATAGTTTTTATTTTCCTTATCCCTTACACCGCCTCCCTTTACAACGGTCTTTCAAGTCTTTTCAATATTGCATTTGAAATTCCTTATTGGGTTTGCATTGTTGTAATGGCGGCGCTTACAGGTATTTATGTAATTTTTGGCGGTTATATGGCAACCGCTATTAACGACTTTATTCAGGGTATTGTAATGCTCGTTGGTATTGTTGCCGTTATTCTTGCGGTTCTTCAGCAAAACGGCGGCTTTATGAAATCAACTGAACTTTTGGTTGAAAAAAGCAGCTGGGAATATGCCTCCTTCGCAGGACCTGACCCTGTATTCCTTATTGTTGTTGTACTTCTTACCTCACTTGGTACTTGGGGACTTCCTCAAATGGTTGGTAAATTCTATGCAATTTCTAATGAAGCTGCAATTAAAAAGGGTACAATTATTTCAACTGTTTTTGCAATTGTTGTTGCGGGCGGTTGTTACTTCCTTGGCGGCTATGGTAAACTTTTTGTTACTGAAGAAGCCTTTGCCGCAACGGGTGGCAAGTTTGACACTATTGTTCCTACTATGCTTTCAAACCTTTCTCCTTACATAATTGGCATCGTTATCGTGCTTGTGCTTTCGGCCTCAATGTCAACACTTTCATCTCTTGTGCTCACTTCGGCGTCAACACTTACCTTGGACGTTATTATCCCTGAAGAAAAAAAGAACGGTGATGAAAAGAAAAAGCTTTTAATAATGCGCTTACTTATCGTTTTCTTCATTGTGCTTTCGGCTGTAATTGCAATTCTTAAGGATTCTATTTGGTCAAAGTCAATGTTTATTGCTCAAATGATGGGCGTTTCATGGGGCGCGTTGGCGGGCTCGTTCTTGGCACCGTTTATGTACGGTCTTTACTGGAAAAAAACAACCCGTGCGGCTGTTTGGACATCCTTTGGCTTTGGTGTGGGTGTAACCTTAATTCAATTGCTTAAATCTTTGGGCATTATAGCACTCCCTGGTGAAATTCTTGGCTTTATCTTCAAAACCTCACTTCATTCGGGTGTGTTTGCAATGGTTGGCGGTCTTGTGCTTGTGCCTGTCATCAGCCTGCTTACACAAAAGTCAAAGCCCCAAGACGTTGACAGTAAATTTGCCGGTTATGATGCAACGGTTACCGTTTCTGCGAAGCGTGCTTTAGAGGAATAGTAATAAAGAAAAATTTAAAGTAAGACAGGGAATTTTTAATAATTCCCGTCTTGCTTTTGAAATTGATATGATATATAATTATAAATTATGTATAACTTTATTTGAGGTGTAATAAATGAAAAAACTTATGCTCGGTAACGAGGCTGTGGCTCGCGGTCTTTATGAGGCAGGCTGTTCATTTGTGTCCAGTTATCCAGGTACACCAAGTACCGAAATTACTGAATATGCTGCAAAATACAACGAAATTTATGCCGAATGGGCACCTAACGAAAAGGTTGCTTTGGAAACTGCTTTCGGCGCTTCCTTAGCAGGTAAGCGTAGCTTTTGCGGTATGAAGCACGTTGGTGTAAACGTTGCCGCTGACCCGCTTTTCACAGTTGCTTACACAGGTGTTAATGCAGGTCTTATTATCGGTGTTGCTGACGACCCCGGTATGCACTCTTCACAAAATGAGCAGGATTCTCGACATTATGCAATAGCATCTAAAATTCCTATGCTTGAACCAAGTGACAGTGCGGAATCTATTGCATTTGTTAAGGAAGCGTTTGATATTTCCGAAAAATTTGATACACCAATTTTCATTAAAATGTGTACCCGTGTTGCCCATTCACAAAGCATTATTGAGGAAAGCGAAAGGGTATTGCCTACAGCTAAACCTTATGAAAAGCAGGGCGAAAAATACATAATGATGCCGGGTAACGCAAAAAAGCGTCACCCTATTGTTGAACAGCGAACACTTGATTTAATAGAACTAGCTGAAACGGCTTGGTTTAACAGAATTGAAGATGGTAGCGACAATACTGTTGGTATTATTACCTCTTCTACAAGCTATCAGTACGTTAAGGAAGTTTTTGGCGATAAGTACCCTGTATTAAAGCTTGGTATGATTAATCCGCTTCCTGTCAATAAAATTAAGGACTTTGCTAAAAAAGTTAAGAACGTTATTGTTGTTGAAGAGCTTGACGGTATTATTGAAACACATTGTAAGAATATTGGCGTTTCGGTTATCGGTAAAGAGATTTTTGGTAACATTGGCGAATTTAGTCAAAATTTGGTTGCCGAAAAATTGGGTGTGGATGCACCTAAGGGTGTTGCACTTTCGGAAAATATTCCCATGCGTCCGCCCGTTATGTGCGCAGGCTGTCCTCACCGTGGCCTTTTCTACACTTTAAAGAAAAACAAGCTTACCGTTATGGGTGACATTGGCTGTTACACCTTAGGTGCGGTTGCACCGCTTGCCGCAATTGATACTACTATTTGTATGGGTGCTTCAGTTTCCTCAATCCACGGCTTTAATAAAGCGAATGATGGCGAAACCGACGGCAAAACCGTTGCAGTTATTGGTGACTCAACCTTTATGCATTCGGGTGTTACAGGTCTTATCAACATTGCATACAATGGCTCAAATTCAACTGTAATTATTCTTGATAACTCAATTACAGGTATGACAGGTCATCAGCAAAATCCTACCACAGGTTATAATTTAAAGGGTGACCCTTGCAGTAAAATTGATTTGGAAGCTCTTTGTAAAAGCGTTGGTATCAATAGCGTTCGTGTGGTTGATCCATATAATCTTGATGAATGTGACACCGTTATTAAGGAAGAACTAGCAAAAGAAGAACCCAGCGTCATTATTTCACGTCGTCCTTGTGCACTCCTAAAATACGTTAAACACGCAGGACCGATTAAGGTTAATACTGACAAGTGCATTGGCTGTAAGTCTTGTATGAGAATCGGTTGTCCTGCAGTCAGCGTAATTAACGGTAAGGTTAAAATTGATAATACCCTTTGCACAGGCTGTGGCGTATGTGCGCAAATGTGCAAATTTGACGTATTTGAAGCTGTTAAGGAGGCGTAAAGGCAATGCAAACAAAAAACATTATGATTGTCGGTGTTGGTGGACAGGGAACATTACTTGCAAGTAAGCTTTTGGGCCGAATTCTTTTATCAAAGGGCTACGACGTTAAGGTTAGCGAGGTTCACGGTATGAGCCAGCGCGGAGGTAGCGTTGTTACCTATGTAAGATACGGCGATAAGGTTTATTCACCCGTTATTGATAAGGGTGAAGCTGATTATATTGTTTCTTTTGAGATTTTAGAGGCGGCCCGTTGGGTAGAATACCTTAAGGACGGCGGTACAATTATTACCAACACTCAAGAGGTTAACCCTATGCCCGTTATTATCGGTGCGTGTGAATACCCGCAGGAATTAGAGGCTAAAATCAAAGCCTTAGGCATAAATTTGGATGCTATTGATGCGTTGTCGCTTGCCGAACAGGCCGGCACTTCTAAAGCTGTTAATATTGTGCTAATGGGCAAATTGTCAAAGTATTTTGATTTCACCGAAGAAGATTGGATGACCGCAATCGAACAAAGTGTTCCCCCAAAATTTTTGGAACTCAATAAAAAAGCATTTTTATTAGGTAAAGAGGCGTAATTAATAATGGAAAAATATTATCAACAGGAAATGGAGTGCGCCAGCCGTGAAGAGATGGTTGCGCTTCAAAATGAACGACTTGTCGCACAGGTGAAGCATGTTTGGGATAACGTGCCTTACTATCGCAAAAAGATGGAAGACAAGGGCTTAACACCCGATGACATTAAGGGTATAGAGGATTTACATAAGTTACCCTTTTTAACAAAGGATGACCTTAGAGATGCATATCCTTACGGTCTTTTGGCAAAGCCCCTTGCCGATTGTGTAAGAATTCAGTCAACCTCAGGTACTACAGGTAAGCGTGTAGTTGCTTTCTATACCCAGCACGACGTTGATTTGTGGGAAGACTGCTGCGCACGTGCGCTTGTTGCAGCGGGCGGCACAAATGAAGACGTTTGTCAGGTTTCTTACGGTTACGGCCTTTTCACAGGCGGCCCCGGTATGAACGGCGGTAGCCACAAGGTTGGCTGCTTAACACTTCCTATGTCTTCGGGTAATACTGACCGTCAGCTTCAGTTTATGACTGATTTGGGTGCAACCATCATTTGCTGTACACCTTCTTATGCTGAATACTTGGCTGAAAGTATTCACGAACGCGGACTCCGTGACCAAATTAAATTAAAAGCAGGTATCTTCGGTGCAGAAGCTTGGAGTGAAGAAATGCGCCACGATATTGAAGAAAAGCTTGGTATTAAGGCTTTTGATATTTACGGTCTTACCGAAACCAGCGGCCCCGGTGTTGCATTTGAATGCAGCGAGCAAACAGGTATGCACATTAACGAAGACCACTTTATTGCTGAAATTATTGACCCCGAAACCCTAGAGGTTTTACCTGAGGGAAGTCAGGGTGAGTTAGTATTTACCTCTATCACAAAAGAAGCTTTCCCGCTTTTACGTTACAGAACAAAGGATATCACCGTTTTAAGCCGTGAAAAGTGCTCTTGTGGTCGTACCCTTGTTAAAATGCACAAGCCAATGGGCAGAAGCGATGATATGCTTATTGTTAAGGGTGTTAACGTATTCCCGTCACAAATTGAGGCTGTGCTTTTGGAAAATGGCTATCCCGCAAACTATCAAATTATTGTTGACCGTGTAAACCACAGTGACACTATTGAAGTTTTGGTTGAAATGACACCTGAAATCTTCTCAGACTCGCTTGGCAGTATTACCGAAAAGGAAAAGAACCTCGTTGCAGCCCTTAAGGCAATGCTTGGTATTTATGCAAAGGTTCGCCTTGTTGAGCCTAAGTCCATCGCACGAAGCGAAGGCAAGGCTGTTCGTGTAATCGATAAGCGTAAGATTTAGGAGGAACTTAAAATGGCAATTAAACAAATTACCGTATTTTTGGAAAACAGGGCAGGTCGCCTTTTGGAAATTACCCAGCTTTTAGCTTACAATAAAATAGATTTACGTGCGCTTAATATCGCTGAAACCACCGACTACGGTTTACTTCGTATTATTGTTGATGACAGCGAAAAGGCTTTGGCAGTTTTAAAGGAAAGCGGTGCTATTGCTACCACGACCGATGTTTTAGCAGTGGCTGTTCCTAATATTCCGGGTGGTCTTAACACACTTTTGCAGGTTTTGGCAAATGCAAATGTTGATGTAAGCTATATGTATTCAATTTTCGGTCACGCCGATGAAAACGCTTATATGATTTTACAGCTTGCCGATGCCGACGAGGTTGCAGGTATTCTTAAGAACAAGGGTATCGTTGTTGCAGATGCTCAAAAATTAGGTATAAACTAAAGGAAATCTCTAAAATAAAAGCCCGTACGGGCTTTTATTTTTTTGCCTTTTGTGTTATACTCATTAAAAAGAGAAAGGTGGGGTGAATGTGTGTAAAAATGACGAATTTATCCTTGAAATAATTGACGTTACCAATGAAGGCATCGGTGTTGGTAAAATTGACGGTATGGCAGTTTTTGTGCCGCTTACTGCTGTTGGCGACGTGGTGCGTGTAAAAGCGCTTAAGGTTAAAAAGACATATGCTTACGGAAAGCTAATGGAAATAATCACCCCATCAAGTGAACGAATAGAAAATGACTGCCCATACTTTAACCGCTGTGGCGGATGCGTTTTCAGGCATATAAATTATGAGGCCGAATTATCTCTTAAAACCAACAAGGTTAAAGAAGCGGTTAAGCGCATTGGCGGTGTTGAATTAGAACCTCAACAAATTTTGTTTGATAAGTGTGACCGCTATCGCAACAAGGCGCAATATCCCTTAAGCGAAAATGGGGGAGTGGGCTTTTATGCTTTTCATTCTCACCGTATTATTGAGTGTGAGGACTGCTTTTTACAGCCCGAAATCTTTTCGAAAATTACCGATGCTGTAAGCGGTTTTGTAAGACAGTATTCTATCAGTATTTATAAAGAAGAAAAGCATAATGGCCTTTTAAGGCATTTATATATCCGTAAAGGCGAGCGCAGTGGCGAAATTATGGTTTGCTTTGTTATAAACGGCGACCGCCTGCCCAAAAGTGAAATTATTATTTCCGAGCTTCAAAAGCTTTGTGGTGATGCTTTAAAAAGTGTTGTGCTTAATATAAACAAGCGAGACACCAATGTTATTTTGGGCGAAAAGTGTATCACTCTTTACGGTAGTGATTATATTAGTGACACACTTGCTGGTGTTAAAGTTAGATTATCACCCTTATCCTTTTATCAGGTCAACACCGTTATGGCTAATAAGCTTTATGCAAAAGCTAAAGATTATGCAAAACCCGATGGTAAAAATATAATCGACCTTTACTGCGGGGCCGGTACAATTGGTCTTTCAATGGCGAAAGATGCTAAATCGGTTATCGGCGTTGAGATTATTGAAGCGGCGGTAAGGGATGCGCAGTTTAACGCAAAAGAAAACGGAATAGATAACGCAAGGTTTATTTGTGGTGACGCAAAAACGGCCGCAGAGCAGTTAAAAAAAGAGAAAATTAAGCCCGATATGGTTATTGTAGACCCACCGCGAAAGGGCTGTGATAGCGAGCTTATTAAAATTATCGCAAACGATTTTTGCCCTCAAAGCGTAGTTTATATATCCTGTGACCCCGCAACCTTTGCACGTGACGTTAAAATCTTTGCGGAAGAAGGGTATAATCTTTTAGAATACACCCCTGCAGACTTATTCCCACGCACAAGCCACGTTGAGACGGTTGGTGTTTTGATTAAAGGAGAAAGCCATGCAAAATAAAATCAAAAAACCGACCGCAATAAAGGTTGGCAAGGGTAATGGTTGTGTGCATTATAAAAAATGCGGCGGCTGTCATTTGCAAAATATGACCTATGCTGAACAGCTTAAGTATAAGCAAATTAAGGTTATAAAGCTTTTGGGTAAATTTTGCCGTGTTAAAGAAATTATAGGAATGGAAAACCCTACCCACTACCGCTGTAAAGTGCAAGCCGCTTTCGGCAGGGATAAAAGCGGTGTAATTTCGGGTGTTTATCAGTCCTCAACCCATAAAATTGTGCCAATTGACGAATGCATGATAGAGGACAGTGAAGCTGATGAAATTATTGTTACTATCCGTAAGCTTTTAAAATCCTTTAAGCTAAAGCCGTTTGATGAAAATAATATGACAGGCTTTTTGCGTCACGTTTTAATTCGTAAGGGTTATTATACGGGGCAAATTATGGTGGTGCTTGTAACGGGCACTTCGGTGTTCCCGTCAAGCCGTTCGTTTATAAACGCATTACTGCAAAGACACTCCGAAATTACCACAATTGTACAAAACGTAAATAATAAATTTACAAGTCTTGTTTTGGGTGAAAAAAACATCACCCTTTACGGTGATGGTTATATTGAGGATTCTATTTTTGACTGTGTGTTCCGCATTTCGCCAAAGTCGTTTTATCAGGTAAACCCCGTAATGACAACAAAGCTTTACGGAAAAGCACTTGAATATATGGAGCTTACGGGCAAGGAAACCGTAATTGATGCATATTGCGGTACGGGCACTATCGGTATTTTGGCGTCACGTAATGCAGGTAAGGTTATTGGTGTTGAATTAAATGCCGATGCCGTAAAGGACGCTAAATTTAACGCCAAGCGTAACGATATTAAAAATATCGAGTTTTATACCGCTGATGCAAGTGACTTTATGGTTGAAATGGCGGCGGCAGGGGAAAGGGCAAACGTTGTTATTATGGACCCACCCCGAGCAGGCAGTGACGAACGTTTTATGAAAGCGGTTATAACCCTTTCACCCGAGCGTGTAGTATACGTTTCCTGTAACCCCGAAACCCTTGCACGAGATTTAAAATATTTCACCCGTAACGGCTACGGTGTTCGCAAAATTCAACCTGTCGATATGTTTCCGCATACCGAGCATGTAGAAACGGTAGTGTTATTAAAAAGAACAAAACAATAAATAAAACCTTGCAAGAATTTTCTTGCAAGGTTTTTAAATTATTTAGCGTAATCAACGGCACGGCTTTCACGAATAACGTTAACCTTAATTTGACCGGGATATTCGAGTTCATTCTCAATTCTTTCGGCAATTTGGTGTGACATAAGCACCATTTGGTCCTCAGTTACAACCTCGGGTTTGACGATTATGCGGATTTCACGACCTGCCTGAATAGCAAACGAGCCTTCAACACCGTTAAAGGAATTGGCGATTTCCTCCAACTTTTCAAGTCTCTTAATATAGCTTTCAATATTTTCACGACGGGCACCGGGGCGTGCGGCTGAAATAGCATCTGCCGCCTGAACAATGCAGGCGATAAGGGTTTTAGCCTCAACTTCACCGTGGTGAGCGTGGATAGCGTTAACAACGGTATCGTTTTCACGGTATTTCTTAGCAACCTCAACACCAAGCTGAATGTGTGAGCCCTCTTGCTCGTGGTCAAGCGCTTTACCAATATCGTGAAGCAAGCCTGCACGCTTTGCAAGGGTTACGTCTGCACCCATTTCAGCGGCAAGTAAACCTGAAAGGTAGCAAACCTCAAGTGAGTGGTTAAGCACGCTTTGACCGTAACTTGTACGGTATTTAAGCTTACCGAGAAGCTTAACGATTTCGGGGTGTAAATTAGGAACGCCAGCATCAATCATAGCGCGTTCGCCGGTTTGCTTAATGGTGGTTTCAACTTCATTAGTTGCTTTTTGAACCGATTCTTCAATTCTTGCAGGGTGAATACGACCGTCAAGAATAAGTTTTTCAAGGGTAACACGTGCAATTTCGCGTCTTACAGGGTCAAAGCTTGAAAGGGTAATAGCTTCAGGTGTGTCGTCAATAATAAGGTCAACACCTGTTGCAGTTTCCAAAGCACGAATATTACGACCCTCACGGCCAATAATACGACCTTTCATTTCATCGCTGGGAAGCGGAACAACCGAAACGGTCATTTCAGATGAATGGTCAGCCGCACAACGCTGAATAGCGTGACCGATAATGTTTTTAGCAATACGGTCGCAGTCATCTTTGGTTTGTTGTTCAAAATCAAGAATTTTAACTGCTTTTTCGTGGGTGAGCTCATCATCAAGAAGCTGTAATAAATGTGCTTTTGCTTGTTCCTTAGTAAAGCCGGAAATTTTTTCAAGTAAATCCATCTGGCTTTGCTTTAAGCGGTCACATTCTTCAATTTTTGCTTCAATTTCCTTGGCACGTAGAGCCAGTTTTTCTTCTTTTGCTTCGAAGTTTTCAATCTTTTTGTCAAGGCTTTCTTCCTTCTGCTGAAGCCTGTGTTCTTGACGTTGAACTTCACTTCTGCGTTCGCGAAGGTCTTTTTCGGTTTCTTGACGTAAGGTGTGTACTTCTTCTTTTGCCTCTAACAAAGCTTCACGCTTTTTAGATTCGGCAGTTTTAATGGCGTCGTTTAAAATGCGTTTTGCCTCATCCTCGGCCGAGCCAATAGTAGCTTCGGCTGATTTGCGGCGGTAAGCTGAACCGGCAAAGAAGCCGATAACAGCCAGGACCAGTGCAACGGCGCCCATAATAATCCATGGCATATATATGCACCTCCTATATAAAACACGGTTATTTTGTAACAGGAGCCGTGTGTTTATCTCCTGCGATTATATCAACTTATTTCATACGGCATTCGCCAAATTGCTGTATGAAAGCAAAGCTGCAATATTATCTCTTTAATTTTACCACTATATATAGGATATGTCAATAAAAAATGTAGCATATTTACCAAAAATTAGGTATAAAAAAAGAACTCCTTTGTGATATGCACCCCAAAAGTTAGACACTTTTGGAGGTGCATATTTTTTATGGGTAAAACAGGAAGAAAAAATAAAGTATATAGTGCAGAATTTAAAATAGGTGTTATAATGGATATGCGAGAACACCATTTGGGTTTTAGAG
>JAGAQV010000002.1 GCA_017622555.1 Clostridia bacterium
AAAGAATAAATAATAAAGAAGAAATAAGAAAAAATGTGTGCCTACGGCACGATATATAAATCTGTCGGCAAAGCCGACACCGATTTTATTCTTTATTCTTTCTTATTTATTATTTCATCGCCTCAGCGATAAACCCCAATTTCTATTATTGTCAAAAAAAGCACCCCGAAGGGTGCTTTTTTAAATGTATTTAGATAAATCAAATTCGGCAAGGCGAATATGCTGACGGTTAACCGTGTATGACATTGCAAGCTCGCCGTTTTTATAATACTGAACAAAGGGGTAAAAACAGCTGCTTTGCATTTTGGCTTGCAAAACAACTTGACTGTTTGCAAGGTTTTGGCGGTCAATTTTAATAATGCCAATATGGTCACGGTCAATTGGCGCATGGAAAAGGTAAAGCTCGCCGTTATAGAAAATCATATCCCCACGGGACTGACAGTCCTCAACCTCAACAGGCTTTTCCCAACTACCATCTTTAATGTTGTAGGCGGTTAAAAAGCCGCATTTGTTTTCGTTTTGCTGACGCACAAAATAAAAAATCTTGTCTTCCAGCACATAGGTTGCATTTTCCCATTTGGAATCGTTTATAAAATCGGGTTGAGAAACATATTCCCAAGTAATTAAATCCTTACTTCTTATTATGGCTGTAAAGTCACCGCTGTAGGTGCCTGAATAATACCATTTTTCACCGTTTTCTTCACGGCAGGAAAGCTTTTGCATAATGCCAATGTCAACATACATTTTTTTGCAGGGCACACCCTCTTTAGCAAGGGCTTTTTGAATGCCCGTCACGCTAAAATCATTAACGGTGTTACCCACTTTAAAACGGTTTACCTTAATTTCGCCCAAGGTTTTTGTGGAAAGGGTAAAGGGCTGATAAAAACGGTAGTAGTTACCGTCGGTTGAAGCAGTCCACATTACATAAATGGTGTCGTCGTCCTTTTGCATTAAAATGGTGTCATAAACACGGTCAATAACCCTGTCACCAACCTTGTCGCCCGTGGTTTGTAAATCCAAAAAGGTAATGTCGGTAGGACTTTCAAGCTTTGCATAGGCAAGGCGTGCGGTTTGGTCCTTAGGGTCTTCTGACGGTTCTTTCATATTAGCGTAATACGACATATAAACCGTGTCACCCACCACAACAAAGGTAGAAACGTGAGCCATTTTATCGCCCGTTCGTTCAAAATTTGCAACAAAGCGGTCTTCAATTTCCTGTGCGAAGGCATCACCCTTTTTAATGGCTTCCTCGCTTACCTCATTCGCTTTTATAACACGGGCAGGGTTTTCAATAGGGGCACCTGGGGTTATAATAAGCTCGTTTTCGGTTATACAGTCGTTACTGAAAATTCTGTTCATTTTTATCACCAATTAAACATAATTTTATTTTGTAAATACCTGTGGGCGCAAACCGTCGTTAATAAAATCATCATTTCTTACAATACCGCAACCAAAGCCTGCGGGGCGGGTGTGCTTCCACTTAATGTCAACCTCTTCGGTAATAAAGCCAATTTCCTTGCCCATATTATTTAAAATTTGACCGTCGGGCGCAACTATCATTGAATTACCGCCCTTTTCATCATCGTTCATTGAATAGGACGAGCGTGCAACGTAGGCATTACAACGAAAAGCGGTAAGCTTTGCCTGCGCTGTTATAATGTCAGTTCGTTCGCCACGTTGATAACCGGGTATTAAAATAACGTCGGGTCTGAAGGCTGCAATATGCTCGATTTGCTCGTTATAATAAACGTCATAGCAGGTCATAAAACCAAAGCGAATGCCGTCAATTTCACAGGTGCAGTTGCCGTCGCCATAGCTAACGTTAAGATTTACTTCGCTTGGCGGCAGGTGGATTTTATCATAAACAAAAGCAATTTCGCCATTTTTGTTGTATAAATACGTGCTGTTTTGAAGTTTTCCGTTTCGTTTTTCAAGCACATTTACAGCAACCAAACAGCCCTTTTGCTTTGCGGTGCTTTTTGCGGCGGAAAGCATTTTTTCTGCTCGGGGCAGGGCGGCAATTTCTTTTTCAGGGTCAGAAAGCCCACCCGCATTGGAATATTCGGGCAAAACTATAAGGTCGCCTTCAGCTTCGTTAAGCTTTTCAATCAAAAAATTTGCAATAACTTCGTCGGGGCTTTCGCCCGCAAAATATGGCGGCTGAATCACTGTGATTTTCAAAAAAATTCCACCTTTTACTGTTGTTTTCTTCATTATAGCACCTAAAAAATATTTTTCAATAAGGTTTAAAAAATAGTCAAAATTAACATAAAGTGACGACTTAATTATATTGAAAAAAGTGTAGAAATATGCTATAATATACTGTAAAACAGAAAAAGAAAGGGGTAAAGGCTTAAAATGGCAAAAATCGGTGTTTTGCTTTCAGGTGCGGCAAGCAAGGGCGCTTACGAATATGGCTTTCTAAAGGCCATTGGTGAATTTTTTGAAAAAGATGAAATTAAATGTGTAAGCTCGGCTTCTATCGGTATGCTGGCGGCACAAACCTTTGGTATTGGCAAGCCTGAGGAATTTGCGCGAATTTGGAAAAGCATTAACCCCAAAAAGCACGGTCGTTTGTTTTTGACTTATGGTGGTCCAGGCCCTATTCGTGATGAAATTTGCAAGGTTTTTTCACCCGATACAAAGCTGTTTTTTGAACATTATGTAGCCGTTTGGAATTTTACTAAATCTAAGGTAGAATACATACCCTTTCACGAGCTTAGTTATGAACAAACCCAGCAATACATTAGGGGCGCAATTGCAATTCCTATTTTGGTTAAGGGTGAAATTATAAACGGTGACCGCATTTTAGACGGCGCATTTGTTGATAATATACCCGCTTATCCTTTAATGGAAAAGGATTTGGACTATATCCTTTGCATTTATTTTGATAACCATAAATATTTCTTTGAAAATGAAGCGTTTGACAGTAAAATTTTAAAGTTTTATGATTTTCCGAACGATAAACGCCTTGAAACCTTGGTTTTCACGCCCGATTCTTTTGATGAAATGGCAAAGTATGGCTATGAATATACATTAAAGGTTTTAAATGAGGTTTTCAAAACTGATGACAAGGCCGAAATTTTGGCTGCAATAAAGCGCAATAACGATTTGCAGCAGGCCGACTATAAGCCTCGCTTGACGGTTGATGTTGTGCTTAATAAAATAAACGTTATGACCCGTAAGTACGCAAAGCGTATGTCAAATTGGGAAAAGACCGATTAATAAAAACAGCCCCAAAGGGCTGTTTTTATTTTTAATGACTGTAATTATAGATTTTTAAAAAAATATATGTTATAATACACACGGCTGAAATGTCTAAGTTTTAAATAAGGCTAACAGTGTGATTATAAAAGATATTGTAATGAAAATGATAACAAAAATTTAAAGGAGAATATTTTATGGATGCAATTAAAAACAAAATTGGTTTTATTTGCGATATGGACGGCGTTATCTATCACGGTAACCGCATTTTAGACGGCGTGCCCGAATTTATAAATTGGCTTCAGGCAAACAATAAAAAATTTGTTTTTTTAACAAACAGTCCTGAAAGGACACCTCACGAGCTCAGCATGAAGCTTGAAAGAATGGGACTTTCGGTATCAGCTGACCATTTTTACACCAGTGCCATGGCAACAGCGGCTTTTTTAGCAAGTCAAAAGCCCAATGCTACCGCCTATGTTATAGGTGAGGCGGCTTTAACAAAGGCTCTTTACGACAAGGGTATATATATGAATGATGTCAACCCCGACTATGTTGTGGTGGGCGAAACCCGTACCTACAGCTTTGAAAAAATTGAAAAGGCTGTAAATTTGGTGCTTAAGGGCGCAAAGCTTATTGGTACCAACCCGGATATTACAGGTCCTACCGAAAAGGGTATTATGCCGGCAACGGGTGCGCTTATTTCCCCAATTGAAATTGCAACAGGCAAAAAGGCTTATTTTGTTGGCAAGCCTAACCCGTTAATGCTTCGCCACGGATTAAGCAAGCTTGATTGTCATAGTCAGGATATTGCCTTCGTTGGCGACAGAATGGATACCGATATTATTGCAGGTATTGAATCTAACGTGGACACTGTTTTGGTGCTTTCGGGTGTTACCGCAATTGGTGATATTGACCTTTACCCCTATCGTCCAAAATATATTTTGAATGGTGTTGGCGACATTGTTAAGAATGATCCTGTAAATATTGGTAAATTAAATTGGTAATTTTAGGAAGTGTTTAGTGTGAAAGCTTGCGTTATACAGCCCGCTTATTCAACTGATTTTTCAAAAAGTGAAGCGTATTTTCAAAAACAGCTTGATTTACTTAACAGTTGTGATGAAAGTGTGGATATTATTGTTTTGCCCGAATCGGCAGATTGCCCCTGCCTTGCAAAAGATGAGTCGGAACGTGCAACAGCATTTAAAAAGTTTAATGAAAAAATTTTAAATACCTCGAAGGAAACGGCAAAGCGCTGTAATGCAATTGTCTTTGTTAATGCAAAGGAAAAAGCGGGCGAAAAATTTCGTAACACCACTTTTGCAATTAACAAAAATGGTGAAGTTGTAGGTAAATATTATAAACAGCACCTAACACCAAGTGAGGTTGCTGCTAATGATATTGACAGCGACTATACATATAAATATAGTGCGCCTACAGTTTTAGAAATTGACGGGCTACGCTTTGGCTTTTTGACTTGCTATGACTTTTATTTTTACGAATACTTTTCAACCTTGGCAAAGCTTAATCTTGATTTTATAATTGGTTGCTCGCATCAGCGAAGCGACAGTCACGATGCGACAGAAATTATAACTCGCTTTTTGGCGTACAATACTAACACCTATGTGCTTCGTGCTTCTGTTTCAATGGATGAAAGCAGTGACGTTGGCGGCGGGTCTGTTATAGTTGCGCCAAACGGTGAAATTTTGGTTAATGCCGAAAGTAAAATTGGTGCTTTTTCAGCCGTTATTGAGCCTGAAAAGAAATATTATAAGCCTGCAGGCTTTGGTAATGATGAAGCACCTCACTGGCAGTATATTGAACAGGGTCGACGCCCATGGCTTTACCGTCAGGCAGGGGGCGCAACCATACCCTATGATAAGGTTAAACCTTTTCCTCGTGTGTGTGCACACCGTGGCTTTAATACCGTTTCGCCCGAAAACACAATGCCTGCTTACGGTGCGGCTGTTGCGATGGATGCTGATGAAATTGAATTTGATTTATGGCCCACTAAGGACGGGGAAATTGTCTCCTGTCACGACCCCAACTTAGACCGTGTTTCAAACGGTACGGGCAATGTTTTTGACTATACTTACGAAGAACTTTTAAAGTATGATTTCGGTGTCAAATTTACCGAACGCTTTGAAGGATTAAAAATAGTAAAATTTGAAGAAATTTTACAAAAATTCGGCGGTCGCACAATTTTAAACATACATATAAAACCGTTTTTTGACCGACCATATCCCCGTGATATTATGGAAAAAATCATTGGGCTTATACGTCAGTATGACTGTGAAAAATATGTTTATTTGATGATTGAAATTGATGCTGATATTAAGCAATTTAAAGCATATGCGCCTGATATTGCGGTGTGCATAGGTCACGACTTTAAGCGTAATTGGGCAATTGTTGACAGGGCAATAGAATTGGGTGTTGAACGTCTGCAATTTTATAAGCCTTACTATAACCAAGAAATGCTTGATAAAGCCCATGAACACGGTATAATTTGTAATATTTGTTGGTCAAATACCCGTGAGGAAACCGAACAATTTGTTAAAATGGGTATGGACGTTATTCTTACTGACGAATTTAAGCGTGTACAAAATTGGGTTAAAGAATTTTCACAAAAATAAAAACGAAACTGCAGTCCAAACGGACTGCAGTTTTTTAAATTATTTTTCAACTTTAAAATACATACTCAAAATACGTTTTGCGCAGGTCTCTAGGTGGCCACGCTTAAGTCGACCGTCTAAAAGACCGTTTTTAAGCTGTTGTGGGTAACCCTCAGGCATTGAAATATCACAGCCGTAAAGTGCATTATATACTGTATCACCGGGAGTATGCCAGTCAGAAGTAACGGCACCATTAAAGCCCCATTCTTCACGCAAAATTGCGGTTAAAAGCTCGTAGCTTTGCATACAGCGACGATTGTTTATAATGTTATAACCGCACATTAAAAGCCAAGGGTCGGCCTCTTTAACGCAAATTTCGAAGCCTTTTAGATATATTTCACGAAGGGCGCGTTCTGAAACTCGACTATCGCTATAATAACGGTTAATTTCCTTATTGTTACAAGCAAAGTGCTTAGGGGTGGCGACAACGCCCTGACTTTGAATACCTTTAACCTTTGCGGCGGCAAATTTACCTGAAAGTAACGGGTCTTCACTATAATATTCAAAATTTCGGCCGCAAAGAGGGTTACGGTGAATATTGAGCGCCGGGGTAAGCCATATCGGGAAAGAGTTTTCTTTACATTCCCTAGCGCCTGCTACACCTATTTGATACATAAATTCAGGCTCCCAAGTACAAGCGACTAAGGTTGCACAAGGCCAAGCGGTTGTAGCAATTCCGCTTTTAGGGGTAATTCTTAAACCGGCAGGACCGTCAGCTGTCATAAGCGGTGTAACACCAAGTCGCTTAAAGCCGCCGCCCATGCCTGCAGTATTGGCAAGTCCCACACTACTGCTGCCACCAACTATTTCAATAAGCTCGTCTATGGTTGCCTGTGCGATAAACTCGTCTAAAGAATATTCACCATCTAATACCTGGCACAACCAAACGGGATATTCGGTTTCGGGTGCTTTGCAGGGATTTATCGGCTCGGGCACCTCGTGATTGATAATTGGAAAAGATGGAAGCGTCTCAAAAGTACCGTCAGACAGCATACGTCTTTCGAGCTTATTCGGTGCGCAACGCTGTACTAATTGTTCGGTGACGATAAATTCTTCCTTTACAGTAAATCTAAAATCAGCTTCCTTTAAATTGCGGCAGCTATTACCTACAAAGAATTTATAATCGCCTTTTTCGAGGATATAGGCCGACATTTGAAGCTTGCCCAAATCGTCGTAGCTTGCCATATCGTTCACGCTAAAGGTAAGGGTTATCTCTTCGCTTTCGTTAGGCTCTAAAAGCTTTGTTTTCTTAAAGGTGGCAAGCTCTATTGCACTTTTACCCAAAACGCCCTGCGGTGCGCTGTAATATACCTGCGCAACCTCTTTACCCGCAACATCACCGACATTTTTAACAGTAAAGGTTACTTCAATTTTGTCGTCAAGCTGTCGGGCGACCGGCTTTGAAATTTCAAAGCTTGTGTAAGATAGACCGTAACCAAAGGGATAATTTACCTTTTCCTTTGCGCCGGGCACAGTTTCAAAATAGCGGTACCCAACGTAAATATCCTCATAATAGCAAACGTAATCGTCGCTTTCGTTAAAGGTATCGGCCGAAGGATAATCGGCAAAGGTTTTTGCGAAGGTGTCGGTTAATTTGCCCGACGGGTTTACGTCACCGCATAAAATATCCGCAATTGCGAGACCACCCTCCATTCCGGCTTGCCAAGCAAGTAAGGCCGCGTCAATTTTCGGGTTTCGCTTAAACCATTCGGTATCTACCATACCGCCAACGTCTAAAACCGCAACACAATGCTCAAAAGCGGCAGTAACGCGGTCGACCATAGCCTGCTCTTCATCGGTTAAATAGAAGTCACCTTTTTGCGAGTGACGGTCTAAACCTTCGGTTGAAAAGCGGTGAATTGTAATTATTGCGACATCACTTTCCTTGGCGGCGTTGTCGATTAATTCTTGAGGGAGTTCAGGCTGACCGAAAAGAGCCTTGCCGCTGTGCTTTTCAATTAGAGGGGTAGCAAAATCAAGATAAAATTGTGTAAGAGGTTCGAAAACCTTAATTTTATCGGATTTTTCTAAAAAACCCTCGTAAATATCGCGAACGTAAGCCGAATAAACCATACCGCTTCCGCCGCCGCCTTTTACGTAGTCAACACTACCAATACCGAAAAGCGCAACGGTAGTACCCTTCTTTAGGGGTAAAATACCGTTGTTTTCGAGTAAAACCATACCCTCAGTTGCGACGCGATGAGAAAGCTCAATATGCTCTTTACAACCCGTAACCGGTTTGCCGTCCTCGCCTAAACCTGTCGTTATTTGATATTTATACCTTGCCCAAGGCTCAGGCATAACTCTTGAATCAAAACGCTGCAGCTTCATAGAAGCACTCTCCTTTGAGTTATATTTCACTTGCATTATAAGTAAAAATATGCTATTATTCAAGTAAATAAATGACTATTTTAAGACAAAAAGTGCAGAGTTTTGAAAAATGAAAAATATTTTTAAAGAAGTAAGAACCGAGATAAAATTTGTTCGAACAATAAACGTTGATTATTTTGCTCATATCCACGAGGATATAGAAATTGTTTTTGTAAAAAGAGGAAGTGTTACGGCCTTTTGCGACGGTAAAAAATACCAATTAAGCGATAATATGTGTTTTTTGACTGCCCCGTATCAGGTTCATCATTATACCGATTGTGACACCAAGGGCGAGTATATACTTTTGGTTATTAAACCCTCTCAGCTTTTGCGATACGGAGATAATTTTGCAAGCGGTGCACCCCAAACGGCAATTTATCAATTTGATGGTGATGACAACGGGGTATTGGAAGCGTTGGAAGCCGCTTTAGATGAGTTCAATACAGGGGGCACTACCGGTATTATGGACGGTTATTTTGCGGTTTTTTTTGGAAAACTTTTAAAATTTTATCAATTCGAAAAGGGGAAAACACAAAACGATACGGTAAGACAAATTATTAAGTATTGTATAGACCATTACCGCGAAAACATTAGTATATCGGATATTGCAAACGAGCTTGGTGTTAGCCGAAGCTGTGTTTCACATATTTTTTCCAGTCGTTTTGCAATAAATTTTTGTGATTATATAAATTCACTCAGGCTTTTGGATGCCATAGAGCTTTTAAAGAATGAATCGTTATCTATAACAAGCGTTGCACTTATGTCAGGCTTTTCGAATCTTCGTACCTTTAATCGTGCTTTTTTAAAGCAATATAGCACGACTCCTACGGCGTATCGCCGTGAAATTTTACATAAAAAATAAAAGCACCAACTTAATAAGTCGGTGCTTCTTTTTGGTTAGGTAATAGGGATTATTCAGGCGCAACGCGCCTTCCGTCTCGCTTCGCTCGTTGCCCACGGGCTTTGCAACCGTTCCCCGAAGGGTTGCAATTTGTCCTACGGCAAACCGCCCTTGTTCGAATCCCTGCAGATTTTTACTTATAATTTAAAGTACATACATACCTACTATAAGAAATATTAGATTTTGAAACAATTTTTTCTTTTATATGAAAACCGTATTTTTTATAAAACATAACGGCATCACTGTCGGTTTCAGCAATAATAGTTTTTTGGGTTTTGTCTTTTACATAATCTATAAGATTAGTTCCAACACCCGAATGTCTTTCTTTGATATCAACGGCTATTCCAATGATTTCTATAACTTCATCAGTTTCTTGTGTAGAAATAACACCGATGATTTTTTCGTTTAAAAAATATCCATACACACAAACAGAAGAATTATTTTGCATTTGTTCTGTTTTAAGCTTAAATTTATCGAAAGTAGGTTCAAACATACAAGCTGAATATACATTATAGATTTCTTGAGTACATAAAATATCTTTTATGTTTTTAATCATTTGCTGTTTTCCTTTGCGGTGTTAATCGAAGAAATTAAAATTCGCTTTATTTCTAAACAATCATTAAGTAAAGAATTACTCATTTTGTCATCTATATATTTAGACATATAAAGCAATTTTATCCAATATTCCGTCTCGGCAGTTTCTTTTAAGGCGATGTGCATTTTAGAGATAAAATCAGCTTTGCTTTGACCGTAATTTGCTTCGTTTATGTTCGAACCGATACTTGTACCACTGCGAACTATTTGTTTTGATATAACTGTTTCTTTTTTGTTTTTGATTAAATGATGATGCAATTTCACTATTCTTGCCGCAAAAGCAATAGATTTATCTATAAGTAAATTTTCTCTCATTTAAAGCACCACCTTTTCCTATATTATAGCAGAAACTATAACCTAAATGAATAGTGAATAATACAAAACGAAAATCCTGCCGACAATAATCGACAGGATTTTCGTTTTGGCTGGGGAATAGGGATTCGAACCCCAACAAACAGAGTCAGAGTCTGTCGTGCTACCGTTACACAATTCCCCAATATTTGATTAACAAAATTATTATAACCGATTTTTTTGCTTTGTCAAGCCGATTTTTTAAAATGGGGTTGAAATTTTTATAAATTTATGTTACCATATATGCACACTTGGGGTTTTAGCGCAGTTGGTAGCGCACCACACTGGCAGTGTGGGGGTCAGGGGTTCGAATCCCCTAAGCTCCACCAAGTTAAAGGATTGTAGAATTTTAAAATTCTACAATCCTTTATTTTTTATAAACAAACCCCCGTGCTTTTGGCACGGGGGTTTAAGATTAATTAGAATTACTTAATGATCGCTGCAGCGATGTGGTAAACACCGGGAATTTGGAAGGTTTTGCCCATAAATGCCATAATAGCGGCAATAAGACCACAAATGCCGACATAAAGTGGAACGATAAAGGTAAGACTGAGAACAGTGCTTGCGATAGCACATATGATGATAGAAGCAAGTTCTCTCTTATCTTCAAGATCCAAATTGTCTTTATCAACGATCCAAACAATTAATGCGGGAATCCAGCTGAGTAACCAGCAAAGACCGAAGGTAATGTTTCTTGAAAGATTACCGTTTAAATACTTCTTTTCCATTTTACTTCCTCCTTGGAAATTTATTAATTTAATTATACATTATTGTTAATAAAAAATCAATTAATTTCACTTATAAAGGATGCCTCTTCACCGAAGAAATCCCGTAAAGTGTTTAAATATTTTGTTGGGTCTACGGGGTAAGAAAGGCCGTGACCTGCTTTTTCTACCGTTACAAGCATTTTTTTGCCTTTAGCCTCTTTGAAATTTTGCTCACTCATATAGCAGGGTACAAAGTCATCAGCTTCGCCGTGGTAAAATATTATGGGAACGGTTGCATTTTTTACCGCTTCTATGGGTGGGGTTTCTTCCAAATTAAAGTGGCCGTAAAGTCTTGCGCCCAATTTAACAAAGGGGTAGGCAAGTGTTGGGGGCAGTTTCATTTGTTTAATTACAATTTTAATAATATTCTTTGCGCTGGTGTAACCGCAATCAGCCAAAACACCAATAACGTTTGGCGGTAGCGGTTTACCCGCCGCCATTAAAACGGTTGCGGCACCCATTGAAATACCGGTTAAAATTATTTTAACCTCAGGTCCAAAATGCTTTATTGCAAAGTCGGTCCACGCAAGGCAGTCACGGTGCTCGTTAACACCAAAGGAAATAACGTTACCTTCACTTTTACCACTGGCACGCTGTTCGATAATTAAGGCGCTGCGCCCAAGTTTAAAGCAACGCTGTACCCCGCCCGATAAATCACGCTCGGCACAGCCACGGTAGCCGTGAAACATAATTTCCATTGGTGCGCCTTTTTCATATTCATAAAACTTGCCGTAAAGCTTTAAGCCGTCAAAGGACGTAATGCAAAATTCCTCATGGGGAAGCTTACGGGTTTCAAATGTCCATTTTTCAATTTTTTCACGAAATTGCTCATAAATTTCGCCTTCGGGCATTTCAATGTGGTTTTCATCCTCGTTTGGCTTGCGGTCAGGCTCATAAAATGCCATTCTGAAGCATATGTAAGCGATAATCAGTACTGCCGCAACAAGTAAAGCCAAAATAAGCAAGGGTATCCATAAATATTCCATTTTTATCACCAAATATATTTTATCACCGTTTAAAAATCTTTCAACCTTTTTGGCGAAATTGTTTTCTTGCTTTTATATTATAGTGAAAAAGCCTAATAAAAAATTAAAGAGCGACCTTTTAAAAGGTCGCTTTTGTTGTCTGGTTTAAATTATAGTTATTACTTATGTGCTCTTGGATAGGGCTTTTTCTCATCAGTAAGACCTGCTAAATAATCCATACTTGTATTAAGGGCAATTGCTACCTTGCGGCATTGTTCAAAGGTTAAATATCTTTTATCGTTTTCAATTTTTGAATAATCGCTTTGATCAATACCTGTTAAATGCTGCATTTTAATTTGTGTATATCCACGTTCAATTCTTAATTCTTTAATTCTATTCATAATACCACCCATTTATATTATGGCAAATTGACCTATTGAAATTAGGGTGAAATTGACCTATAATGTATTGCGAGGTGGTAATATGAACAAAGTTAATAAACGAGTACACAAAATAAGAAAACAAGCAAAGTATAGCCAAGCCGAAATCGGCAAAGTGCTCAATTTGAAAACAAGCACCTATTCGTAAAAGGAACGCGAAGGAAAATTCAGCGGGGAAGAACTGCTAGTACTTGCTGATTTTTTCAAAATAGATGTTCGGGAATTTTTATATGATGATATTCCAAAAATTGAACCGATTGTTATTATTCCTGAAGAATGTTATTTATTAAATCGCCGTGAAGCCGAATTGCTAACCTTGTATAGAAATTTATCCATACCAAAACAGAAGGAATTATTTGCATTTGCGTATAATATTTTTAAAAATAAATAATTTCAAATTATAGTTTATCGGGGACGCTAGCCCCTATGAATATACAATTAAATTGTTGTATAATTACGAATTACGCATTACGAATTATGCATTTGCGTTAGCGTTAATCCCCCCAATTTGCCTTTTAACCACTTCAACACAAACCGTAATTTTAATAATTGCGGTTACAAAATATATAAAATATGAAAAACCGTCAAGACGAGAAAATAAATTTCCAAAGGTTACGGTGCTTATTGCATTGGCGTAAGGGTATGAAAGCTCGCCCGCCATTTCGGCGCCGAAAAGCAAAATCGAATTTAAAATGCTTATTACCAAAAGCGCCGCCCCCACCAAAACACCCGAAAAGGTAACAACTGCGCCAATGTTATTTTGTTTGGCAAAAAGGGTTAAAACGAGTATTGGCAGAGTGACGGTTTTAATATACGGCACCGTTTGGTGAAACAGGTTTTTAACACTTGGAAAGGAATAAATATAAATATTTTTGAAATCAAAATCTTTAAAGGTGGCAAAAAAGAAAAATATTAAAAGCAAGGCACAAACCAAGCCGCAAATTAGCGAAAAATTAAAAATTTCGGGTGGCTTTCTAAAGCAAAAGTATATTAGTGGCAGTACAAAAAGCAGTAATATCCAAAAGTTTTGACCTTTTCCGAGTAATGTGTCTTCAATAAATTTTAAAAACACCACAAGCGTGTCGGCGGCCAAATAAAGTGCTATAAGCATAACGGGAAGCTTTAAAAAATTTGTTTTTAGTACTGCAAAAACAAGTGGAATAGATACTACAAAAGCAATTAAAAAGCCCAAAAAGGTTAGTTTGTTGGCAAAGGTAAAAGGTAAATTTATAATTCCGCTTCCTAAAATAAATAGACAGGAAAGCCATACATAATGGTGTGAAAAAGGCTTTAGCTTATTCAAAATAATACCCCTTTTCAGTTAAACTAAGCTTTGGTAAAACAGGACTTGGGTTTTTATAAATTTCAAAAAGGCGGTTTTTAAAATTTGTCTTTTGCGTCCTTATAAGACTAACTAAATCATATCCAACACTGATAGATGAAATGGGTTCGGTTTTTAAAAGCTTTTCGGGGTTGTTCGTACGTAAAAACTGTACCGAAAGGGTTATATCACGGTTTTCCTTGCAATATTTCATAATACCTAAAAGCTTTGTTCGTGTGATACCATTTCCCACGGCCACAATACCGCAATGTGACATTAAAAGGGGCAGCGTGGCCTGTCTTTCAATCTTTTCAACAGCTTCTAAGAGAGTTCTTCCGCCGGCGGTTAAAATTTCACGTTTTTGACCTGAAGTTTCGGTGTTAATTATTACTGCTTCATAGTAAAGTGTATAAAGCCCGCCGTTATAATCAGCAGCAATGGCGGTTATTAAATATTCCTGCGGTCTTTGGTTGCAGCCGCACAAAAGCAAGGGGCACAAAAGTATAATAAACAATTTTTTCATTTTCGCTTCTGCCTTATTATATTTTTATTAAAAAGAGGACGATTAAGCATAATTTTCCAAGGGGCACGCCAAACACTGTCCTTAAACGACTGAATACTTATCTTGTTAAGCGCAAGTGTATATTCGGTGTCATAGCTTTTAAGTGAAATTATATACATTAAAAGCAAAATTGCGCCTGCAAATAAGCCGTAAAGCCCGAAAAAAGCGGCAAGAATTATAAAAATGAGTCGCAAAAAGAACACTGCCGCACGAAGACGGGGTAGCATAAGCCCCGCAATACCTGAAAGGGCAACAATTATAAGGGTGGGTGCGCTTATAATTTTGGCCTCAACCGCCGCTTGTCCCACCACCAAGCCGCCCACAATTGAAAGAGCAGGACCAATGTTTTGGGGCATTCGCACACCTGTTTCCTTTAAAATTTCAAAAATTAAAACCATGCCTAAGGTTTCGCTTACAATTGAAAAGGGCACAGCCGCCCGTTGTTCTAAAACCGTTATTACAAAGCTTGTTGGAAGAAATTCGGGATGCAGAGTGGTTATTGCAACAAAAAGGGCAGGGGTAAGAATTGAAAGGGAAAAACAAAAATACCGCATAATACGGCCAAGCGACCCAAGCCAAAAGCTTTGGTAATAGTCTTCGTCCGACTGAAAGTTTTCCGAAAATAAATACGGCAGGGTCATAACCATAGGTGTGCCGTCAACAATAACGGCAATTCGACCCTCTAAAAGTCTGGCGGCCACAACGTCGGGGCGTTCGGTAGTGCCTGCAGTTTTGAAAAGTGAAAGCGGGTGCGGTGAAATTTCTTCAATAATATAATTAGTATCCAAAATACCGTCAATATTAATTTTTGAAAGACTGTCTTTTATTTTTCGCAAAGTTTTGCGGTTTACAAGCTCACCCAAATAGCAAATGAAAACCGCTGTGTTTGTGCGCCTGCCCACACGGGTAAGCTCAATGCACAAATCGGGAGTTTGCAGCTTTCGGCGTAGCATTGCAAGGTTTAAAAGTGCGGCCTCCTCAAAGCCCTCGCGTGGGCCTTGAATTATTCTTTCGTTTTCGGGTTCGTTAATACCTCTTGTCCGCCAACCCTTAACGTCCAGCATAAGCGCAGTTTTACTTTCGTTTATAAGCAAAAGCGCTTCACCGTATAAAATACCCTCCAAAATTTTCGCAAATTCATTTTGGGGTTTAACGTCCCTTGCAAAAATCAGTTGTTTTTCAACGTAATCTGCCAAATTGTCATAACACTTTTCGACGTCCATTTCCATAAGCGGCTCAATTACCGCTTCATTAAGCTGGTTTGAATCTACCATACCATCTATATATATAAGTGCGGCATCAAAATTTACGCCCTTTCGTGCAGATATTTGCTTTACACGAAGGGTTGCATCATTTTTAAAAATATCCTTAAAGGCTTTAATATCTTGCGCAAGGTTACCGCTTATAAATTTGTTTCGGTAATCGCTTAAATTTCCCGCCATATAATCACCTCAATAAATTTATTATGGCTGGAAAATTTATATAAATACGCAAATAAAAAAGAGGTAGGAATTTCCTACCTCTTTTGTTTAATAAATATAATCGCCAATGCCTTTATACTGGCAATATTCTTCGTAGCACATATCAAGGGCGTTCATTTCCTTGGCTATATTTATGCCAACGAAACGCCAATGCCACGGCTCATAAATAATACCGCCTGTTATGTCCATCTTTTCCTTTTCGTAGCGCATAATAAAGCCGTAATTTTCAGCGTTTTCCCGAAGCCACGCGAACGCTTTTGTGTTTTCAAATGAGGTTTGGGTTGCATTAAAGTCAACCGCCAATCCTGAGTGATGCTCGCTTGTGCCCGGCACAGCCACACGGGACGACGCTTCCTTAATGGCATCTTCTTCAGAATAGCCTTTGTCCTTCCACTTTTTAATTTGGGCATCATAAAGCGTTTTTTGTGTGCCGTAATCACGCCAAGCCGAAATTATACCAATATCTATACCATCGGCTCTTGCGGCGTCCATCATAGCCTTGAGATATGGCCAAATATCCTTATCAATTTTACGGTAAACCTCTGCCTGAGAATACCATTTGTATTCACTTGGAAAGACCATCATATTTGCCTTGTAATCGTGGTCCTGCGGTAAAGGGTTTTTGTTGTTTACCAAAATTGTTTTTGTAAAGTTTGCATCACCCTGAAAATCGCCAAGCTGTACCGGCTGTGGTGTTGTGTCAAGCGGCTTTTTGGTTTCAGCTTCACTTGAGGTGTTATCCGTTGATTCGTTTTGACTTGGTGTAGGGCTTTGATTGTTTGTATCACTGTCACTAAGCCCTGATGCTACAACCCAAGCAATAAGCACGATAGCGGCAATGAGTACTAAGCTTACACTGCCTAAAAATATGTTACGCTTTAAAATTGCTTGCTGTCTTTTGCTTTTGCTAGCCATTTTGTCACCTATTCATCTAATTTTAATACTGCCATAAAGGCTTCTTGCGGAACTTCAACATTACCTAAGCGGCGCATACGTTTTTTACCCTCTTTTTGTTTTTCAAGCAGCTTTTTCTTACGGGTAATATCACCGCCGTAGCATTTGGCAAGCACGTCTTTACGCATTGCCTTTACAGTTTCACGTGCTATAACCTTGCCCGAAACCGCAACCTGAACGGGCACCTCAAACAACTGTCTTGGTATAAATTCCTTAAGCTTTTCGGCAATTTTACGGGCACGTGCGTAAGCATTGTCGCTGTGAACAATAAATGAAAGCGCATCTACCATATCGCCCGCAAGTAAAACATCCAGTTTTACAAGCTTTGACTTTTCATAGCCTTTCATTTCATAATCGTAGCTTGCATAGCCCTTTGTACGAGATTTAAGCGCATCAAAGAAGTCGTAAACAATTTCGCCCATAGGCATAATATAGTGAATATCTACACGGTCACCCATATATTTCATATCGGTGTAAACGCCGCGGCGTTCCTCGCAAAGCTGCATAATTGTACCCACAAAGCCGCTTGGAGAATAAATATGAACATCTGCCACAGGCTCAAGCGCATCAACAATAATTGCAGGGTCGGGGTAGTTGGTGGGGTTATCTACCGTTATGGTTTCACCCGTTGCAAGTGTGAATTTATATTCAACGCTTGGGGCGGTGGTTACAAGGTCTAAATTATATTCACGCTCTAGGCGTTCTTGAATAATTTCCATATGCAAAAGACCTAAAAAGCCACATCTAAAACCAAAGCCCAATGCGTTCGAGGATTCAGGCTCAAACAAAAGGGAAGCATCATTTAGCTGAAGCTTGTCTAAAGCGTCACGCAAATCGGGATATTTTGCGCCGTCAGCAGGGTAAATACCACAGAAAACAACGGGGTTTACTTTGCGATAGCCTTCAAGTGCAGTTGGCGTGGGATTATCAGCCAAAGTGATGGTGTCGCCAACACGGGCCTCACTTACCGTTTTAATTGAAGCTGCCAAATAACCAACCTCACCCGCTTCCAAAACGTCACAGGGCTCAAGCGAGGTTGCACGCTTACGGCCAAGCTCAACAATGTCAAACTGGGCGCCGGTTGCCATCATTTTAATAGCGTCTCCGCTTTTGATTTTGCCGCTTACCACACGGAAATATACAATAACACCCTTATAAGAATCATAATAAGAGTCAAAAATAAGTGCTGAAAGGGGAGCCTCACGGTCGCCCTTGGGTGCGGGAATTTCGGTAACGATTTTTTCTAAAACCTCTTCAATATTTATGCCCGTTTTAGCTGAAATTAAGGGGGCGTTGTCGGCAGGAATACCGATAATATCTTCAATTTCGCTTTTAATTCTTTCAGGCTCGGCAGAGGGCAGGTCAATTTTATTAATAACGGGTAAAATTTCAAGCCCGTGGTCAGCCGCCAAATAAGTGTTGGCAAGGGTTTGGGCTTCAATGCCTTGACTTGCATCAACTATAAGCACGGCGCCCTCGCAGGCCGCAAGGGAACGGGATACCTCGTAATTAAAGTCAACGTGACCGGGGGTGTCAATTAAGTTAAGCTCGTACCTTTCTCCGTCGTTGGCGTCATAATAAAGTGTAACGGCGTGGGCTTTAATAGTAATACCACGCTCTCTTTCCAAATCCATACTGTCAAGAATTTGTTCTTCCATATCACGAACTGCTACCGATTGGGTGTGTTCTAGTAAGCGGTCGGCCAAGGTAGATTTGCCGTGGTCTATATGTGCAACAATGCAAAAATTTCTAATTTTATCAAGCGGAAATGACACTTACATTTCTCCTTAAATCTCAGTTTGCTTTATTGTAACACAAAATAATTTATTTTACAATTTATTTCTTCAAATAGGCGGTAATTTTCTTGACAATATATATATACTATGATAAAATATATTGAAATTTGGGCATTTTTCTAAGGAGTGTTAATAGTGGCTGTTAAAAACGCAAAGGTTTACGAAAATAAACAATTCGTTTTAAGGGAATTTTCATTCCCTAACGGCACTATTATTTCTAATTTTAATAATTTGGTTGTTTTACCGGCTTTTTGTGATGTACACGTACATTTACGGGAGCCGGGTTTTTCATATAAGGAAACTATTTTTTCGGGCAGTCGCGCGGCGGCACGTGGGGGATACAGCGATGTTTGCTCCATGCCAAACCTTAGCCCCGTGCCCGACACTGCTGAAAATTTGCAGCAGCAGTTGGATATAATAAAGCGAGATGCCGTTATAAACGTTCACCCATACGCTTCAATAACAATGGGGCAAAAGGGTGAGAAATTGGTTGATTTTGAAAAGCTTTCCCACGCATTTGCTTTTTCGGATGACGGAAAAGGCGTACAAAGTGAGGATTTGATGCGACAGGCAATGATAAATGCTAAACGTTTAGGCAAAATTATTGTTGCTCACTGTGAAGAAAATTCACTGCTTCGCGGTGGCTATATTCATGACGGCGAATATGCTAAGCTTCACAATCATAAGGGAATTTGCAGTGAAAGTGAATGGGTACCTATTGAGCGTGACTTAAGGCTTGCAAAGGAAATTGGCTGTAAATATCACGTGTGCCACATTTCCACTAAGGAAAGTGTTGATCTTATAAGGAAAGCCAAGGCTGACGGGGTAGATGTGACTTGTGAAACAGCGCCACATTACCTTGTGTTTAACGATATGGATTTAAAGGAAGAGGGGCGCTTTAAGATGAACCCGCCTATTCGTTCCGAAGCCGACCGATTGGCGCTTGTTGAGGGTATTAAGGACGGTACAATTGATATGATAGCTACCGACCACGCGCCTCATAGTGAGGAAGAAAAATCAAAGGGACTCGAAAAAAGCGCCTTTGGTGTGGTGGGAATTGAAACCGCTTTCCCCGTTATGTATACACACCTTGTAAAAACGGGCATAATTACCTTGGAAAAGCTGGTAGAAATTATGTCATTAAACCCACGAAGCCGTTTTGGCATTGCTGACAGCGGGTACACCGTGTGGGATTTGGATAAAGAAATAACAGTTAACAGCGATGACTTTTTGTCACTCGGAAAGGCCACACCTTTTGAAAATGCGAAGCTGTTTGGTGAATGTTTGCTTACCGTGTGTGGCGGCAAGATTGTTTACGAAAAATAATTGGGGGAATTATTATGGCAAAAAGAAAAGATTTAAAGAAAATTTTAATTATCGGCTCGGGTCCTATTGTTATTGGTCAGGCCGCTGAATTTGACTATGCAGGCACACAGGCCTGTCTTGCTTTAAAGGAGGAGGGCTACGAGGTTGTGCTTTGCAACTCGAACCCTGCTACCATTATGACCGACACTACTATTGCCGACAAGGTTTATATGGAGCCCTTAACCCTTGAATTTGTAGCAAAGGTTATCCGTTATGAACGCCCTGATGCCATTGTTCCCGGCATTGGCGGTCAGACAGGTCTTAACCTTGCAATGCAGCTAGAGGAAAAAGGCATTTTAAAGGAATGCGGCGTTGAGCTGCTTGGCACCTGCAGCGAAAGTATTCAGCGTGCTGAAGACCGTGAAATGTTTAAGGACCTTTGCCAGTCGATTGGTGAGCCTACAATTCCCTCTGAAATCACATATAATTTAGAAGAAGCTAAAAAGGCTGCACAAAAAATCGGTTACCCGGTTGTTTTGCGTCCTGCATTTACACTTGGTGGTACAGGCGGCGGCTTTGCTTATAATGAAGAAGAATTAATTGAGGTTGGTCTTAACGCATTTAAGTTATCCCCCGTGCATCAGGTTTTAATTGAAAAAAGCGTTAAAGGCTATAAGGAAATTGAGTTCGAGGTTATGCGTGACAGCAGTGATAAGGCCATTACCATTTGCGGTATGGAAAATATTGACCCCGTTGGTGTGCATACGGGTGACTCTATCGTTGTGGCACCCATTATGACACTTAGCGACCACGACCTTAAAATGCTTAACGACAGCGCAATTAAAATTATTCGTGAATTAAAAATCGAGGGAGGTTGTAACGTTCAGTTTGCATTAAACCCCGAAAGCAGCGAATATTATCTTATTGAGGTTAATCCCCGTGTTTCACGTTCATCTGCTTTGGCTTCAAAGGCTAGTGGTTACCCAATTGCACGTGTTACTGCTAAAATCGCGGTTGGTATGACCCTTGACGAAATTAAAATTGCTAACACCACCGCCGCATTTGAGCCCAAGCTTGATTATATAATTGCAAAATTGCCCCGTTTCCCGTTTGACAAGTTTACTGCCGCTTCAAATCTTCTCGGTACACAAATGAAGGCAACAGGCGAGGTTATGGGCATTGGCTCTACCTTGGAAGAAAGTCTTTTAAAGGGCACACGTTCTCTTGAAATTGGTGTAAATCACCTTTATCACCACAAGTTTGACAATATGACCGATGCCGAGCTTTATGAATATATCGGTCAGTTTAGGGATGACAATTTATTTGCTATTGCCGAGCTTCTTTACCGCGGTGCCACTGTTGAGGAAATTCACAACATTACAAAAATTACTGCATTCTTCCTTGAAGCAATTAAAAATATAATTGATATGGAACGCAAGCTTAAGGAAAATAACTTTAACCTTGAGGTTTTAACCGCCGCAAAGAAAATGGGCTTTTCTGATAAGTACGTTGCAAGAATGTGGTCTTGTTCGGAAATAGAGGTTTACAACTTCCGTAAAGAGAATAAGCTTTTGCCTGTGTTCCGCATGGTTGATACCTGCCATACAGGTGCATATATTCCTTACTTCTATTCTTCATATACTGGCGAAAACACTTCACGCCTTACTGATAAAAAGAAGATTGTTGTTTTAGGCGCAGGTCCTATCCGTATAGGACAAGGTGTTGAATTTGACTATTCAACCGTTCACGCTGTTTCTACAATTAAAAAGTCGGGTTATGAAGCAATTATTATTAACAATAATCCCGAAACTGTTTCGACCGACTATACAACAGCTGATAAACTTTATTTTGAGCCCCTTACCCCCGAAGACGTTATGAATATTATTGATTTCGAACAGCCAGAGGGTGTTATCGCATCTCTTGGCGGTCAGACTGCAATTAACTTAGCTGAACCGTTAAGGGACCGTGGTGTTAAGATTATCGGTACCGACTGTGACGCTATTGAACGCGCCGAAAACCGTGACAGCTTTGAAAAAATTCTTAAGGATCTCAACATTCCTCAGCCTCAGGGTAAGGCAGTAACCAAAATTGAGGACGGTATTGCCGCCGCTAAGGAAATCGGTTACCCTGTGCTTGTGCGACCCTCTTTCGTTTTGGGCGGCCGTGCAATGCAAATTGTTGCGGACGAAAATCAGCTTCGCCATTACCTTAAAACCGCAGTTGAAATTGACGAGGACAAGCCCGTTTTGGTTGATAAGTACATTTCGGGTAAAGAGGTTGAGGTTGACGCCATTTGCGACGGCATAGACGTGTTCATCCCCGGTATTATGGAGCTTGTTGAAAGAACAGGTATCCATTCGGGTGACTCAATAAGCGTATATCCCACCTTCAGCATTTCCGATAAGGTAAAGGGTACAATTTTACAATATGCTAAAATGCTGGGCCGTGGTATAGGCATTGTTGGTCTTTATAACATTCAGTTTATTGTTGATAAGAATGACGACGTTTATATAATTGAGGTTAACCCCCGTTCATCACGTACGGTGCCCTTCCTTTCAAAAGCAACAGGCTACAGCCTTGCCGATATTGCAACCGAGGTTATTCTCGGCAAATCACTTAAAGAACAGGGCATTTTCGGTATTTACCCCGAAGAAAAGAACCGTTATTACGTAAAGGTTCCTGTGTTTTCATTTAATAAAATTCGCGGTTTGGACGCTTACCTCTCACCCGAAATGAAGTCAACAGGTGAAGCCATCGGTTATGACGATAAGTTGACCCGCGCGCTTTACAAGGCGCTTCAGGCAAGCGGTATGAAGGTGCAAAATTACGGTACAATTTTGGCAACCATTGCCGACTGTGATAAGGAAGAGGCATTACCTCTTATCCGCCGTTTCTATAATCTTGGCTTTAATATTGAAGCTACTAAGGGCACTGCCGAATTTTTAAAGAAAAACGGCATTCGCACCCACGTGCTTCATAAAATAGGTGAGGGTAGTGACGAAATTCCCGAAGCAATCCGTCAGGGTCATATTGCATATATCATTAATACACGTGATATAAATTCTAAGGGCCCTGTTACTGACGGTCACGAAATTCGCCTTTGCGCAACCGAAAACAACGTAACCTTGTTTACTGCGCTTGACACCGTTCGTGTGCTTTTGGATGTTTTAGAGGAAACCACACTTACAATTTCTACAATTGACGCATAAAAACACATACCGTGTTTTTAATTAATAATGAAAAATTATTGTATTTTCGCTTTGCGAAAACGGATATAAATTGTGCCTTAAGGCACACATTAATTATTCACTATTCATTGTTTATGAGGTAATTATTATGGTAAAGCAGGGAATTTATAAAATTCTTTATAATTATGCACTTACCGACACGGTTTACAGCATGGTGCTTGAGGGTGACACCTCAGCACTTATTGCACCGGGTCAGTTTGTTAATATTAAATTAGACGGCAAGTTTTTGCGTCGTCCCATTTCGGTGTGCGATTATAACGATAAAACCATAACCTTAATTTACAAGGTTGTGGGGGAAGGCACCGAACAAATGTCAAAAATGAAGCAGGGCGAAATGCTTGATCTTCTTACAGGTCTTGGCAACGGCTTTAACCCTGAAGTGCCCTGCGAAAAGCCGCTTTTAATTGGTGGTGGCGTTGGTATTCCACCGCTTTTCAACCTTTGTAAAGAGCTTATAAAATTGGGTAAAACACCAACCGTTATACTTGGCTTTAATACAAAAAGTGAAATTTTTTATGACAAGGCTTTTGAAATGCTTGGCGTTAAGGTAATTATTACTACGGTTGACGGCAGCGCAGGCGTCAAAGGCTTTGTAACCGACGCTATGGGTGACGATTACGACTATTTTTTTACTTGTGGACCAATGCCTATGTTTAAAGCAATAGAAAAGGTTGCAAAAACAAGCGGTCAGTATAGTTT
Source organism: Clostridia bacterium (assembly GCA_017622555.1). Taxonomy (GTDB): domain Bacteria; phylum Bacillota; class Clostridia; order Oscillospirales; family Acutalibacteraceae; genus UBA737. The sequence goes on from JAGAQV010000002.1 coordinate 23,628, forward strand.
TGAAGAACGTATGGGCTGTGGCTTTGGCGCTTGTATGGGCTGTAGCTGTAAAACAAAGTACGGTAACAAGCGTATTTGTAAGGACGGCCCCGTGCTTTACAGGGAGGAGATTATATGGTAAACACAAAAGTTGATCTTTGCGGTATTACACTTGATAATCCCATAATCCCAGCAAGCGGAACATTTGGTTTCGGTTACGAATTTGCCGACCTTTACGACATTAACCGTCTTGGCACATTTTCGTTTAAGGGCACCACTAAGGATGCCCGTTTTGGTAATCCTACACCTCGTATTGCCGAGGTAGAAGCAGGTATGATTAATTCGGTAGGTCTTCAAAACCCCGGTGTTGATGCTGTAATTGCTAATGAATTACCAAAGCTTAAAGAATGCTTTAGCAAAAAGGTTATGGCAAACGTTAGCGGTTTTTCGGTTGACGATTACGTTTACACCTGTGAAAAGCTAAACGGTGAAGACCAGATCGGTTGGTTTGAGGTCAACATTTCCTGTCCAAACGTACACGGTGGCGGTTTAGCCTTTGGCACAAGCTCTGAAAATGCGGCGGCTGTTACCAGGGCGGTTAAAAAGGTTACCGATAAGCCCGTAATTATAAAGTTATCCCCCAACGTTACCGACATTGTGAAAATCGCAAAGGCTTGCGAGGCTGAGGGTGCTGACGGTATAAGCCTTATTAACACCCTTTTGGGTATGAAAATTGATTTAAAAACCAAAAAGCCTGTTGTGGCAAATAAAATGGGTGGTTTTTCGGGCCCTGCCATTAAGCCTGTAGCGGTTAGAATGGTTTATCAGGTTTATGATGCAGTAAAAATTCCTATCGTTGGTATGGGGGGCATCACAACTGCTGAGGACGTTATTGAATTCATGCTTGCAGGTGCTACTGCAGTGCAGGTGGGTGCGGCAAACCTTGTTAACCCCTTTGCCTGCCGTGACATTATAAATATGCTACCTAAAACAATGGAAAAATATGGAATTAAGGACTTGAATGATATTATAGGAGGCGCTCACTAATGGGTAAGGACGTAATTATTGCTTGCGATTTTGCAAGTAAGGAACAGGTTTTAACTTTTTTGGACAAATTTACAGGCAGAAAGCCTTTTGTTAAAATCGGTATGGAGCTTTTCTACGCTGAGGGTCCCGAAATTGTTCGCGAAATTAAGGCAAGAGGTCACAAAATTTTCTTAGACTTAAAGCTTCACGATATTCCTAACACTGTTAAAAAGTCAATGGCGGTTTTGTCACGCCTTGACGTTGATATGACAAATCTTCACGCCGCAGGCACTGTTAATATGATGCAAGCCGCCCTTGAAGGTCTTACCCGTGAGGACGGCACCCGCCCAATGCTTATTGCGGTGACACAGCTTACTTCAACCGACCAGCAGGCAATGGAAAATGACCTTTTAATTAACCAGCCTATTGATGAGGTTGTAATGCACTATGCTGCAAATGCTGCAAAGGCCGGTCTTGACGGTGTTGTTTGCTCACCTTTAGAAGCCGGTAAGGTACACGACCGTTGCGGTAAAAACTTTGTTACCGTTACCCCAGGTGTACGCTTTGCTGACGGTGACGTTGGTGACCAAAAGCGCGTTATGACACCTGCCGCCGCGAAGGAAATTGGTAGTGATTACATTGTTGTAGGTCGTCCCATTACCGCTGCCGCTGACCCCGTTGCAGCGTATGAAAGATGCTGTGCTGAATTTATTGGATAAATTCTTCACAAATGAAAAATGAAGAATGAATAATTAATGTGTTTTCGGCTTGCCGAAAACTGATATAAATCCGTGCCGAAAACGGCACACCGAAATTATTCACTATTCATTATTCATCATTAATTACTATAAATATAAAGGAGAAGAAAAATGGAAGGCTATAAGAGAGAGTTTATTGAGTTTTTAGAAAATGCAGGCGTTTTAAAGTTTGGCGATTTTACTGCAAAATCAGGCCGTAAAATTCCTTATTTTATAAATGCAGGCGACATTAAAACGGGTGACCAAATTTCAAAATTGGGTGAATTTTATGCAAAGGCATATTTTGAAAAAATCGGCAACAAAAAAACCGTGCTTTACGGCCCCGCTTACAAGGGTATTCCCATTGTTGTTTCGGTTGCTTGTGCACTTTCTAAACAAGGTCTTGATGTTCCGTTTTTCTTTAACAGAAAAGAAGAAAAAGACCATGGCGAAGGCGGCGTATTTGTAGGCTATAAGCCTCAGGGCGAAGATATCGTAATTGTTGAAGACGTTATCACCGCAGGTACCGCTATTCGTGAAAGCATGGAGATTTTATCACCCCTTAAGGACAGCAAGGTTGCCGCCGTTTTTGTAATGGTTGACCGCAAGGAAAAGGGCAAAACCGAAAAATCCGCAATGGCTGAGGTTGGTGAGGAATTTGGCTTCCCTGTATATTCAGTTGTTGACGTTTATGACATTATTGAATATTTAAGCGAAGACGAAAAGAACGCTGAAAACGTAGAAAGAATTAAAAATTATCTTGCTATAAATGGTGCAAAGGAATAATTAAAATGAGAAGTTTAATTGATATTGCCGAGCTATCACTAAGCGAAATTGATTCGCTTTTAAACACAGCGAACGATATTATTGAAAATCCTGCAAAATATGCCGAAAAATGTAAGGGCAAAAAGCTTGCAACTCTATTTTTTGAGCCGTCCACCCGTACAAGACTAAGCTTTGAGGCCGCCATGTACGAGCTTGGCGGTAACGTGCTTGGCTTTTCCGAAGCCCAAAGCTCATCCTCGGCAAAGGGCGAAAGTGTGGCTGACACGGCAAAAACTGTTTCCTGCTATGCTGACATAATTGCAATGCGCCATCCAAAAGAAGGCGCACCGCTTGTGGCATCTATGAATGCTACTGTTCCTGTAATAAATGCGGGTGACGGCGGTCATAACCACCCAACCCAAACTCTTGCTGATTTGCTTACCATTAAGCGTGAAAAGGGTGGGTTTGATAATTTGACCGTTGGCTTTTGCGGTGACCTCAAATTTGGCAGAACCGTGCATTCGCTTATAACCGCGCTTCGCCGTTATAACAACGTAAAATTTATTTTTATTTCACCTAACGAATTAAGGGTGCCCGAATATATAAGGGAATCCTTAAAGCAGGACAACTTTGAGGTTTTTGAAACCACCGATTTGGAAGCAGTTATGGCTGACCTTGACGTTTTGTATATGACCCGTGTTCAGCGTGAACGCTTCTTTAATGAGGAGGAATATTTGCGCCTTAAAGACAGCTATATTCTAACCCCTGAAAAGCTTGAAACTGCAAAGCAAAGTCTTTCGGTTATGCACCCGCTACCTCGTGTTAACGAAATAAGCGTTGCAATTGACAGTGACCCCCGTGCTTGCTACTTTAAGCAGGTATTAAACGGAAAATATATGCGAATGGCGCTTATATTGATGCTCTTGGAGGTTAAGTAAATGACAGTTGATACAATTAAAAACGGTATTGTTATTGACCATATTACCGCAGGGCTTGGAATGAAGATTTATTCACTTTTAAGGCTTGATGAGCTTGACTGCTCGGTTGCATTTATTAAAAATGCGCCCAGTAGAAAAATGGGCAAAAAGGATATTATTAAAATTGATGCCGATATTGATTTAAAGGCTGATATTTTGGGCTATATTGACCCTGATGTTACCGTTAATATAATAAAAGACGGCAATATAATTGAAAAGAAGCAAATTGCTTTGCCCCAAAAGCTTGAAAACGTAATTGTTTGTAAAAACCCCAGGTGCATTACTACCACCGAACAGGAATTACCTCAGGTTTTCAAGCTTACCGATAAGGAAAAGCGTGTTTACCGCTGTATTTATTGCGAAAGTAAAGCAAAATAAAGGGGGATTTTTAAGATGTATCTTAAAACCGATTTTAAGTTTAAAAAATTTGAACTTGATACTATAGATGAAAACGTTTTTGCGGCTGATTTTGACGATAGCGATTGGCGCACGGTACGCATACCGCATGACTGGGCAGTAGAAGGTGATTTTTCTGCCGAAAACGATCCTACCGAAAGTCAAATTATTGAAGACGGTATGAAAAAAGCGCAAATAATTACCGGTTGGACAGGCGGACTTCCAATGGTGGGCGCAGGGGTTTATCGCAAATGGGTTAAAATTGAAAAAACCGACAAGGTGTTTTTAGAATTTGACGGCGTTATGTGGAACAGTCGTATTTACATAAACGGAAAACAGGCAGGTCAAAACCATTTTGGCTATAAATCCTTCTCGGTTGATATTACTGATTTTGTGAATTTCGGCGAAGAAAATTTAATTGCAGTTTATGCTGAAGTGCGTGAAAACAGCGGCCGCTGGTATTCGGGCGCAGGTATTTACCGCAATATTCGCCTTGTATCCAAGCCTGAAGCACACATTGCTTATAACGGCGTTTGGGTAAGACAAAGCTATTTGGATGACAATATGGCTTTAATGGATATTTCGGTCGAGCTTGTAAACACTTCGGGCTTTACCGCAAAAATAACTGCACCCGACGGGCAGGAATTTGAGCTTACAACAAAGGGTAATGCCGTTTTATTAGAACTTGAAAATCCTATACTTTGGGATGTCGACTCACCAAAGCTTTACACTGCTGAAATTACACTTGAAAATGGTTACAGCGAAAGTGTGAAATTTGGTATTCGCAAGTGTGAATTTACAAGGCAGGGCTTCTTCCTTAACGGTCGTTATCTTAAAATGAACGGTGTTTGTATGCACCATGATTTAGGCGCTATCGGTGCGGCTGTCAACGTTTCGGCTATTAAGCGTCAAATTGAAATTATGAAGGGCATGGGCGTTAATGCTTGGCGCACAAGCCACAACCCACCCACACCCGAGCTTTTACAGCTTTGTGATGAAATGGGCATTCTTGTAATGGACGAATTCTTTGATGAATGGCGTCTTGAAAAGGTTAAAAACGGCTATGCAAAAACCTTTGATGAACACGCTAAGCAGGACGTAATTGACATTATTAAGCGTGACCGCAACCACCCGTGTGTTATTATGTGGTCTACGGGTAATGAAATCCGTGAACAGTGGTGGGAAGAGGGCTGGATAACAGCTCGTGATCTTTACGATACGGTAAAGGCTACTGACCCCACCCGACCCGTAACTGCAGGTCTTTCGGCTTATCCTGACTGCTATACAAAGCACATTGCATTCTATACCGATATCGTCGGCTTAAACTATAAGCCACATACATACACAACCAACTATAATAAATATACCGATCAGGTTCTTTTGGGCAGTGAAACCGAATCCTGTATTTCAAGCCGTGGCATTTATCACTTCCCGGCTGAAATTCGTATAGGTCAATACCGTTCGGACGACCTTGCTGTTTCGGACTATGGTCTTGAAGCACCGCCATGGGCTTGTTATGCCGAGCGTGAAATTGCCGCCCAAAAGGATAATCCGTTTGTTATGGGCGAATTTATTTGGACGGGGTTTGACTATCTTGGTGAGCCTACACCTTATTATACCGAATGGCCTTCACGCAGCAGTTATTTTGGTGTGGTGGATTTGGCGGGGCTTCCTAAAAATCGCTATTACCTTTATCGCAGTGTTTGGACAGACATTCCTACTCTTCATATTTTCCCACACTGGAACTGGGAAAACAAAATTGGTGAAAATGTGCCCGTGCATGTTTATACCAATTTTGACGAGGTGGAGTTGTTTGTAAACGGTGTATCACAAGGTAAGCGCACCTTTGCAGAAAAGAAGACCGAATTTGCTGACCGTCAGGATGAATGGCGAAATCAGATTGAACGTTTCCGTCTTATGTGGGACAACGTGGTTTACGAGCCTGGTGAAATTACCGCCGTTGCTTATAAGGACGGTAAGGAAGCTATGCGCAAAACCGTTAAAACGGCAGGTGCACCCCACAGCATAAGGCTATCGGCCTACAGCCAGAGCATTGCGGCAGATGGTGAAGCCTTGAACTTTATCACAGCGGAGGTTGTTGATAAGGATGGTAATATTTGTCCCAATGCTGATAACCGCATAACCTTTACGGCAACAGGTGCTGAGGTTTATGCAACCGATGCCGGTGACCAGCGCGAAACCGAAACTTTCTTGCGCCCTGACAAAAAGGCAATGTCAGGTATGCTTGTTGCGGTTGTTCGTTCAACTGAGACTGTAGGCGAAGCAACTGTTACAGCCACCGCTGACGGACTTCAGTCGGGTACAATTTCATTTAAGTGTGAATAAAAAAACAAGGAACGGCTTGCCGTTCCTTGTTTTTGGTTTAAAATGTTATATTGCGTTATGCTGTAAATTTATTTATAATAAAATGTAAAGGCGGTGTGCTTATGAAAAATGCAAACTTTATTTGTAATGAAAACTACAAGGGAGAGGTATGCTCTGTATTCTTGCGTGAATTTAAGGCGCTAAAGCCGTTGAAAAGCGCACGGCTTTTTATCACCGCACGTGGTGTTTATGAGGCGGTTTTAAATGGTAAACGTGTTGGCGATTTTATTATGGCGCCGGGATGGACATCATATGAAAATCGCTTACAAGTACAGGTGTATGATATCACTAATTTGCTTTGCGACAGCAATCGTCTTGAAGTAACGCTTTCAAATGGTTGGTTTGCGGGGGTGAAAAATCGCCCGCTGAATTTGGAACGGGTAGCACTTATTGCAAAAATTTTAATTGAATATGTCGATAACACCAACGAAGAAATAGTAACTGATGAAAGCTGGCTTGTGGGAGAAGGACCACTTCGCTTTTGTGATATTTATGACGGTCAGATTTATGATGCTACCGTTAAACCACAATTTAATAAAAACGCAGTCATTTGCAGTGATAATGACAAATCGGTTCTGGTAGAACAAATAGGTGAAGCTGTTACCGAACAGGAACGTCTTACCCCTGTGGATATTTTTAAAACTCCAAAGGGCGAAACGGTAATTGATTTCGGTCAAAACCTTGTGGGTTATCTTGAAATAAAACTTAATGCTGTTGTGGGGGACATTGCTGAATTTTCCTTTGCCGAGGTTTTGGATAATAACGGTAATTTTTACAATGCAAATTACCGTGGCGCAAAATGTATTTATAAATATATTTGTAAGGATGGCTATCAAGTTTTTAAGCCCATTAACACATTTTACGGTTTTCGTTATGTGCGGGTGGACAGCTTTCCCGACCAAATAACTGCAGAAAAATTTGTTGCAGTTGTTGTTCACAGTAATATGAAAAGAACAGGAAAAATTGAAACTGCTAACCCACTTTTAAATAGGCTTTACAGTAATATTATATGGTCGCAAAAGGGTAATTTTTTAGACGTCCCGACCGACTGTCCTCAAAGGGATGAACGCCTTGGCTGGCTTGGCGATGCTATGGTTTTTATGCGCACTGCCTGCTTAAATTTTGACGCACGCAAATTTTTTAAAAAATGGCTTTTGGATATGAAGTCCGAACAGTTTGAAAACGGCGCTGTAAAGGTTGTTGTGCCACGGTCTGCCCACAAGGACTGGTTTAGAAACGATGCTGCCGGTTGGAGCGACGCCATAACGGTTTGCCCGTGGGAATATTACCAAATTTACGGCGATGTTGAAATTTTAAAAACTATGTTTGACCCAATGAAAAAATGGGTAAATCATATTGCTGATATAACCGAAAAGCCAAATTTGTGGTTTGGCGGTTTTCAGTATGGCGACTGGCTTGAGCTTGGTGCAAACGAGGGTGAATTCAAGGGCGACACAAGGGATAATCTTGTAGCTTCGGCGTTTTATGCCAATTCGGTTAATATTGTTTGCAAGGTGGGTAAAATTTTAGGTGAGGACGTTTCACATTATGAAAAACTTTACCAAAGTATTGTGACTGCCTTTAAGACCGAATTTAACGATAAATTTAAAACCCAAACCGAGCATATTTTATCGCTGCAGTTTGGGCTGTGTGTTGATGCTGTGGGTGTTGCAAATTCTCTTACAGAGCTTATACACCGTAATGGCGATAAGCTTCAAACGGGCTTTTTGGGCACGCCCTACGCCTTAAATGTTTTAAGTAACTATGGATATACCGATTTAGCTTATACGTTATTACTTCGTGAAAATTATCCGTCGTGGTTATACCCTGTTACAAAGGGGGCGACTACTATTTGGGAACATTGGGACGGAATAAAGCCTGACGGCAGTATGTGGAGTGATGAAATGAATTCCTTTAATCATTACGCTTACGGTGCGGTGGGCGACTGGCTTTACAGCGTGGCAGGTGGAATAACAGCGGCTGAGCCGGGCTTTAAAAATGTGCATTTTTGTCCAAGACCTGATCAACGAATAGGATGGTTTAAGACCGAGCTTTACACTGCTCACGGCACCATAAAATCACATTGGTACTATAAAAATGGAAAGCCTCGTTATGAGTTTGAAACTCCTGTGGACGCCACAGCAGAGATAAACGGAACGTTTTATGAGCTAAAAAAGGGTAAATATAAATTTTAAAGCAAAGTGATTTCTATTCCTACAACACCGTATTGTTGCTGTTTTTCGGGTGGGTAGTATTCGTTCATATCATCAGCCTTTGCGGTGTCAAGCTCTTCGGGCAAATAGCCGCACTTTAAAAGGTTAAGCGAATTATAAAGTGCTTCGTAATTCTCAAAACGGTGAAGCGCTAAAACCTTTGCGGTTATGGTTTCTTCACCGCAGCTAAAAACAATTTCATCATTTATTTTTATAAGGCTTCGCTTTTCATCCCAAAGCCGTAGTTCAATTGTCTTTTGTCCGCTTTTAATCATTTGAAAAGGGCGGCAATTCAAGTTCATATAATGGGTCATATATGTCACCTCTATTTGTATTATACCATAGCGGTTATACTGTAGCAATAAAAAATCCAAACCCAACCAAAAGGTTGAATTTGGATTTTGGTGCGAGTGATGGGTGAGGTTGTGAGCGCATCCGGTGGACGAAGCAGCGAGCAAAACGAACCGCAAGAGTGAAAGAACCGAAGGTTCAAGTCCTATGCATGTCAATAAGACCGTACAAAACAAAAAACGCACCCAAGGGAGACACTCCATAAGGAAGTTGTCTCCCTTGGGCTTTTGTAGTCAGCCAGAATGATTGAATTGTAAGGATAATTTAATTCATAACGGAGGATTACGAAAATGACAAACTTTATTGAAGAATTTTAACACAGGCAATTTAGATCCACAAGCCCGCAGTACAGGAAACGAAGATATTGTTCTGTGCGGGGTGTTGTTAAAATTTAACGATTATAAAGCTTTGTTAAATATGCTATTTTATCGCTTAAACCGTATGGAATTTGGTCGGGTAGCATTCTCCAACGCCAATTACCCTCTTGTGTGCCTGGAATATTGATTCTTGCCTCGTTAGAAAGCTCGAGATAATCCTGCATTTGCGCCACAAAAAGTCGAGCAACGCTGCTCATACCGCCACGGATAGTTCCCCAAACATACCCTTCGCGTTCATTAAGACCAAGATAATCCTCGGCCTTTTTTAAATCACTGGGGGTTAATTGTGAAAGCCAACCCTTTATGGTGTCATTATCGTGAGTGCCTGTATAACAAACACAGTTTTTATTATAAGCGTGTGGAAGGTAAACGCTGTCTTCATTAGCGCCAAATGCAAATTCCAACACCTTCATACCGGGAAATTCAGAATCCTTTAAAAGCTGTACTACCTCTTGTGATGGATACCCCAAATCCTCAGCAATAAAGCTTATGCTTGGGAGGCGGTTTTTAAGAGTGGATATAAGTGACATACCCGGACCCTTTACCCAACGGCCGTTCATTGCGGTTTTTTCGCCGTAAGGCACTGCCCAAAAGCTTTCGAAACCACGGAAATGGTCAATGCGAACAACATCATAAAGCTTTGCCGCACCTTCGATACGCTTTACCCACCATTCATAGCCGTTTTGCTGCATAACATCATAAGCATAAAGCGGATTCCCCCACAGCTGACCATCGGCTGTGAATTGGTCGGGCGGTACACCCGCAACCTCGGTAGGAAAGCCCTTTTCATCCAACTGAAAGCATTCGGGTGAAGCCCAAACATCAACCGAATCAAGTGCAACATAAATAGGTAAATCACCTATAATTCCAACCGAATGCTCGTGCGCGTATTCGCGCAGCGCATTCCACTGATTAAAGAAAAGAAACTGTATATAGGTAAAAAGGCGGATATCGTCTGCCAATTTCTCAGTGTAAAATTTTATTGCTTCCGGCTTTCTGAGGCGGATGTCCTCATCAGGCCATTCAAGCCACGAAAGCATATTAAAATGCCTTTTAAGCGCCATAAAAAGTGCATAATCTAAAAGCCAATACGAATTCGCACTTTTAAATGCTTCAATGCGGTCAAAATCCCTGTCCCAGCCGCGCTCACACACTTTTTGCAAAAGGGTGTAGCGGTTTTCATACAGCGCACCATAATCAACAAGGCAAGGGTTATCGCCCCAAAACAGCTCATCAATTTCCGACTGTTCTAAAAGACCATCCTCTACCAAAATATCAAGGTCGATAAAATAAGGGTTACCCGCATGGGTGGAGGGACTTTGATAGGGCGAATCGCCATAGCTTGTGGGACCCACAGGCAAAATTTGCCACCAAGACTGATTAGATGCCTGTAAAAAGTTTATAAAATCGCGCGATGCCTTACCCAATGTACCAATGCCATAAGGTGATGGTAGGGTGAAAATCGGCATTAAAATGCCACTGCTTCTTTTGATTTCGTTATCCTTTAACAGCACCTGCGGCAACCCCCTTTATGATGTGCTTTTGACAAAGCAGATAGAATATAACAACGGGGATAATGCTTAAAAGAATCAATGCCATTGTTGCACCCAAATCTACCGTGCCATAGCTGCCTTTTAGATATTGAATATGTATCGGAATAGTTTTATATTCATTGATATCAAGTGATAAATAAGGCAAGAGGTAGTCGTTCCAAACCCACATTATTTCCAAAATACCTACCGATATTAAGGTGGGCTTCATCATAGGAAGCACAACTGCAAAAAAGGTATAAGGCGGGTTGCAGCCGTCTATCGCGGCGGCTTCTTCAATTTCCAAGGGAATAGACTTTACAAAGCCCGAGAACATAAACACTGCAAGACCTGCGCCGAAGCCGAGGTAAATAACAGGAATGGTCCAAGGTGTATTAAGGCCTAATCTATCCGCGGTTTTAGAAAGAGGATACATTACCATTTGAAAAGGAACCACCATTGAAAAAACGCAAAGGAAGTAAATAGTGCGACAAACTATGGTATCACGTCTTGTAATATACCAAGCCGCCATTGATGTAAATAAAAGAATCAAGAAGGTGGAAAGCACAGTTATAACCACACTGTATAAAACGCTTTTTGCAAATGGATAGTTACCAAAGGTCATACCCTTAATAAAATTTGCAAAACCAACAAAGGATTCAGCATTAGGCAAAGCAAAGGTATCGGTTTTAACAAATGTGTTAGCTTTAAATGAGTTAATTACAACTGCCACAACGGGCAAAATATAAATAATACTGATAACAGACATTATCGCCGTTAAAATATTTTTGCCAAGTGAATTATTAACGCCTAATTTCTTATTAGCCATTATTGCTGCACCTCCCTCTTTCTTGTGAAGGACAGCTGCAATAAACCAAGAGCCGCAACAAGTATAAAGAATATAACAGCTTTAGCTTGTGCATAGCCGGGAGCCGAAGCACCTTGACCGTAGAAGGTAGAATAAATGTTAAGAGCCAGCATTTCAGTAGTTTTAATAGCAGAGCCATCGGGTTGAATAATGAACGGCTGACCTCCGGTTAAAGCGAGGTTTTGGTCGAATAGCTTAAATCCGTTTGTCAACGACAGGAAGGTACAAATTGTAATGCTTGGCATAACATTGGGAATAATTACACGGAAAAGGGTTTGTGCACCGCTGGCACCATCAATTTTTGCCGCTTCAAGCATATCACCCGGTACCGACTGCAAGCCCGCAATATAAATTATCATCATATAACCTATTTGCTGCCAGCAAAGCAATATTATCAGTCCCCAAAAGCCCCAAGTTGATTCTTGAAGGATAGATGTGTCAAATTGGGACAAAATACCGTCAAATATCATAGACCAAATATAGCCCAAAACAATGCCGCCGATAAGGTTTGGCATAAAGAATACTGTTCTAAAAATATTAGAGCCCTTGATTTCAAGAGTAAGCACATAAGCCACCATAAAAGCAAGAACATTTATAATTGCTAAGCTAACAACAGCAAATACTGCGGTATAGCCAAACGAGCGCATAAAGTTTGTATCCTGAAATACGCTTATATAATTTTTGAGTCCTACCCATTTCGCATCGGAAATAAGACGGAATTCACAAAATGAAAGATATATACCCTGTAAAAACGGCCACACAAAGCCAATAGCAAAAGCTGAAACCATTGGAAGCAGGAAAAACCAGCTCCAACGAACCATAGGCCTTTGAAGAGCGTTTTGGGAACGGCGCCTATTTTTCATTTATAATTCTCCTTTTTGATTTTTTCGAAGGAAAGAAAGGAAGCGAGACAGGCGAAATCTTCGCCCGCCTCGCCTTGCGTGGTTTATAACAATTCAATTATCGTTATTATTTGTTGATTTGCTTATACTGGTAAGCCCAACCGTCTACGAAAGCGGTCTTAACCTTTGCCCAGTTAGCTTCGGTCTGATTAGCATTGTATGCATTAAGAGCAGATACTAAAGCTTTACGATATTCATCAACATTGGGTTGATAGTTAGTAGCCCAATCCATTACATAGCAACCATCAGCTGAGTACTTGTTAGCAGCAGCAAGGAAGCCGTTGGTGGATTCAGCAGCAGATTTATAAGGCATTACGCCGAAGGTATCAACCAATTTGCGAGAAGCTTCTTCGTTAGTTACGCACCATACCATAAAGTCCATAGTAGCTTTTTGGTCTGCCTTGCTAACCTTAGAGTTGATTGCCCAGTAGTTTTCAGTACCGCAGTTGAGACCGGCTTTTTCTTCGCCCTCAACACCTGCATAGTAAGGAATCATAGTAGCGTTCGGAACTGCTTCAGCAACTGCTGAATATTCCCAAGAACCGTTTACATAGAAAGCGGCTTTGCCGGTTTTGAATTGGTTCTGAGCATCGTGACCGCCGGTAGCTAATTCTTTAGCAGGGGTCATGCTGTTGTTGATGCAAAGGTCATAAAGGTTCTTGAAGTTTTCCATATATGTACCCTTGATTTCAGCGGGGCATTCCTTCCAACCGCCTGCATCGCGAGATTCATAATAGTATTCAAGGTTAGCCATGTGACCTGTGAAACGCCATGAAGATGAATCGTCCATATCAGATGCGCTGAAAGCATCGAAGCCCAATTCCTTAGCGCGCTTGTGGATATCTTCAGCAACCTTCTTTAAACCTTCAAAGTTTTTAAGGTCGTCCATCTTATATCCGGCTTTTTCAATAAGGGTGGGGTTAACAATGATGCCATAGCATTCATAGCAGTAACCGATAGAAACAAGGTTACCGTCTGCGTCATACATATTGTATGCATCTGTGTTAAGCTCTTTTGCAATTGCAGAATCTTTAAGATTTAAAGCATAATCTTTCCATTCTTTAACTGCATTCTGGTTACCGATAACAAACAAAGTAGGAGCTTCTGCTTTGTCCATTTCAGCAAGCAAGGTTTGGTTGTATGTACCTGAAGCAGCGGTGAGAACTTTAACCTCAACACCTGTTTCTTCTGTGTACATTTTTGCAACTTCTTGGAGAACCTCATCAGATTCAGGCTTGAAGTTTAGCCAGTAAACACGGCCTTTTTCGCCACCTGCGCAGCCTGCAAACAAGCCGACACAAAGGATGGCTATTAATAATAGGGATAGCGCTTTTTTCATTTAAATTTCCTCCTTCGAAAATTTCCGCACAAAGTGCGTTTTTTAAAATAATTTATTTCCACACCAAGTGGTGTAAAAATCAAGCTTTAGGTTTTGCAAGGGTGCCACCCTCACGCAAAGCTGTTTCAAGCTTCAGCTGACAGCTGCCGCACTCATCCTTAAGGACATTAAGCAAAACCTCTACCGCGCGTGTGCCCATCTGCTTACTGGGCTGCACAAGGGTTGTAAGTGTGGGGATAGTATATTTTGAAACCTGAATACCGTCTATCGCAATTAAAGAACAGTCGTCAGGCACATTTAGTCCCACAGTATGAAGCGCCTTTATCGCCGCAATTCCCATAGCATCCGCAATGGAAAAAATAGCAGTGAAATCCTTACCCTTTTTTAGAAAGCTTTCGGCAGCTTTAAAGGCGTCGTCTATATTAAAGCTTTTGGCCTCAATAATAAGGTCTTTATCTAATACTATACCGGCACTTTTAAGGGCATCACAATAACCCTTAAAACGAAGCTCACTTATCGAGTGGTCGTCGGTTGTACCAAGTAAAACAGCAATTTTTTTATGACCTAAATCGGTCAGTGTTTTTACTGCACGAAAGGCCTCGGCATAGTCGTCAATATAAACCGAAGAATATGCCGTTTTTTTAAGACTGCCAAAGGTGTTTGTATATGTACAGCAGACAAACGGAACACCCAATGTGGCAATTTGCTCGGGTGTGTAATCAAACCGCCCGCCAAGAAAGATAAGTCCCTTCAATCTTTTAGACCTTACTAACGATGCGCCCTCGGCAAGCTCATCTTCGTTTGAACCGATTTGATGCATCACCATCGAATAATCTGCCCGGCTCACCTCTTTTTCAATCGCATGTAAAACCGAATTTAAAAAAGGGTTTCCAACACCGCGCACCACAACGCCGATAGTGTCGGTTTGCATTTTGCCCAAGTCCCTTGCGCTGCTGTTTGGGACATAGTGCAGCTCTTCAATAGCTTTTAACACCTTGGCGCGCACCTCTTCACGCACGTCGGGGTGATTATTCAAAACACGGGAAATGGTGGTTATTGAAACACCACTGTATTTTGCAACGTCTTTAATGGTCATTGTGTTGTTCCTTTTTGTTCAAAAAAAAACGGTGAAAAACGTGTAAAAAAGGAAAACTGAAAACGTTTTCAGTTTTCTGACAAGTATATTTAACCATATTTTTCATTAAATGTCAATAACTTTTATCGTTTTTGGCAGAAATAACACGAAATTGTGTGTTGCTTTTGTGCAATACTTACAATTTAAAGGCATTCAAAATTTTTGCAAATATGAACACTTTTACAAATTATTGTATAGAATTTTTAAAAAACAAAATTATAAAACGCTTTTGACCGGCAAAATGTAAAATAAAAAAATCCCCAACAAAGCAAATACCTTGTTGGGAATTTTGGTGCACCTGACAGGACACATCTTGCCTTTGGCAATCTGCATTGCTCGTTAAAAAACATCTACCGGACTGTTTTTCTTAACACTCTCATCCCTCTTAGGCTTCAAGTTCCATCACAAATTAACAAAATAAAAAAATCCAAACCCAACCAAAAGGTTGAATTTGGATTTTGGTGCGAGTGATGGGTGAGGTTGCGAGCGCGTCCGGTGGACGAAGCAGCGAGCAAAACGAAGCGCCGCGGTCGACAAGCGAGATACGGTAGTATCGAGTCGTCGGGAACCGCAAGAGTGAAAGAACCGAAGGTTCAAGTCCTATGTATGTCAATAAGACCGTACAAAACAAAAAGACCTACCTAAAGGTAAGTCTTTTACTTGGTGCGAGTGATGGGACTTGAACCCATACGTCGGTTGACACACGCCCCTCAAACGTGCCTGTCTGCCTGTTCCAGCACACTCGCAAATATTCTTTTTTCCTAAGAACGCCATATCATTATATCAAAGAGAGGTGCTGTTGTCAACAAAAAAATTATTTATTTTAAAAAATGTTTAATTAAAATTTTTTTGCTGTAAAAATTTCTTTTGTTAAGCTAAAAATAGGGATACAAAAACGCACCCGTGTGGGTGCGTTTTTTTAATTAACCTTTTCAATCTCGTTTTGTAAGTATTTATTTGGAGATATACCACAAAACTTTTTAAAGGTCTTACTAAAGTGGTAAATGTCTGAAAACCTAAGTTCTTCAGCAATTTCGCCAATGGTATAATGTTCGTCTGAAAGGAGCAGCTGCTTTGCTTTTTCAATGCGGTGCTTTTGGCGGAAATTCATAGGGCTTTCGCCGCTGTATTCTTGGAAAAGCCGTCTGAAATAGCATTCACTGACACCACATTGTTCGGCAATTTCTGCTATTGACAAATTGCTGTCTTGCTCTAAAAGCTCAATGCCTTTTCGTATGCAGGAAAACTTTTTACGTGTAACGCGCCTTTTTTGTTTTTGACAAACTGTTGCCATTAGCTGATAAACTATTGAAATAACTTCAGGAATACAAACAATATTTTTGCGGAATTCTTCACAAAGCAAATCTAGATTTACGGCAATGGCGGGGTCAACATTTTTAATACAAATTATAGGCTTTAAAATAGGGGCGATATCTTCTCCATCTCCGTCGGTCATTTGAAAATGCACAACTACAGTATCCTCTATACCGGTGTTTGTATCGTGAAATTCAACCGTATATTCCAACCCCTTTGCCATATAAGCCAGTTGGTTTTGTTCGGCCTTTAAAACGGTGCCGTCCTTGGAAGTTATAGTTGCGCTGCAGTTTTTAAACCACAATAAAGTATGTGAAATTTTGGGCTTGCCTATAGCGGAATAATAATTTCCTCTTGGTGCCCAATATTGCGTTTTAGCAATTGGCTGGGTTATATAGAATTCGGTATTATACAGTTTTTCAAAGGAAATTATCTTCATACAAATTTGCACCTCTTTTGTATTCGTTAAAACTATTATATCACATATTTGCGACTTTTGTATCGTTTTTTACAAAAAATATTACTTTTTTGACATTTTAAATAAAAAGCGAGTGTGCTAAAATAGTAATGTGAACAAAAAGGAGGGCGAATTATGCTCGATTACAAGGTTAAAATTGGCTTGGTTGCGATGCGACGCAACACTACCGACCGTCCGCGCGGAACATTTCTTACTTGGTATTCCGCCGAACAGCGTGGCAAAAAATTTGTAAATTATATTGAAGAAAATTTTACAAATGATATTGTTTCCTTTGTGGATAACAAGGGTATCGGCCACGAGGATTTAGTTTTTGATGACAAATCTGCAGAAGAGGTTATTGAACGCTTTAAGGCTGAAAAGGTTGATGCAGTTATGATTATTAACTGCAACTTCGGTAATGAAGAAGCCGCAGCCGATATTGTTAAAGCTTTAGGTAAGCCTGCACTTTTGTGGGCGCCGCTTGATGATGAATATTATGTTGACGGTATGCGCCCAACCGATTCACAGTGTGGTCTTTTTGGCGTATCACGTCAGATGCAGCGTTATCATTTGCCCTTTTCACATCTTCCTTGCTGTAGGGTTGAAAGTGATGAATTTAAAGAGGGCTTTGAAAGCTTTGTGCGTGTAGCTTGCATGGTTAAAAACTTTACAGGCCTTCGTATTGGTCAAATTGGTAGCCGTCCTTATCCCTTCTTCTCGGTTATCTGGAACGAGGGCGAGCTTATGGAAAAGTTTGGGGTAAAAATTACTGCCCTTAACTTTGCACACATTCAGGACCGAATGAAAACGGCCGCTGAAAAATACCCAGAAGAAATTAAGTATTATGAAGAATACATACTTAAAAATTACACCCTTGATGACCTTACCCCTAAATATGTAAACGGTATGGCAACAATGGTTGTAATGTATAAGAAGTTGTTTGAAGAATATAACCTTGACGTTATTTCGGCTGAGTGTTGGACAGCTACTCCCGTTATGTTCGACGGTTTAGCACCCTGCACCGTTTACGGTATTCTTAATGACCTTGGTTATATGATTTCTTGCGAAAGTGATATGCACTGCGCAATGACTATGGTGCTTTTAAAGTCTGCAACTCTTGGTAAAGGTAAGCCCTTGTTTGGTGAATTTACCGTTCGTCACCCCGAAAACAAAAATGCCGAGCTTTTATGGCATTGCGGTCCGTTCCCACTTTCCCAAAAGGCTAAAAGCGGAATTGATTCAACTGCACGTCTTGTTAATCAGCGTTCTTGGTTTAGGGCTAAAGATGGCACTTACACCGTTGCCCGTATGGACCAAGAAAGCGGCGATTATATGATTTTACCGCTTATTTGTAAAACAACCGAAGGTCCCCAAACCCACGGCACATATATTTGGGGCGAATTCGAAGATTTACAAAAGGTTGAAGACCGACTTATTGATGGCCCATACATTCACCATTTTGTTGAGATGGAAGGTGACTACAGAAAGGAAATTAACGAATTCTGTAAATACTTCCCCAACTTAAAAGTAGACAAAAATATTTAAAAGGAGATTTAAAAATGCAAATCCAAATGAACGAATTTTTATTCGCAATGATCTTAACCGAGCTTGAGGATGCGGTAGGCGTTGAAAACTGTTCTACCCGTGCAATTGATAAGGTTACACACAGTGTTGACTATTATTGGCTTTCACGTATGTGGGCAGACCGTGGTTGCCGTATGCCTGAAGCACAGTATGTTGTTTGTCCTAAGGACGCAACCGAGGTTTCAAAGGTTTTGAAAATTGCTAACTACTACAAGCTTCCTGTTACCACTTGGGGCGCAGGCGGCGGCACACAGGGTGGCGCTATTCCTGTTTGCGGTGGTATTATTCTTGATACTAAGAGAATGAACAAAATTTACGAGGTTAACACCGAAGGTATGTACATAGAATGCGGTACAGGTGCTATTTATAAGCATATTGAATGGGCTGCAAATGAAGTTGGCAAGGCAACCATGCACTATCCCTCTTCGCTTACCTGCTCAACCGTTGGCGGCTTCTTGGCTCACCGCGGTATTGGTGTTGTTTCTACCAAATACGGTAAAATTGATGATATGGTGCTTAAAATGGAGGTTGTTCTTCCTAATGGCGATATCATTGAAACCTGTTCTGCTCCTAAGCATGCGGCAGGTCCTGACCTCAACCAAATTTTTATCGGCTCTGAAGGTACTTTAGGTATTATTACAAAAGCCCAGATTCGTATTTTTGACCAACCTGAAGAACGCCGCTTCCGTGGTTTCTTATTCCAGGATATGAATGGCGCATTTAAGGCAAGCCGTGAGCTTTTACAAAAATTCAAGCCCTCGGTTATGCGTCTTTATGATGAGGCCGAAACTGCTTCGCTCATTAAGAAAATCGTTGGCGTTGAACGCAAGGGTGCGTTTATGAACGTTGCTTATGAGGGTGTTCGGGAAATGGTAGAGGTTGAAGAAAAGATTCTTCTTGAAACCTTTGCAAAATACGGCGCAGAAGACCTTGGAAGCGAATACGGTGAAAAATGGTGGAAGGAAAAGATTACCTTCTTCTATCCCGGTCATATGATGGACATTCCCCAGTGCTTCGGTACAATGGATACTATCGCACCTTACGGCAAGATTGAAGAAATTTACTGGGCAATGAAGGAAGCAATTGAAACCAACTTCCCGCAAGCTAAATTTATTGCTCACTTCTCACACTGGTATGAATGGGGCGCAATGGTTTACGACCGCTTTATTGTTGATGGTAAGGACGTGCCTCAGGACCCCGTTGAAGCACTTCGTTTGCACCAGGCAATTTGGACCTGCGGTGTTCGTACCGCTCTTGCACACGGCGGTGTTGTTAACGACCACCACGGCGTTGGTATTAAGCTTGGCCGTCTTATGAAGGAACAGTATGGCCCTGCAATGCAGGTATTTGAAGGTATTAAGAAACAGTTAGACCCTAACGGCATTATGAATCCGTTCAAGCTTGGTCTTTAATAGGAGGGTATAAAGTTATGATAATGTCAGAAAAATGCAAACAACACGTTGATTCCTGCCGTTTTTGCTGGATGTGTCACCATATTTGCCCTATCGGTAATGCTACCGGTCAGGAAAGAAATACAGCCCGTGCACGCGCACTTGGTATTTCACTTGTAAACCGTGACGCTATGGAATTATCTGAAATTATGGATAATATTTACGAATGCTGCACCTGTGGCGCTTGCGTTCACGACTGCATCACCGGTTGGGATCCTGTAATGTTCACAAAGGAAACACGTTTACAGGCAGCCTTAGAAGGCGCAACTCCTGATTATATCAATGTTTTAATTGATAACTGCTTAGAAACCGGTAATGCTTACGGCAAGACCGCTACCTGCGAAACCCTTACTGCAGCAATTAAAGCACACGCTGATAAAAAGGACACCCTTTTACTTTTGGGTGTTGACGCCAAGTTTATGGCTTGTAAACAGGCGCTTAAAGCAATTCAGGTGCTTGAAAAGGCAGGCGTTGATTTTAGCGTTTTAGAAAACGAAGCACCTACAGGCGCTCAGCTCGACTTCCTTATCGGTGCCGCAAACGAAACTAAAGAACAAATGGCAGCTTGCGCTAAAGTGCTTGATGATTATAAAACTGTTGTTGTTTATGACCCGAATGATGCAAAGGCAATTAAGCAGCTTTATAAGGAATACGGTATTGAAACCAAGGCTAACGTTGTTACATACACCTCTTTTGTTGCTTCTCTTTTGCGTGACGGCAAGCTTGAGGCTGTAAACAGCGGAAAGGCTGTTGTTTTCCAAGACCCTTATCAGCTTTCTCGCGATTTAGAGGAAACCGAAGAAGCACGTGAAATCATTATGTCTTATGCAGTTCTTGGTGAAATGCTCTTGAACCGTGCCGAAACTGTTTGGGCAGGTAACATTTTAATGGCTCAGTATAAGCCCGAAGTAATTAAGCTTGTTGCTGAAAGAAGAATCTTTAACGCAACCTCTATTGGAGCAGACACAATCGTTACGGCTTGTGTTGGCGAATACGTTGCACTTAATAACGTGGAACAAGACAAGGTTAAGATTATTTCTATTGAAGACCTTATTTTAGGTTAAGAGGTATAAAAAATGTTAGTAAATTTAAAACAAATTATAGGTATGGCAGAGGAAGGCGGCTATTGTATTCCGGCTTTCAACGTTTACAATATTGAAACCGTTATGGGTGTTATTAAGGCTGCTGAAGAAGAAAAGGCACCTGTTATTATTCAGGTTTACCCCCGTCTTATAAATGAAGAGGTTGGTTATTATTTGGCACCTGTAGTTCTTGCGGCAGCTAAAAAGGCAAGCGTTCCTGTTTGCTTCCACCTTGACCACGGCCCCTCTGAAGCAGAGGTACAAAAAATTCTTTATTGGGGCGCTACCGGCATTATGTATGACGGTTCGGTTCATCCATTTGAAGAAAACATTAAAAATACAAAGCACATTGTTGATATTTGCAACGCTATTGATGTTGGTGTTGAAGGCGAGCTTGGTCATATTGGCAGTGTTAACGATGACGCTATGGAAGAATATACTGACCCCGCTGAAGCCGGTGAATTTGTAAAGAAAACAGGCGTTTGCTGTTTGGCAGTTTTAATCGGTAATGCGCACGGTCACTATAAAAAGACACCTTGCCTTGATATTGAGAGAGTAAAGGCTATTCGTGAAGCTACAGGCGGAACACCGCTTGTTTTACACGGCGGCTCAGGCATTCCTGACGATCAGGTTAAAGCCGCAATAAAGGCGGGTATCCGTAAAATGAACATCGGTACCGACGTTTGCTGTGCTTTTGCCGAGGGTACTCTTGAAACCTTGCAAGACCCAAATCGTTCTCTTGCAATTGACTTATTTATGAAAAAGCCGATTGATACCGTTAAAGCACTTGCTATTGAAAAAATACGTCTTGTTGGTGCGAACGGTAAAGCTTAATTAAATTATACAACACCGTCTTTTTAGGCGGTGTTGTAATCGCACAGAAAGGACAGTTGTTATGTCTAAAATTGTTGGTATAGGTGCAAATGTATTTGATACCCTCTATAATATTCCTACCTACCCGACTGAAGATACTAAAATGAGAGCCACTTCCAGCAAAACTGCAGGCGGCGGTCCTGTTGCAACGGGACTTGTTGCGGCACAAAAGCTTGGTGAGGACACTGCATATATCGGTGTTTTATCGGATGATAACGGCGGTAAATTTTTAAAAGAAGATTTTATAAAGTACGGTGTTAATACCGATTTAATTGAAGTGAAATCGGGTTACCGTTCCTTTGCATCGGTTTTATGGCTTTGTGCTGACACAGCAACCCGTACCTGTGTTTTTGATAAGGGCGATTTGCCGCCATTGGTATTGAATAATGAACAAAAAAAGGCTATAATGGAAGCGGAAATTTTAATGGTTGATGGCAACGAAATGTCGGCAGCGGTTGAAGGCGCTAAAATTGCCAAGGAAAACGGCACCAAGGTGCTTTATGACTGTGGTGGTTTGTATGAAGGCGTTGAAAGGCTTTTGGCGCTTACCGATATTATGATTCCGTCTGAAGAATTTTCCCTCGGTCATACAGGCTGTAAAACAGCCGAAGAGGCTGCTAAAAAGTTATACGAAACCTATTCGCCTGAAGTAGTGGTTATCACACAGGGCAAAAAGGGCGGTATAATTTACGACGGTGAAAAGATTACCGCTTATCCCATTTATCCTGCAGTTGTGGTTGATTCTAACGGCTCTGGCGATGTGTTCCACGGCGCATTTGCTGCGGCGGTAGTAAAGGGATATAATTATCTTAAATGCTGTCATTTTTCAAGTGCCGTTTCGGGACTTAAGTGTACAGGTATCGGTGCTCGTGAAAGTGTGCCTAATTTCGAAACCACAAAAAACTATTTAAAGGAGAACGGTTATGAGTTATAATTATAAAAAGGCTTATGTTTCTGCAAAGGGATATACCCCCATTTGTAAAATTGGTGAATGCTCACTTAAAAAACTCGAATTTGGTATTATTGAACTATCCAAAGGCGAAAGCCTTTCCTTTGATACAAAGGATAAGGAAACCGCATTTATTATGCTTCAGGGTCACTGCGACGTTAAAACAGGTGATTTAAAATGGGAAAATGTTGGTAACAGAATGACCGTTTTTGAAAACCGCAAGGCTGAAAGCTTTTATATGCCAATAGAAACTGTTTGCGAAATTACAGCTCTTGACGATATTAAAATTGCTGTTTGCGCAACACCCGTTAAGGAAAAAACCGAGCCGCAGGTGCTTCGTGAAGACCACGTTGTATTAAAGGTTTTAGGTGAAGTGCCTTTTCAGCGTGAAACCAGCTTTATTATTGACGGCAACTCTAATGCAAAAATTCTCACCATTGGTGAATGTTACTGTACCGAAGGTAACTGGGCAGGTTTCCCACCTCACAAGCATGATGAGGACAATATGCCTACCGAATGTATTGCCGAGGAAATTTATTACTTCCTTTTCGACCCCAAGCAAGGCTTTGCAGTTCAGTGCCTTTATACCGCTGACGGTGAAATAGATGAGGCTTACAGAGTTAAAAACGACGAGCTTGTAGAGTTCCCCATAGGTTATCACACCACCGTTGCTACCCCCGGCTATCAGACCTATTTCTTGTGGCTTATGGCAGGCGATTATCAGGGCTTTAACAGAAGCAACGACCCCGAACACGACTGGATAGCAAATAGATAATAAAGGAAAGAAACCTATGAAATATCTTTTGGGAATTGACTTTGGTGGCGGCGCCTCGAAAGCTACCTTGATTGATGAAAAGGGTAATATTATTGCTGAAAATACGGTTGAATATCCTACCCTTTACCCCGAAAATGGTGCTTGTGAACAAAATCCACAGGATTGGATAAACGCGCTGTGTGAAAACAGCAAGGCGTTACTTTCAAAAAGTGGCATAAATGCCTGTGATATTCTTGCAATTGCGCTTGATTCAGCAACCCATACCTCACTTGTTTGTGATAAGGATTTTAAACCCTTACATAATGCAATGCATTGGACAGATACCCGTTCCCGTAAAGAAGCTGATGCTTTAAGGGAAAGTGAAGGGGAAGAAATTTTCAAAAAAACCTTTCACAAGCCTGACACTATCTGGACTCTCCCTCAG
This sequence comes from Clostridia bacterium, assembly GCA_017622555.1. GTDB lineage: Bacteria > Bacillota > Clostridia > Oscillospirales > Acutalibacteraceae > UBA737. The sequence goes on from JAGAQV010000002.1 coordinate 47,516, forward strand.
CTTATTTGGCTTAAAACCAACAAGCCCGAAATTTTCAGTAAAACAAGGTACATTTTCTTTGAAAAGGATTATGTCCGTTACTTTTTAACCGACGTTTTCTGCACCGATTATATCGAAGCACAGGGAAGTATGCTTTATGACTGTGTTAATGGCTGCTGGGACAGAAAACTTTGTGAAATGGCAGGTATAACGGTTGATATGCTGCCGCCCATAAAAAACCCGACCGATATTATAGGCAAGGTTACCGAAAAGGCAGCAAAGGAAACAGGATTAGCAGTTGAAACACCTGTTATTTGTGGCACGACCGACACGGTAATGGAGGTTTTTGCTTCGGGTGCGGTTAAAAAGGGCGATGTTACGGTTAAGCTTGCAACTGCAGGTCGCATTTGTGTTATAACCGATAAGCCCTATCCTGACAGGCATTTGGTTAATTATTCGCATATTTCAAACGGACTTTGGTACCCTGGCACAGCGACAAAATCCTGCGCGGCATCATATAGATGGTATCGTGATACCTTTGGCGGCGAATATAAGGATTTGGACGATGGCGCAAAGGAAATTCCAATTGGTTGTGACGGGCTGATTTTCCATCCATATTTAAACGGTGAATTAACCCCTTACGCTGACCCTATGCTTTGCGGAAGCTTTACGGGGGTACGCGCAACACATACTAAGGCGCACTTTACCCGTGCCGTTTTAGAGGGTGTTGCATACTCACTTCTTGATAGCAAAGCTTATCTTGATTCGCTGAATATTCCTTATAATACAGTTGCAACCGCAATTGGCGGTGGCACCAAGGGTACGCTTTGGCGTCAAATGATTGCTGACGCACTTGGCATTGCACTTAAAACCGTTAAAAGCAGCGATTCGTCCTTTGGCTCGGCAATGCTTGCGGGTATTGCAGTGGGTGTGTTTAAGGATGCTGGAGATGCAGTAGAAAAATGCGTTAGGGAAGTGGATATAACATATCCCAACCCCGAAAATACTCAAAAATACCGTAAAGTATTTGAAGATTATAAAAGAATTCACGATGCATTAGCATCGATATATCAAAACCGATAAAGGAGAAAATGAAAATGGATATCAATTTAATTCCCCCCGAAGAATTAGGAAAAGGCAGTAACATCAAGCTTAACGTGTGTGAACACGAGGTTGATATGTACTGGAAAGTGGCTATTGAAGTCCTTGAACTAATCGAGGAAAATAACCGCAAGGGCGAGCCTACCGTTATGGTTGTACCTTATGGCCCTATCGGTCCTTACGCACGTATGGCTGAGCTCGTTAATAAATACCGCATTTCACTTAAAAACTGCGTATTTATGAATATGGACGAATACCTTGATGAAAACGGTAAGTATATTGATTATAATCATCCGCTTTCTTTCCGTGGCGGAATGGACCGCACCTTCTATTCAAAGGTTGATGATGAGCTTAACGTTCTTCCTGAAAACCGCATTTTCCCCGACCCCGAAAATCCAGGTAAAATAATGGAAACAATTGAAAAGTATGGCAAGCTAGATATGGTATTCGGTGGCGTTGGTATTAACGGTCACTACGCCTTTAACGAACCGCCTGAAGCATGGGAAAAGGTTACCCCTGAAGAGTTTGCTAACCGCCCCACACGTGTGCTTAAAATTGCCCGTGAAACCCGCACAATTAACGCATTTATGAATTGCGGCGCCAATATTGAAGCTATTCCCGAAAACTGCATTACTGTTGGTATGAAGGAAATTTTTAAGGCAAAGAAAATTCGTATGTGTATGCCAAGAGACTGGAATGCTGCAGCACTTCGCAAGGTTTTACACGGTCCTGTTACAGCATCAGTTCCTTGTTCACTTTTCCAAAATCATCCTGACGCACTTTTGTATGCTGCGGCAGTTGCTACAAAATGTCCCGTTTCGGAAATTCGAGTTTACAATAAATAATGAAAACCTTAATTAAAAATGCCGCCGTCGTTTTATGCGACGGCGTGCGCACATCTGATGTGTTGATTGAAGGCAGTAAAATTGCTGATATAAATTATAACGGCGAAATTACTGCGGATATGGAAATTATAAACGCCGACGGAAATTATCTACTCGCCGGCTTTGTTGATTTGCACGTTCACGGAGGTGGAGGTGCGGATTTTATGGATGCTACCACCGACGCCTTTGAAACGGCAGTTAAAGCGCATTTAAAGCACGGCACGACCTTGCTTTATCCGACTGCGGTAGCTGCAAGCTATGACGATTTGTGCGACTTTTTAAACGCTTATAACCAGTTTAAAGCCACAAGTGAATATGCCGCTTTGACCGACGGTGTTCACCTTGAAGGACCCTACTTTTTCGGCGCAACACAGCTAAGCCGTGGGGCGCAAAAGGCGGACGTTTTGCGACTTCCCGATATGGACGAGGTTGAAAAGCTGCTAAAGGTTGCAAATGGTAGCATTGCCCGTTGGGATGCATCTCCCGAACTTGAAGGGGCTTGCGAATTTGCCGAAAAAATGCGTGATAACGGTATTGTTTGTGCCGTAGCACACACCGACGCCACCGCACCCGAAGCCCTTAAGGGCTTCCAGCACGGTTTTAGCCATGTTACTCATTTTTATAATGCAACAAGTCTTCACCGCAAGCGTGAGCAAACCGTTTACGCAGGTGTTGTTGAAGCAACTTATCTTGATGATAACGTTACGGTTGAGCTTATTGGCGATGGTTGTCATATTCCTAAGGAAACCTTTTTATTAACCCTTAAAATTAAGGGTAAGGATAAGCTTTCGGTTATAACTGACGGTATGCGAATTGCGGGTACAAATATGCAAAGCGGCAAGCTTGGCAGCCTTAAAAACGGTAGCGAGGTTATAGTTGACAGCGGTGTTGCAAAACTCAGCGATAAAGTGTCCTTTGCGGGCAGTATTGCCACAATGGACAGGTGCCTTCGTGTGCTTTGTAACGATTTTGGAATGGACCTGCCCACTGCATCATGTATGCTGTCTCTCACCCCTGCAAAGCGTATGGGTGCGGATAAAGCAAAGGGAAGTATTGCTGTTGGCAAGGATGCCGATTTGGTTATAGTCGATAAAGGCCTTAATGTAAAGCAGGTTATATTCGGCGGTAAAATTATTGGAGAAAACTAACGTATGAAAATAGTTGTTTGCATTCGGCAAGGGCTTGATGGAGAAATCAACCCATTTGATGCTTGTGCTTATGAGGAAGCGCTTAAAATTGGCGGCGAAATTACCCTTTTAAGTATGGGCCCTTTAACCGCAAGGGACTTTTTGTTAAGACTTACCCGTTTGGGTGCAAAAAAGGCAATACTTTTGTCTGACAAGGCTTTTGCCGGCGCGGACACCCTTGCAACCGCTTATACCTTGGCGCTTGCAATAGAAAAATTGAAGCCAGATTATATTTTTTGCGGTCGCCAAACCTTAGTTGGTGATACCGCTCAAACAGGACCTATGCTGTCGGTTTATGCAAAAACCAATATAATTACCAATGTAATGGGTGTTTTAGCGGCAAATGAAAGCGAAATCACTTGTAAAACACGTGATTATGGTGAAATAACCGCAACTGTGCCGGCACTTTTAACGGTTGAGCGCATTAATAATTTGCGGCTTCCATCAATCCGTTCCAAAATGGGTGAAGTCGAGGTTTGGACAGCAAAGGATATAAATGCCGATTTAAACCGCACAGGTCTTACAGGTTCACCTACAAGGGTTCTTGAAACTAAAGAAAATTTGTCAGGCAGGCGTAGGTGCAAATATATAACTGCGGATGAATTATCCACCGTTATTTCCGAATCACTTAAGAAAAGCACTGAAAAGGTTGTAGAAAATACGACGGACGGCGAAAAGCTTAAAAAGGTTTTTTGTGTTGGTCAAGCACCGCTTGAATATGCTAAAGCCGTGTGCGAAAATCCTACCGTTATTTCGCTTGATACGGTTGATAAAATGGCCGAATTTATAAAAAACGAAAAGCCCGATGCTGTAATTTGGGGTTCGGACAGTCTTTCAAAGCAAATCTCCGCACAGGTGGCGGCAATGCTTAATTTGGGCCTTTGTGCCGACTGCACGTCACTTCAAACTGATGGCCAGATTTTATATATGGTACGCCCCGCACTTGCGGGCAGTGTGGTTGCAAAAATCAAGAGTATTACCACACCCGCAATGGCAACTGTGCGTACAACTCAAAATGATATGGCAAATATTCTTGTTGCCGCAGGCTTTGGTGTAAAAGAAAACCTTGACAAAGTAAAAACATTTGCCGAAAGCATTGGCGCCGATTTAGTAACAACACGAAAAATGGTTGATAACGACTTTTTTCCTTATGAAAAACAGGTTGGCCTTACAGGTAAGACTGTTGCCCCCTCGGTTTATATTGCATTGGGCGTAGCAGGTGTTGTACACCACATTGTTGGTATGCAGCGTGCTGGTACGGTTATTGCTATTAATCCCGATAAAGATGCACCTATTTTCGATTATGCCGATTACGGTATAATTGCGAATTTTGAGGATATTAAGTTTTAAAAAGCACCCTTTTGGGTGCTTTTTAAAATAATGGAAAATATATATTGCTGGTGTTAATTATAAATTGACAAAATAAAATGTAAATGGTATAATGTGCCTACAATTTAATATTTGCCTCCTTAGTTAAATGGATATAGGAACCTCACCCATTAGCAAAATCAAAGATTTTGAATGGGTACCGAGAACCCTGCGGCTATCGCCGAATAAACCCGTTTGATGTTTCGGGTAAAAACAACTTTTAAGATATA
>JAGAQV010000012.1 GCA_017622555.1 Clostridia bacterium
CGCTGAGGCGATGAAATAATAAATAAGAAAGAATAAAGAATAAAATCGGTGTCGGCTTTGCCGACAGATTTATATATCGTGCCGTAGGCACACATTTTTTCTTATTTCTTCTTTATTATTTATTCTTTAGGGCGTAAGCCCGATAAACTATAATTTGAAATATTCCCCAAAATAAAACCCTTGCATTTGCAAGGGTTTTAAAATTACAGTGAATACTTATTTGCATAATTATTAAATTCATCCATAAACTTATCATTTGAGGTGGATTTAATAGCGTTTAAGTACTTATGCGCATCAAGTTTATTTCCATGAAGCTGCATTGTGTATACCGCAATATTCGAGCAATGGTCGGACACACGTTCGAAGTTTGTAAGCAAATCGGTAAAAATAAAGCCAAGCTCTATTGTGCAGTCGTTTGCCTGAAGTCTTTCAATATGTAATGCTTTAAGATTATCGTTAAGACTGTCAATTACCTGTTCGAGCGGCTCAACGTGGGAAGCTATGGCGGCATCGTCCTTTTGGAATGAGGTAACGGTCAAATCAACAATTTCGTTAATAGCGCTTGCTACAATTGAAAGTTCTTTTTGCGCATTGTCTGAAAACTTAATGCCTTTCGTGTGCATTTCTTCAGCAAGCTTGCAAATGTTCAGTGCGTGGTCGCTTATACGCTCGTAATCGCCGATTGAATGAAGCATTCTGGCCACTGCGTGTGAATCGCTTTGAGAAAGGTTATTACTGCTTATTCTTACTAAATAGGTACCAAGCCTGTCCTCATATTTGTCGGTAAGGTTTTCAAGCTCGGTAAGATTTTGTGCAGTAGCTTCGTCATATTTTTCAAACAGCTTAATTGAATCCGTAATAGACTTCTTTGCGTATTCAGCCATTTCGTTAGCAAGTCGGTGACATTCCGAAATGGCGAGGGGAGAGTTATTAAATATACGCTCGTCCAAAAATACGGTGTGAGTTTCTTCCTGTTTTTCGGGAACAACCCATATACAGAATTTAACAAGTAATTTTTTTATAGGTGCTAAAAGAATTGTGTTAATTGCATTAAACAATGTGTGAACAATTGCAACACCAACCATTGCAATTTCAGCGCCTAAAATGTTAACACCAAAGGCTCGCATAACATACATAATAATCATACAAAAGATGGAGCCAAACACGTTAACTGAAAAGTGCATAACAACAACGCGCTTTGCGTTTTTGTTGGTGCCAATAGAAGAAATAAGCGCCGTAACACAGGTGCCTATATTAGCGCCAAGCACAAGCGGAATTGCCATTTCCCAGGTGATGCCGCCTGTAAGGGCAAGCGCCTGAACAATACCAATTGTTGCGGCTGATGACTGAATAACACCCGTAAACACGGTGGAAACTAAAAGTGCAACAATTGGGCTTTTGAGTGCCAATAAAAAGGTGTCAAAGCCATCGAGTGTACGGACTGAAGCCATTGAATCACTCATAAGGTCCATACCGCAAATTAAAATTGAAAAGCCAATAAAAATGTTTCCAAGCTCTTTTTTCTTATCGCTTTTTGAAAACATTTGCATCACTATGCCCACACCTGCAAGCAAGGGGGCAAAGGTAGAGGGATTTAAAAGTGTTATAAAGAAATTACCTTCAAGCCCCGCAAGGCTTAAAAGCCAAGCAGTAAGGGTTGTGCCCACGTTTGAGCCCATAATCATACCGAAGGTGTTGGTAAAATCCATAATACCGGAGTTTACAAGACCAACAAGCATAACCGTCATAGCTGAGGAGGACTGAATAGCGATTGTTATACCAGCGCCTAAAAAGAAGCCCAAAAGGTCGTTTGAGGTAACCTTTCGCATTGTTCTTTCAAGTCCGCCACCAGCCATTGTTTCAAGCCCACCGGACATTACGTTCATACCGAAAAGGAAGAACACAAGCCCGCCAATAAGCATAACAATCATATTAAAGATAGTTTCCATAAAGTTTCACCATTAAAATTCAACGGCTTTTTCAATATAAGCCTTAAGGTCAGTAATCGGGATACGTTTTTGTTCCATTGTGTCACGGTCGCGAACAGTAACGCAACCGTCTTCTAATGAATCAAAGTCGTAGGTGATGCATATCGGTGTACCGATTTCGTCCTCACGGCGATAACGCTTACCGATAGAGCCTGCATCGTCAAAGTCTATATTGAAGTATTTTGAAAGCTCGGTGTATACTTCGCTTGCTTTATCTGAAAGCTTTTTAGAAAGGGGAAGAACAGCTGCCTTAAAGGGAGCAAGGGCAGGGTGTAAGCGAAGAACTACACGTGTGTCACCCTTTTCATCCTTCTCTTCATCATAGGCATTGCAGAAAAATGCCAAAAGCACACGGTCTGCACCCAAGGACGGTTCAATAACGTAAGGAATATACTTTTCGTTGGTTTCGGGGTCGAAATATTCCATACTTTCACCCGAATGGTTAGCATGCTGAGTAAGGTCGTAATCGGTACGGTCAGCCACACCCCACAATTCGCCCCAACCGAATGGGAACAAGAATTCAAAGTCGGTAGTTGCTTTTGAATAGAAGCAAAGCTCGTCTTTATCGTGGTCACGAAGGCGAAGGCTGTCCTTATCCATACCAAGATTCAATAACCAGTCACGGCAGTAGCCACGCCAAAATTCAAACCATTCAAGGTCGGTGCCGGGCTTGCAGAAGAATTCAAGCTCCATTTGTTCAAATTCACGTGTACGGAAAATGAAGTTACCGGGGGTGATTTCATTACGGAATGATTTGCCGATTTGTGCAACGCCGAAGGGAACCTTTTTACGTGTTGTACGGGCAATGTTCTTAAAGTTTACAAAAATACCTTGTGCGGTTTCGGGACGAAGGTAAAGGGTAGAGGTGCTGTCCTCAGTTACGCCCTGGAAGGTTTTAAACATAAGGTTGAATTTGCGAATGTCGGTAAAATCGTGCGAGCCACAGTCGGGGCAAGCAATGCCGTGTTCTTTAATATATTCGCTCATTTGGGCATCGCTCATAGCGGCAGGGTTATCTGAAAGGCCGTTTTGTGCAACATAGTCTTCAATAAGCTTATCGGCACGGTGACGGGTTTTGCAATTTTTACAGTCCATAAGCGGATCCGAAAAGCCGCCAAGGTGACCTGAAGCTACCCAGGTTTCAGGGTTCATAATAATTGCGCTGTCAAGCCCAACGTTATAAGGGCATTCCTGAACAAACTTTTTCCACCAAGCCCTTTTAATGTTGTTTTTTAGTTCAACACCTAAGGGGCCATAGTCCCACGAGTTTGCAAGACCGCCGTAAATTTCACTGCCGGGGTATATAAAGCCGCGACCCTTGGCTAAGGTAACGACTGTTTCCATATTTTTCATTGAATTTTCCATTTTTTATCCTCCGATAAAGCCAAATTTCTACAAATACTATATTACCTAAAAAACCGCTAAAAGTCAATACTTGACATATTTAATTATATAGTTTATACTATTATGGATAGAATAAATTAGGAGGTATTCGTTGTGGATAATAGAAATATATTGCTTCATAACGTTGATTTTGACGATTTAATAAAAACGATTGATGAATGTCAAGGCGATGTCTTTCTTGAGACTGTCGATGGTGATGTTTTAAATTTAAAATCTAAACTATGCCAACTAATTGGGCTTAGTACAATTTTAAAACATTCACAGGTAGGGGAAGCAATTCTTCGTTGTACAAATCCTGATGACGAAACCCTACTTTTTAGATTTAATCTTTACGGTGAAGTACCAAAAAAGGAGTAAGTTATGGCTGAAAATTTTATTACTTATAAAGAAAAGCCTTTAGTAAGGTGTAAAAATGAAATTTATTACGGCGATATGGCCGAAGCTTTTGTAGTTAAGTTTACAATTTTGGGTGAGGATGAAAACGGTGACCCCAACAAAATTAAGGTGCAGCTTTTAAAAAGCGATACTGCCTTAAGTGATAAGGACCGCATTGTTAAGGAAACTACCAAGTCTTCAATGTTTGAAGCGCTTGACTTTGGCTTTGTTTGGCTTGAACGTGCATTAAAATCTTAATAAAAGAATTAAGCCCGACCTTTTTGGTCGGGCTTAAATTATTTTTCGGCTGTTTTTTTGTTTTGGTCAATGCCTTCGGTGCTTTCCTTCATAAATAAAATCTTAAAGGTTAAAATAAGCAATTTAATATCAAGCCAAATAGAATAGCTTTCAATATATATAAGGTCCATCTTAAGCTTGTCGGCAGGGGTGGTGTTATACTTACCATAAAGCTGCGCATAGCCTGTAAGACCTGCTTTTGTCTTTAAGCGATATGCAAATTCGGGTAGGTTTTCGTAATATTGCTCGGCAATTTCGGGGCGTTCGGGACGTGGGCCCACAAGCGACATATCACCCTTTAAAACGTTTATAAGCTGGGGTAATTCGTCTAAACGGGTGGCACGAATAAATTTGCCTACAGGGGTTATACGGCTGTCAGATTTTGAAGCTAAAACCGCACCGCTTTTGCCTTCGGCATTTTCAATCATACTACGGAATTTATACACGTAAAAGTGTTTGCCGTTTAAGGTTAAGCGTTCCTGCTTATATAAAATGCTTCCGCCGTCGTACAGCTTTATTGCCAAAGCAGTTATGAGCATAAAGGGCGATGCAAAAACCAGCATTATGCCTGACACCAAAATATCAAGAGTACGCTTAAAGAAACGTTGTTCAGGGCTAAGGCCTAGGTTTTTACCCATAATAACCACTGTATCGCCAATTTGTATTTGGTGGCTTTTGCTAATCAAAATATCGGTAACTGACGGCATCATATAAATGCGTTTTTGATGCGCATAGCAATAAGAATAAAGCTTGTTTGCAACAGTTTTATCGATATCACAAATAAGTACACCCTCGTACTTATCGATAAGCATTTTTATTTTTTCAACATCTTCAGTATTAATATTAACACCACGCATAATTTTAAAACGATGGTGAATTTGATTCATTCTTGTAATAAGTCTAAAGCCAGCTTGGTCATCACCAAAAATTGCCAAAAGTTCTTTCGGGGGATAAAGCTTAAAGTATATAGTGTTTGCACAAACTGCACCCACAAAGCCTACAGAAGCCTGAATGAATGTGCTTATAATTAAATATATAGGGTCAAGCATTTCACGTGCAATAAGGCTTAATTCCATATACATCATAAAATTTGTTACAAAAACAGAAAGCGAAAAGCTGTAAATAATTTCAGAAAGACGGTATATGCCAATTTTAAAAGCACTAAAAAGTGAGCCAAACAATATCAGCAAAAATACAAACGAAAAAACCACCAAATAGTTACCGTTTTGGTCGAAAAGTGAGTTGGTATAATAATTAACCCATGTTTCAATAAATACAAGAGTAATTGCACTGACTATAAGTGCTTTAATCGTAAGCATTACAGATTTTCTAATTTTAATAAATGTTTTTAGCATGGTAGCACCTTTAAAAATCGTTATTTTTTACTACTTATTTTTTCAAAAATGTTATATTTATTAAATGCCAAATAAAATGGTATACCAAAAATGAAACAAACAATAAACTGACTTATTCCGATTTGTGCTGCAGAAATTAAAAAAGCCCAAATAAAAGAAGTGTCAGGCATAAAGAAAATTGCAATTTCAAAGCCTATAACAACTGCATTTATAATTACAGGGGGTAAGAGCGACAAAAATGGAATACCCTTTAATTTTATATTTCGCAAATAATATGTTAAAAATGCAGCCGCAAGTGTTGCTAATGTGCCGAATACCATATCAATTACGTTAAACGAGCCTATGTTGGAGATAAAGCACCCAACCGCAAGTCCCGGAATGGCGGCAGGGGTAAAAACAGGCAAAATGGTCAGCACTTCTGAAAGCCGAAGCTGAACAGGACCAAAGGCTAAACCGAAAACCCCGCTTAAAAAGGTAAGTGAGGCATATGCCGCAGCAATTAAAGCAGCAGAAATAATATAATTCAAATGTTTGCGTTTTGACATTTTTTCACCTAATTATCATACATTGTAATCATTATATACCCTTTTGACAAATTTTTCAACAAATAATATTATTTGTTAATTTTTAAGGCTCTAATTGATAAAAACTGTCTATTGTGTTATAATTTTAATATTACTAAGATTCAGCGGGTGATTTTTTGAATATATTACATATGAAATATGCTTTAGAGGTTGCGAAAGCGGGGTCGCTCAGTAAGGCAAGTGAAAAACTGCTTATTGCGGTACCCAATATAAGTCGTTCTATTAAGGAATTAGAGGCTGATCTGGGTATTGCAATATTTGAACGAACACAAAAGGGTATGGAGCTTACCCCCGAAGGCGAAGAATTTATGAATTATGCCAAGGTTATTTTGGCGCAAATAAATCAGGTTGAACGCTTTTATAGAGATGGTGCGCCCAAAAAACAGCGGTTTTCAATTTCAGTACCGAGAGCATGTTATATTTCCAACGCTTTTGCTGATTTTTCGAAATGCTTAACAAATGATTCTGCTGAAATTTTTTATAAGGAAACCAACTCACAGCGTACAATTCATAATCTTGAAAACCACGAATACCGTTTGGGTATAATTAGATATGCCGAAAACTATGATAAGTATTTTAAAGCGCTTTTAGATGAAAAAAACCTTGTATTTGAAAATGTAACCGATTTCACCTATTCCATTGTTATGAGCCGACAAAGTCCACTTGCCCAAAAGGATAAAATTTCCTTTAGCGATTTGACTGATTATATTGAAATTGCACACGCCGACCCGTATGTTCCGTCTATGCCACAGTCAAAGGTCGTTAAGGAGGAATTGCCCGATAATATAGAAAGACGCATTTTTATTTTTGAACGTGCAAGTCAATTTGAACTTTTGAATAAAAATGAAAATACTTTTATGTGGGTGTCACCTGTACCACAGGATTTGCTTGACCGTTATGATTTGGTGCAAAAAAAGTGTATTGATAATAAAAAGGTTTATAAGGACATATTAATCTATAAAAAAGGTTATAAATTAAGTGAACTTGATAAAAAATTTATTGAATGCTTAACGGAATCGAAAAACAAATATTTATAATTCAAAAGAAGGGGGTTATCAATTTTGATAACCCCCTGAAACATTTTAAGAATTCTCAAAACAAAATTTGTTTGTTAAAATAATAACAACAAAACCTTGAATTTGGAGGACTAAAATGGAAACGCAAAATTATTTGTTGGTTGACAGCGTAGAAAAGCTTGAACAAGTTATTGACCGCACAAGAGAAGCCCAAAGAAAATTTGCCACCTTTTCACAGGAGCAGGTTGACAAAATTTTCTTAGCCGCCGCTTCAGCTGCAAACAAAGCAAGAATTCCTCTTGCTAAAATGGCAGTAGAGGAAACGGGTATGGGTGTTGTTGAAGATAAGGTTATTAAAAATAACTATGCTTCTGAATATATTTATAACGCTTATAAGGACACTAAAACCTGCGGTGTTATTGAAGAGGATAAGGTTTACGGTATAAAGAAAATTGCGGAGCCTATCGGTGTTATTGCGGCAGTTATTCCTACCACTAACCCCACTTCAACCGCAATTTTCAAATGCCTTATTGCATTAAAAACCCGAAATGCCATTATTATTTCTCCACACCCACGTGCAAAAAACAGTACAATTGCTGCTGCGAAATTAGTGCTTGAAGCCGCTGTTAAGGCAGGCGCGCCCGAGGGTATTATTGACTGGATAGATGTTCCCAGTCTTGAAATGACAAACACCGTTATGAAGGAAGCCGATATTATTTTGGCAACAGGCGGTCCCGGTATGGTTAAGGCCGCTTATTCAAGCGGTAAGCCTGCTTTGGGCGTGGGCGCAGGTAACACCCCTGCAATTGTTGATGACAGCGCCGATATTTTGTTGGCTGTGAACTCTATTATTCATTCAAAAACCTTTGATAACGGTATGATTTGCGCTTCAGAACAGTCGGTTATCGTGCTTGAAAGTATTTATGATGCGGTGAAAGCGGAATTTGCAAACCGTGGCTGTTATTTCTTAAACGCAGAAGAAACCGAAAAGGTGCGTAAGACCATTATTATAAACGGTGCTTTAAATGCTAAAATTGTTGGTCAAAAGGCCTCTAAAATTGCCGAGCTTTCAGGTGTAAGCGTTCCAGAAAATACAAAAATTCTTATCGGTGAAGTTGAAAGCGTTGATTTAAGTGAAGAATTCGCACACGAAAAATTAAGCCCTGTGCTTGCTATGTATAAAGCAAGCAGCTTTGAGGATGCACTTTTAAAGGCTGAACAGCTTGTTGCCGACGGTGGCTACGGTCACACATCTTCAATATATCTTAACGAAATTACCGAAGGTGAAAAGCTGAACGAATTTTCGGCAAGAATGAAAACCTGCCGTATACTTGTTAACACTCCGTCATCACACGGTGGTATCGGTGACCTTTATAACTTTAAGCTTGCTCCGTCACTTACTCTTGGTTGCGGCTCTTGGGGTGGCAACTCGGTATCCGATAATGTGGGAGTTAAGCACCTATTAAATATTAAAACTGTTGCAGAAAGAAGGGAAAATATGCTTTGGTTCCGTGCTCCTGAAAAGGTATATATCAAAAAAGGCTGTTTACCTGTTGCGCTTGATGAATTAAGAACTGTTCGTGGCGCAAAGCGTGCATTTATCGTAACCGACACCTTCCTGTATGAAAACGGTTATACAAAGCCTATTACCGATAAGCTTGACGAAATGGGTATTGCACATACTACCTTTTTTGACGTTCAGCCTGACCCCACCCTAAAAAATGCGCGTGACGGCGCAAAGCAAATGGCCGCCTTTAAGCCTGATACCATTATTGCTCTTGGCGGTGGCTCGGCTATGGATGCCGCAAAAATTATGTGGGTGCTTTATGAACACCCCGAAGCTGACTTTATGGATATGGCAATGCGCTTTATTGATATTCGTAAGCGTGTTTATACCTTTCCCAAAATGGGTGAAAAGGCTTACTTTATTGCTGTGCCCACTTCAGCCGGTACAGGTTCTGAAGTAACACCCTTTGCAGTTATTACCGATGAAAACACAGGTGTTAAATATCCTTTGGCTGATTATGAGCTTCTTCCTAATATGGCAATTATTGATACCGATTTCCATATGTCTGCGCCTAAAGGTCTTACCGCCGCTTCAGGTATTGACGCTGTAACTCACGCGGTTGAAGCCTATGCCGCAATGCTTGCTACCGATTATACCGACGGTCTTGCTTTGCAGGCGCTAAAAAATATATTTAAATACTTGCCCCGTGCTTATGAAAACGGTCAGACCGATATTGAAGCGCGTGAAAAAATGGCTAACGCCGCAACAATGGCGGGTATGGCGTTTGCTAATGCTTTCCTTGGTGTATGTCATTCAATGGCACATAAGCTTGGTGCTTTCCACCATTTGCCTCACGGTGTTGCAAACGCTTTAATGATTGAGGAGGTTATCCGCTTCAATGCTTCTGAAACACCCGTTAAAATGGGTACCTTCTCACAGTATGACCACCCGCACACCCTTGCACGTTATGCTGAAATTGCCGATTATCTTGGTCTTGGCGGCAATACTAACGAAGAAAAACTGGAAAATCTTATCAAAGCTATTAATGACCTTAAGGCTAAGGTTGGCATTAAAGAAACCATTAAGGATTACGGAATTGACGAAAAGGTATTCCTCCAGAATCTTGATGAAATGGTAGAACAGGCTTTTGACGATCAGTGCACCGGCGCTAATCCCCGTTATCCGCTTATGAGCGAGATTAAGCAAATGTATCTTAACGCTTATTACGGCGAACACAAGGATATTTAAGGAGTGAAGGTTATGGAAATTATTGCAAAAAGTATTGGTAAAACCATTTATAAGGATGGCAATAAGCGTATTAAGGTGTTTGATGAACATTATTCAAAATCCGGTATTTTAAATGAAGCGCTTAATCAAGCAAGAATTGAAGAAACAGGCCTTAATATCCCTAAGATTTTAGAGGTTAAAATGATTGACGGAAAATGGGCAATTGTTACCGAATACGTTGAGGGTGAAACTTTGGCCGATAAAATGGAAAAGGATCCCGAAAATTTTGATAAATATCTTGAACAGTTTGTTGACGTTCAAATGCTTATTCATTCGCAAAAATCCACCCTTCTTACAAAGCTTAAGGATAAAATGAACAGAAAAATTTCCGAAACGGATTTGGACGCAACCACCCGTTATGAGCTTCACACCCGTCTTGAAGGTATGCCAAAGCACAATAAGGTTTGTCATGGTGATCTTTATCCTTCAAATGTAATTATTACCCCAAATGGTGAGGCCTATATAATTGACTGGGCACACGCAACACAGGGTAATGCTTCGGCCGATGTTGCAAGAACGTATCTTCTGTTTTGCCTTAATGGTAAAGAGGATATTGCTCAAAAATATATGGAAATCTTTTGTAAAAAGAGTGATACTGCCCGTCAGTATATTCAGAAATGGTTACCCATTGTTGCCGCTTCACAGTCGGTAAAGGGCAAACCCGAAGAACGTGAATTTTTGCTTTCATGGGTTGACGTTGTTGATTATGAATAATTAAACCAAAAGCGTTAGAATCATTTGATTCTAACGCTTTTGCAATGTATATTCAAATTCATATTTATCGGGCTAACGCCCAAAAGAATAGATAATAAAGAAGAAATAAGAAAAAATGTGTGCCTACGGCACGATATATAAATCTGTCGGCAAATCCGACACCGATTTTATTCTTTATTCTTTCTTATTTATTATTTCATCGCCTAAGCGATAACCCCCAATTTAATTGCTTATTCGATTACCATCAATAATATACTATAAAAAAAGCACCAACCACGAGGATTGATGCTTTCATTTTTGGAGCGGGTGATGGTATGTGCCGTTGTGACGGCACTCGCCTCGCTAATGCTCGTTGCCCCAGCTAAAAACAGTCCCCCGGACTGTTTTCTTAACGCCTTGTTCGATTCCCATCCATATAAAAAAAGAAGCCGTACCAAAAGGTACAACTTCTTTTTGGAGCGGGTGATGGGAATCGAACCCACACAACCAGCTTGGAAGGCTGGGATTCTAGCCGTTGAACTACACCCGCATTTGCGCAAGAATTAGAATACCACAAAACACTTAAATAGTCAAGCGTTTTGCGGTATTTTTTTAATTTTTTTAAATCATATCAATAAGGCTTTTCAGTGCGGGCTCAAATTTTGCACCGTACCAATGGTTTTCTTCCTCTGCCGTTATTCTTATGCATTCAACCGTGTATATAGCCGCAATTTTTGCAGCCTCAAAAGCTGTTTTTCCACGAATTAAAGCACCGGTAAAGGCAGAAGCATAAATATCACCTGTGCCGTGACAGCTATTGGGTAAAAATTCGTGCTCGTAATAGTTATATTCACCGTTTTCAAAAACTACTACACCCGTTTTGCCTTGGCGGTACGAAACGCCTGTAAGTACAACGCTTTTACAGCCTAAAGCTAAAAGCTTTTCAATTAAAACATCAATATATGCGCGGTCATATTCGGTCTTATATTCTACGTCGGTTAAAAAACAAGCTTCGGTAATGTTTGGCACAACGTAATCCGCTACAGCGCAAAGTTCCTTCATAGCTTCAACATATTGCTTATCAAATAACGGATAAAGCTTGCCGTTATCCGCCATTGCGGGATCCACAATAGCTTTTGCATCGGCTTTGTTAAGGGTTTTGATAATATTTTTAACATAATCAATTTGTTTTGTGCTACCAAGATACCCCGTATAAACACCGTCAAATTTAATGTTTTCCTTTTCCCAATGGTCACGAATAGCGGGCATATCGTCGGTCAAATCACGAAAGGTGAAACCGCTGAAGCCTGCCGTATGGGTTGAAAGAATTGCCGACGGTAAAATGCAGGTTTCAACACCGCAAGCCGAAATAATCGGCAAAGCAACTGTTAACGAGCATTGTCCCACACAGGAAATGTCTTGAATTGTTAAAATTTTAGGGTATGCCATAATAAATCGCCTCTTTATATTAATTGCCGCAATTTTTATTGATAAAGTATAGCACAAATGGATTTATATTTCAATATTTTTTTAATTTGAATTTATATAATTGTTATGTTAAAATAATTTAAAAGAGGGTGGTTTTTTGAAAAGGATTTCAGTGCTGATTTTAATAGTATTGATGCTTTTAACAATATGTGGCTGTAATGTTAAGGATTATCCCTATAAGGCAAGCTTTAAAGAGCTTGGAGTACCCCTTTCAGATTATTATACTACGGGCGGCGTTCACCGTTCGGTTTGGGATATTGAAGCCTATAATGGCAAGGTTTATGTTGGGGGCGGGGATTATGATAAAAACAAGGGTCCTGTAATGGTTAAATATTATGACGTAGCAAAAAAAGAATGGGTAAGCGATGGAAATTTACCTGACGAACAAATAGAACGTTTTTATATTTTTAACGATATGCTTTATGCAGCAGGCTGTGACCCAAAGGAAAATTGGCAATACGGTAATTTTTATACCACAAACGGTAACGGTTGGACAACCGAAAGGGTATTGCCCGGTGGAATACATAATTTTGATTTAGCATTTTTTGACGGCAAAATATTTGCAGGTATGGGTGTTGCTGCAGGGAAGTTTCCTGTAGCGGTTTCAAGTGACGGTAAAAGCTTTTCACAGGTACCCTTTAAAAAGGAAGGCAAGGTGCTAAGCCATACTGCTGAGGCAATTGTAAGAGTGTATGACTTTTTTACTTTAAGCGGTGAATTATATGCTTATTTATTTACTCTTGACAGGAATGAACGTCGTTATGACGTTTATCGCTACGACGGGGAAAGCTTTGTTTACCACAGCGATCTTATTTCACAGCTTGATATAAAGCGAAACGCATATACATATATAAACCAAAAGGCGAGTTTAACGGTATGCAATTTATTGCAAGGGGACATTTGTATAGCACTTCCGATATGAAAACGGCAGATTTAATCGAAATTAAGCCTAATAACGAAATTTTAGATTTGCGTGTGATTGATGATACACTTTATGTTTTATGTAATGAAAGGCTAAACCGTAATGATAAAGAGGAATTTCGGATATCGGTTTGGTATACAAATTCGGGCAGAAAGGGAAGCTTTAGGGAGTTGTTTTTCTTTGATTACGAAAACCGTGCCTTAAGCTTTACCTATGATGAAGGAATTTTTTATTTCGGTATGGGCTACGGCATAACAGCCAAAGTTGATTATGAAACAAACGGTATGGTTTTAGCAGTAAAAAATGAATTGGAATAATTAAAGCCGAAATTATAATGTCAAGGGTTACATTATAATTTCGGCTTTTAAAATATTTTTCTTGAAGATTAACGGCTTTTAAATTTTCAACTTTGGTTGCGGTAAAGCCAACCTTGATGATATACCATTGCTTTCACAATGGATAAAAAAATCGACAAGTTTCGACTTGTCGATTTTGGCCCGCCTAAGAGGATTCGAACCTCCGTTCTTCAGAATCGGAATCTGCTGCGTTATCCAGCTGCGCCACAGGCGGAAGTATTATAAAGGGCGTTTTGCATAGCCAAAACGCCCTTATATTTAATTATTTTTCATATCCTTTAGGGTTATTTGATTGCCAACGCCATGTGTCTTCACACATTTCTACAATACCAAGCTTTGCCTCCCAACCAAGCACGTTTTTAGCCTTGTCAGCATTAGCATAAACTTCGTCAGGGTCACCGGGGCGGCGGGGGTCAATAACATAGGGGACGTCAATGTTATTAGCTTTTACGAAAGCATCACGAAGCTGTAAAACGCTTGTGCCGTTGCCTGTACCAAGGTTAAATGCTTCACAACCGGTGTTCTGAAGTGCCCAGTCAACTGCTTTAACGTGACCGTTTGCAAGGTCAACAACGTGAATATAGTCACGCACGCCTGTGCCGTCAACGGTTTTATAATCGTTACCGAAAACGTGAAGCTTTTCAAGCTTGCCAACAGCAACCTGTGATATGTAAGGCATTAAGTTGTTGGGAATACCCTTGGGGTCTTCACCGATAAGACCTGACTTGTGTGCGCCAATGGGGTTGAAGTAACGTAAAAGTGCAATGCACCAGCCCTTATCAGCAACGTAAAGGTCACGAAGCATTTCTTCAATAAACAGCTTTGTTCTGCCGTAGGGGTTAATGGCACCGAGTGGCATACCTTCAACCAAAGGCATAACGGTTGCAACACCGTAAACAGTAGCCGAAGAAGAGAAAACAATTTTCTTAACGCCGAATTCGTTCATAACCTCAAGCAAAACAAGTGTGCTTATAAGGTTGTTGTCGTAGTACATAATAGGCTCACGAACCGATTCACCAACAGCCTTAAGACCTGCAAAGTGGATAACCGCTTCAATTTTATTTTCCTTAAAAATTTGGCGAAGAGCTTCCTTGTTGCGAATGTCTTCCTCATAAAATTTTACGGCTTTGCCCGTAATCTTTTCAACACGTGCAAGAGATTCCTTGCTTGAGTTATCAAGATTATCAACAACAATAACCTCATAGCCTGCGTTTTGCATTTCAATACAGGTATGACTTCCGATATAGCCGGCACCGCCGGTAACGAGAATTGCCATTTTATTATTCCCCCATAATTTGTTTTCTATTGTTATTTTATAATACATGGTGCAGTTTGTCAAGAAAGCTAAAATGGTATTTTTGAATTTAATTTAGGATTATATGATTTTTTTACCATTAGAAAACTTTTATGGTGTAACACCATCATATTGGGTTTGTTTTAAACATTGACAAACAGTGGCTCTTTTGATAAAATCAATTGGCAGGAGATTTTATATTGTTCAATTGCTTTTATGATGTTTAAAACTAAGGAGTGAATGAATTGGATTGGTGGGTAGCGCTTAGAGTATCGGTATTTGCGGTACTTGCAGTACTTACGTATTACAAAAAGATTTATAAGTATATAGGCTTTTTTGTAAAGGCAAAAAAGTTTGAGCCTGCACCTCAAACCAAAAAATATGGAATTGTAATTGCCGCCCGTAATGAAGAATTGGTTATTGGTAATCTTGTAAACAGCTTACACAACCAAACATATCCACGTGAAAATTTTCAGGTTTTTGTGGTCGCCGATAACTGCGACGAGGGCGACAAAACGGCTGAAATTGCAAGAAAGTGCGGCGCAACCGTTTATGAGCGTCATTGTCCCGAAAAGGCAAGGAAAGGCTGGGCGTTGGAATATTTGTTTGAAAACATCGAAAAGGATTTTGGCATACAAAGCTTTGACGGTTATCTCTTCTTCGATGCCGATAACGTGGTATCACGTGATTACCTTGAAAGAATGAACGAAGCCTTTTCTACGGGTGTAGATGGCGTAATCGGATATAGAAATTCCAAAAACTTTGACCAAAACTGGATTTCGGCACATTATTCAATTCACTTTATGCGTAGCTCTATGAATTTGCATAGACCAAGAGGTAGACTGAATCTTTGTACCCATATTGCAGGTACGGGGTATTTACTTTCTTCTGAAATGCTTAAGGACGGTTGGCATTACAGCAGTCTCACCGAGGATACACAGGCCACAATGGACTTTGCCGTTCAGGGTAAGAGAATTGAATATTGTGAGGCTGCCGAATTTTTTGATGAACAGCCCTATGAAATAAGGGTTATGCTTCGTCAGCGTCTTCGTTGGGCTAAGGGCCGTATGGCTTGCTTCTTCCGTTACGGCGCAAAGCTGTTTTACGGCTTGGTTCGTTTTTTTAAACGAAAAAAAGATGTAAAAAATCCGCCACTTAAGGTTTTTAATTATGAAAAAGGCACCTTTAAAAACTTGTCTTTTTGGAAGAAAATAACCTTCTTTATTGATCGTATTATGGACCTTTGCGGTTTTGTTATTGATATAGTTGCAATTCCCCTAAAGTTTATTGCCAAAAACTTTACAAACTTTGATATGATTTTTTATCTAATCCCCATCAGCTTTTTCAAAAGAATGGTTTGGATTGCGTTTGAAATTGCTTGGTTTTGTGTTGGTTGGCAGGCCGGAACACTGCTTGACAATGGCATATCACCCGTTATTATGGGCTTTGTGGGGGCTCTTTTCGGAACACTTTCCACCTATGTATCAAATATCATATCGGGTCTTATGGTTGTTATCCGTGAATGGAAGCACATTCGTTGTCCCAATAAATTTAAATTGGCCTTTTATTTAATAACATGGCCCTTGCACGATATGATTTATCCGTTTATATGTCTGGCTTCGTTATTTATGCACGTTACCTGGAAACCGATTAAGCACGACGTTGTTAAAACGTTGGACGATATCGATGGCAAATAAAGTATTTTAAAAAAGCAAATTGCAAATTAGCAGTTTGCTTTTTTTGAATAAAACAACTTTTATTATATGTTTTTTCTTGATAAAATCTTGTTATTATGATAATATATAAAACTGTGATTAAATATGAGGAGATTTTTTTGTGAGTGAATTACAACATGAAATCGGCAGACGCCGAACCTTTGCTATAATTTCCCACCCTGACGCAGGTAAAACGACCCTAACTGAAAAATTTCTTTTGTACGGCGGTGCAATTCAAACCGCAGGCTCGGTTAAGGGTAAAGCCACCGCAAAGCATGCAGTAAGTGACTGGATGGAGCTTGAAAAACAGCGTGGTATTTCAATTACGTCGTCGGTTATGCAGTTTGAATATGACGGTTATTGTATAAACATTCTTGACACCCCCGGTCACCAGGACTTCTCGGAGGACACCTACCGTACACTTATGGCGGCTGATAGTGTCGTAATGGTTATCGACGCTGCAAAGGGTATAGAAGCCCAAACCCGTAAGCTATTCAAGGTTTGCGCACGTCGCCACATCCCAATTTTTACCTTTATTAATAAGCTTGACCGTGAAGCTCGTGACCCGTTTGAGCTTTTAGATGAGCTTGAAAAGGAATTCGGCATTGGTACTTACCCTGTAAACTGGCCTATCGGCTGCGGTGTTGAATTTAAGGGTGTGTTTGACCGTGACAAGCGTGAAATTCTTTCCTTTTCGGATATGCACAAGGGTATGAACAAAATTAAACCCACCCCTTGCGATATTACTGATATTGAAAAAATGGATGAGCTTATTGGTCCTTATCAGCGCGCAGAATTGGTTGACCAAATAGAGCTTTTGGACGGCGCAAGTTTTGAATTTGATTTAGAAAAGGTTCGCCGCGGTGAGCTTAGTCCTGTTTTCTTTGGTTCAGCACTTATGAATTTTGGTATAGAAGTGTTCCTTGAAAACTTTTTAAAAATGACAACCTCGCCGCTTCCTCGTATGTCGGGAGAAACTGAGGTATCACCCTTTGATGAGGAATTTTCGGCTTTTGCCTTTAAAATTCAGGCAAATATGAATAAAAACCACCGTGACCGTATAACCTTTTTCCGTATATGTTCGGGTAAGTTTGAACGTGGCGCGGATTATTATCATGTTCAGGCGGGCAAAACTGTGCGCCTTTCACAGCCACAGCAAATGATGGCGGAGGAAAGACAAATTATAAATGAAGCATATGCTGGCGATATTATCGGCGTGTTTGACCCAGGTATTTATTCAATTGGTGATACCGTTTGCTCGGCAAAGAAAAAGGTGCAGTTTGAGGGTATTCCCACGTTTGCGCCCGAGCATTTTTCAATGATTGAACAAAAGGACAGCCTAAAGCGTAAACAGTTTGTAAAGGGTGTTGAGCAAATAGCTCAAGAGGGTGCTATTCAAATTTTCCACGAACCAAATACAGGTATGGAACGTGTTATTGTGGGTGTTGTTGGTGTGCTTCAGTTTGAAGTGCTTGAATACCGCCTTAAAAATGAATATAACGTTGACGTTATAAGAAACGATTTGCCTTATTCTTATATCCGTTGGATAAAAAATAAGGGTATAGACGTTAAAAAGCTAAACCTTACTTCCGACACTAAATGGGTGCAGGACTTTAAGGGCAACAACATTCTTATTTTCACAAGTGAATGGAACATTAACTGGGCTCTTGAAAAGAACGAAGGCCTTATTCTTGAAGATTTCAGTAAGGATTAAAGTAGATAATTTTATATTGCAACATTAAATTATATGGTGTAAAATTAAACCGCAAGGGCTTTTCCTTGCGGTTTTTGTTTTAAACGGGAGGCTTAATATTATGGAAAACGTTAATATTTCTAAGGTTGGTGGCATTGAGGTTGAATGGCATGACGTTAGGCAAGAACCCTTTATGCTTCACGGCTTTTACGAGCCGCTGACACAGCCGCATTTTCGACGCGCACCTGATGATGTGGCTTATGCATCAAGTGAGGGTATCGGCAAATTGGCTAAGCAGTCAACAGGCGGCCGTGTTCGTTTTTCAACCAATTCGGAATATATTGCTATTCGTGCAAAGTTTCTGGACGTTACCCGTGTACCGCATTTAACCCTTTTAAATTCAGGCGGTTTTGATTTGTATATTGATGGTGAATTTGGTAGCCGTTTTGTAAAAGAATTTTTAATGTCTTATGATTTTAAGGACAAATATGAGCAAATACTTCATCTTGAAAACAACGAAATGCGGTCGTTAACTATAAACTTTCCGATCTATTCAATAGTTGAAAGCCTTGAGGTTGGAGTAGTACCAGGGTCTGTTATTTCGGATCCTCGCCCTTATCGTGATATTAAGCCTGTAATTTTTTACGGTTCGTCAATTGTTCACGGTAGTGCGGCAACTCGTCCAGGTCTTACATACCCTGCAATAATTTCAAGAGAAATGAATCTTGACTTTAGAAACTTTGGCTTTGCGGCGCTTTGCAAGGGTGAAAAGGCTTTTGTTGATTGGATGGCAACCCTTCCTATGAGTGTTTTTGTGTGTGATTATGACCACAACGCTCCCGACCCCGACTATTTAAAGGAAACTCATTATCGGGTTTACGAAACTATACGTCAAAATAATCCTGACGTACCCTTTATTATGGCAACACGTATAAATTACTGGACACTTCCGCACGAGCAGGAGGAAATTTTACAACGTCGTGATATTATTATGCAGTCTTACCTTAAAGCTCGTGCTTTAGGGGATAAAAACGTTTATTTTGTTGACGGCCTAAGCTTTCACACGGCACCTCATCAGTACGATATGACAACTGATGCCGTTCACCCAAATGATGCGGGATATATAAGAATGGCCGACACAATGGGTACAATAATTCGCCACGCTTTAGAAAAAAGTAAAATTGTAAAATAAAAAATCATGTTAAATTTAAAAAGCACCCCAAAAGTCAAACACTTTTGGGGTGCTTTTTATTTTAAAACGGTTAGTTATTTGATTTTATTCAGTTCTAAGTGCAATTACGGGGTCTTTTTTAGCGGCGCTGCGGGATGGAATAATACCTGAGAACATTGTAAGAATTACGCTTATTGCAACGAACAAAATTGCCGCTTCAATAGGTAATACCGCTTTAAGATTCGGAAGCCCTGTAAGCGCTTCAAGAATAATGTTTATCGGTATGCACAAAAGGTAGGTTATAACTACACCCAAAAGACCTGACGTGAAGCCGATTATAATGGTTTCGGCGTTAAACATACTTGAAACGTTACGCTTTGATGCGCCGATAGCACGTAAAATACCAATTTCCTTTGTGCGTTCCTGAACAGAAATTAGAGTTATAACGCCAATCATAATTGATGAAACAATAAGGGATACCGCAACAAAGGCCATTAAAACATAGGTAATAGCGTTAATAATTGTGGTGATTGAGGACATCATTATACCGAGATAGTCGGTGTATGATATTTTTTGTAAATCCTCAACCGATTTATTGTAATCGGTAATGGCGGCTTCAATAATGTCCTTATTTTCAAACGAGCTTGCATAAATGTTTATGGTTGAGGGGGTGTCAAGCTCGACATAGCCAAGTTTAATGAGGTTTGTGTCATATGAAGAATTTGAAAATTCTAAAACCTCATCATAATAGGTTGCAAACTGTTCGGTGGTGAAATTTTTAACCGCCATATCAAGTGCGGCGGCCTTCTGCTCAGCAGTTAGGGGCATAAGCTGTGCGGCCACACCAGCGGCGTACTGCATACGGAACTGTTCTTCAACAATTGACGCATACATTTCAAAGATTTCTTCGTCCTTCATATCTTTTAGATATTCGGTAATTTCATCCTCGCTCATACCTGTTTGCTGAACAATACCTGGGATAAGGGTTGCTTCGATTTTATCACGTGAGGTTGCCTTTAAAGCATCGTTAACGGTCTTTTCAACTGTCTTCTTATCGGGAATAGACATTATTTTAACGTAAGTGTCAGCCTTGCTGTTTTTATCAAGCTTTTTAAGGTATTCCTTAAATTCAGCCTTCTTTTCATCATTAGTTAAATTCTTGCTGTTTTCCTTAAAGGGAAGGCCTGTGAAAATGTCAATTGAATCGTCATTAAGCTGTGCCTTAATTGCGGCTGATTCCTTAGACTTTTCAACCACGTAATCGGTCAGCTTTTTAGTGTAGCAAATCGAACCTGAAAGTAGAGTGGTGGAGGTGCTCTCTTTAGGACGAATAATGCCTGTTACCTTAAGTGGAATGCCGTTTGCATAAAGGTATTTTAGACCGGCTTCAGTGTCACGAAGGTCGGTATAAAGGCCTGTTTTTTCGTCTTTTGTGTAGCAAGCGGAATTTAAAATTGTTTTAAATTCCATTTCGCAAATTTCTTTATAGCTCCATTTTTTGCCTTCAACCTCAAGCTGCTCTTTATTAAGCACCGCTTGGGTCATTGCTTCAATTTCGGCTTTAGATTTTAAACCCAAAGCGTAAAGGGTCATATCGTCAACCTCGTTGTTTTCATCCACAACAAGCAAAATTTCGTTATAATCGTTGGGCCAGCTACCGTGAATAAGGTCATACTGCTTGGGGATAAGCGGGTTAATAAGCTCACCGTCAGTACCGGTTAGCATTTCCTGCCAAAGAGTTGCGCCGCCGCCCATCATGGAGGAAGACATCATTGGGCTCTGCGCCATACCGCCTGTCATACTCGACATCATACCCGAAAAGTCCATACCGAAATAATCGCGCAAAATGTCGGCCATAAGCTCACTTGAATCTGAATGAATTATCTGACCGTCAACATTATGGGTGTAGATAAGCATATTAAAATCATAAGTGTACTGAATGCCGTTTACTGCTTCAATAAGGTCGGAATGCTTTTCCTTATCCTTAAGGGATTTTTCAAGATAAGCCTTAAAGGCTTTAAGGTCGTTTTCGTTAGCCTCAAGCGAATTAAGGGCATTCATCATTTCATATATGGCGGATTTTTCGTAAACAGCATCGTTTTCGTGCTCACCTGATGATTCTGCTGCACCCATAAAGGTGTTTATAAGTTCGGTCATCTCAAGGTTTTGCGATTCAATAGTTAATGGATAGGAGGAAAGCGTTTCTTCCTGAACAGAATCAATAAACGCTGTTGTACCTTGTGATACTGCAAAAATGAGTGCAATGCCTATAATGCCAATGCTTCCCGCAAAGGAGGTAAGGGCGGAACGGCCCTTTTTGGTGAAAAGGTTATTAAGCGAAAGACCGAAGGAAGTAAAAAGTGACATTGAAGGCATTTTTTGTGTTTTTGCCTTTTCAGTTTTTTCCTTTTCCAAATTATTTTCGTTGTGAATTTCTTCGGCCGAAAGGGGCTTAGAATCCGACAAAATCACACCGTCAAGCATACGGATAATTCGGGTTGAATATTCAGCCGCAAGCTCGGGGTTGTGGGTAACCATTATAACCAAGCGGTCTTCTGAAATTTCTTTCAAAATTTTCATAACCTGAACACTGGTTTCGGTATCAAGTGCGCCAGTCGGCTCGTCAGCTAAAATAATGTCGGGGTTATTTACAATGGCACGGGCAATTGCAACACGCTGCATTTGTCCGCCCGACATTTCGCTTGGCTTCTTGCGAAGCTGGTCGCCAAGACCAACCTTTTCTAGCGCTTCCTTGGCTCTGCGGCGGCGTTCGCTTTTTGAAACACCCGAAAGGGTAAGCGCCAATTCAACATTTGATAAAACGGTTTGGTGAGGAATTAGGTTATAGCTTTGGAAAACAAAGCCTACCGAATGGTTGCGGTAGTTATCCCAATCCCTGTCCTTATAATTTTTGGTGGACTTACCGTTGATAAATAAATCACCGCTGGTGTATTTATCAAGACCGCCGATAATGTTTAAAAGTGTTGTTTTGCCGCAGCCTGACTGACCTAAAATAGATACAAATTCGTTACTACGGAACTGTAAATCAACACCCTTTAAGGCTTCGACCTTACTGTCGCCGGTTATATAGTCCTTAGTTATGCCTTTTAAAGTTAGCATTTGTCATTTCCTTTCGTCAAATATAACGTTACTGAATATATTATAAGCATATTTTTTCCATTTTCAATAGCAGGGCTTTAATGTTTAGAAAAAATTAACATTTTAATAAATTTTTGTGGCTGTATTTGTTGACAACAATATATATTTATATTATAATATTTTAGTTAAAATGAGTTATTTTTTGCTTAATTTAAGGAAGTGTCTGAATGACTGAAATTAAAAATTTAAGAAACGTTGCAATTATTGCTCACGTTGACCACGGTAAGACAACTCTTGTTGACCAGCTTTTAAAGCAAAGCGGCACCTTTCGTGTTAATGAAGCGGTTGATGATAGGGTAATGGACTCCAACGATTTGGAACGTGAGCGCGGCATTACCATTCTTTCAAAAAACACAAGCGTTATGTACGGTGACGTAAAGATAAATATTGTTGACACCCCAGGTCACGCCGATTTCGGCGGCGAGGTTGAGCGTATTTTACAAATGGTTGACGGCGTTTTATTGCTTGTTGACGCATTTGAAGGCTGTATGCCGCAAACCCGCTTCGTGCTAAAAAAAGCATTGGCTCTTGGTAAAAAAGCCGTTGTGGTTGTTAATAAAATTGACAGACCAATGGCAAGGCCGCACGAGGTTGTTGACGAGGTGCTTGATTTATTTATCGAGCTTGGCGCCGATGAAGACCAGATTGAATTCCCCGTAATTTTTGCTTCCGGCCGTGACGGCTACGCTTCCTATTCACCCGACATTAAGGGCGAGGATATGAAGCCTTTATTTGATGCAATTGTCAACGAAATTGATGCCCCAAAGGGTGACACCGAGGGCCCGCTTCAAATTTTGTTTACTAACATTGAATATGATGATTATCTTGGCCGAATAGGTGTGGGACGAGTTATCCGTGGTACTGTTAAAAGCGGTCAGCAGGTGGCTATTTGCCATAAGGATGGCACTAATAATAACCAAAAAATTGCTAAAATGTTTATGTACCGCGGTCTTAAAAGGCATGAGGAAGAAACCGCAAGTGTTGGTGATATAATTCAGGTTGCAGGTCTTCAAAACCTTGAAATAGGCGAAACCGCCTGTGCGATTGATAACATTGAGGCGTTACCTTTTGTAAAGATAGATGAGCCTACCTTGGCTATGAACTTTATGGTTAATAATTCGCCATTTGCAGGAAAAGAGGGCAAGTTTGTAACCTCGCGCAATATTCGTGACCGCCTTTTTAAAGAGGTTATGACAAACGTCAGCCTTCGTGTCGAGGAAACCGATTCGGCAGACACCTTTAAGGTTTCGGGCAGAGGGGAGCTGCACCTTTCAATTTTAATTGAAACTATGCGCCGTCAGGGTTATGAGTTTCAGGTTTCACCGCCTGAGGTTATTTATAAGCGTGACGAAAACGGCAACCTTTTAGAGCCTATTGAGCTTTTAATGATTGAGGTTCCCGAAGAATACGTTGGCTCGGTTATGGAACGCCTTGGTACCCGTAAGGCAGAAATTAAAAATATGGGCACCCGTGAGGGCGGAACCTCCCACCTTGAATTTTTAATTCCCGCACGCGGACTTCTGGGCTACCGTTCACAGTTTATGACCGACACTAATGGTAACGGCATTATGAACCACGTGTTTGACAGCTATCAGGAATATAAGGGCGATATTGACCAGCGAAATACCGGCTCGATTATTGCGCACGAAACGGGTGAGTCCACAGGCTATGGCCTTTTCAACACCCAAAGCCGCGGCCGCTTGTTTATCGGCCCAGGTACTCCTGTATATGAAGGTATGATTGTTGGTGAAAACCCGAAAAATGATGATATCGTTTGCAACGTTTGCAAGAAAAAGCAAATGACAAATACCCGTGCATCCGGCAGTGATGAGGCGCTTCGTTTAGTGCCCCACACACGTTTAAGCCTTGAACAGTCGCTTGAATTTATAAAGGATGATGAGCTTGTGGAAATCACCCCTGAAAGCATTCGCCTTAGAAAGCGTATCCTTGGTAAAGAGGAAAGAAGTAAATTTGAGGCAAAGAGAAAACAACAATGAACTATATAATTCTTGATTTGGAATGGGATAGCGCTTTTTATAAGCCTCAAAAAAGGTTTATAAATCAAATCCTTCAAATCGGTGCAGTTAAGCTTAACGACAGCTTTGACGTGGTTGACACCTTTGAGGTGACCGTTAAATCCGAAATTTCTAAAAAGGTTACAGGGCGTTTTGCAAAGCTTACGGGAATTACTACCGACGTAATGCTTTCGGGTGTGCCTTTTAAGGATGCTGTAAAAACCTATAACGAATGGGTAGGGGAAAATTCAGTTACAATGACCTGGAGCAATTCCGACCTTTACACTATTTTGGAAAACGAGGAAAATCTTCTAAAGGATATTCGCTTTAAAATTGAGAAATATCTTGATTTACAGGTGTTTATTCAAAATGAGATGCGACTTCAGGGTTATGAGGATAAAAACCAGATATCCTTAGAAGCGGCGGCCGAAAAGCTTAATGTTTCAACAGATGGGATTGATTTTCACACTGCAAAGGATGACAGTCTTGTATGTGCTTATCTTCTTAAAAAGTGCTACAATAAGGAACGCTTTGAAGCGCTTATAAAGGATGCGGGAAATCCCGATTTTTTAAAGAGGTTAAAATTTAAAGCTTATGCAATTTCAAAAATTAATGATAAATGCATTGATAAAAAACACCTCATTTTTAATTGCCCTGAATGCAACAAAAAAGCTAAGCAGGTTTCTAAATGGAAATATCAAAACCGTTGGTTTTGGGCAAACTTTACTTGCAGCTGCGGTAAAAAGTTTTGCGGCAGGGTGTCATTTAAAAAGACCTTTGATGATGTAATTGTGCGCCGTAATGTCGGCGAATTTAAGATTAAAAAAACAAAAACAAACACTGCCCAAACGGCAGTAGTTGGAACAGGAGAGTAAAATTTATGTCAGAAACTAAACGTTCAACCTGGGGTTCAAGCGCAACATTTGTTTTGGCGGCCATAGGTTCTGCGGTTGGTCTTGGTAACGCTTGGCGTTTTCCAAATCTTGCCGCAAAGCACGGTGGCGGGGCATTCTTGCTTGTATATCTTATCGCCTTAATCACAATCGGTATTCCTCTTTTAATGATGGAAATTTCCATCGGTCGTAAAATGCGTTCGGGTGCACCTGGTGCAATGAAGGGTATGAAAAAATGGTTCGAGCCTATCGGTTGGACCGCAACCTCAAATGCATTTGTAATCGTTACATATTACGCGGTTGTTTTTGCTTGGGTTATTATGATGGCTGTTTTCAGCTTTAAGTTTATCGGTATGACAGGCAATAATGAAGCCGCAAGCGGTTTGTGGGCAGGGCTTATTAAAACCACAGGCACAATTAAAGGCTTTGGCGATTTTTCAGTTCCCGTTATAGTATGTCTTTTAGCGGCGTGGGGCTCTATTTACTACTGCATACGTAACGGCACAAAGAGCATAGACAAGGTTATTAAGTATTTGATTTTCTTACCGGTTGTTTGTTTTATTATTATGACAATTAAGGGCGTTACAATGCCCGGCGCACTTCAAGGTCTTGCAGCCTTCTTTATTCCTGATTTTTCGGCTCTTAAGGACCCGATGATTTGGGTTGATGCTGTAGGTCAGGTATTTTACAGTATGTCTGTTATGATGGCAATTATGATTGCTTACGGTTCCTTCCTTGATGATAAGAGCAATATCGCCCGTGACGGTCTTATTATTGCTTTTAGCGATTTGGCGGTTTCACTTTTGGCGGGTGTTGTTATGTTTACAACAATGTACGGTACAGGCATGCAGGATGTTTTGGCTGAGAAGGCTGGCCCCGGTCTTGCATTTATTGTTTATCCCACCGCAATTGTTAATCTTTCGAACAGCGGCATTTTCAATGCCTTTTTCTCATTTGTTTTCTATTTTTGCCTTTGTACCTTGGCCATTGACTCGGCCTTCTCGCTTGTTGAAGGTATTTCAACTGCATTTTCTGACAAGTTCGGTCTTAACAAAAAGAAAACAACTGTTGCAGTTTGCGTAATCGCAGGCGTTATTTCGTTAATTTACACCTCGGGCGCGGGTCTTGCTGTGCTTGATATTGTTGATAATTGGTGCAACAGCTTTACACTTATTTTGGTTGGTATTATTGAAACAATTGCAATTGGCTGGTTCTTTAAAACTGATAAGGTTGTTAAGGAAATTAACAGAAATTCCACAGGCTTTAAAATGCCTAAGGTTTGGTTCTATGCTGCCGTTAAGGTAATTGCTCCCGTTGCATTAACCATTATCTTTGTTTGGAATATTGTTAACCTGTTTGTTAATAATGGCGGTCTTTACGGTGCGGCGGATGGTTATAATATGCTTTCCAATGTTTTGGCAGGCTGGGTAATCTTTGGTCTTTGTTTAATCAGCGGATTTGTTATTAATCTTATTAAAACTAAGAATATGACTAAGGAAGAAAAAACCTGGGATAGCATGGAAGAAACGGAAGATTAGTCCTTTAACTTGTTGATTTTGCATAAAAATGCAGAAAATCGGGTAAAAATTATGTAAAAACGGTAAAATTTGCAAATATATGTTGCATATTTATTCGTAATATGCTATTATTTATGCATAGTTTTTGAAAGAAAAATGCATATTATGCATTCGGAGGTAATTATTATGGCAAAAAAAGAAATTAAAAAGGTTGTACTTGCTTATTCAGGCGGTTTGGATACATCAATTATCATCCCTTGGCTTAAGGAAAATTACAACAACCCTGAAATTATTGCAGTTTCGGGTAACGTGGGTCAGGCTGACGAATTAGAGGGTCTTGAAGAAAAGGCGCTCAAAACCGGTGCTTCAAAGCTTTACATAGAAGACCTTACCAAAGAATTTTTGGACGATTACGTTTTCCCCTGTGTTCAGGCGGGTGCACTTTATGAGGATTATATGCTTGGTACTGCATTCGCACGTCCTCCCATTGCAAAAAGAATTGCTGAAATTGCTTTAGCTGAAGGCGCAGATGCTATCTGCCATGGCTGCACAGGTAAGGGTAACGACCAGGTTCGTTTCGAGCTTGCAATTAAAGCCTTTGCTCCTGATATGACAATTATCGCACCTTGGCGTGAATGGGATATTAAATCTCGTGAAGAGGAAATTGATTATGCTGAAGCACATAACGTTCCTTTGAAGATTAACCGTGAAACTAACTATTCTAAGGATAAGAATATTTGGCATCTTTCCCATGAAGGTCTTGATTTAGAGGACCCCGCAAACGAACCCCTTTACAACAAGCCCGGATTTTTGGAAATGGGCGTTTCTCCTGAAATGGCACCCGATAGGCCCACCTATGTTAAAATTCACTTTGAACAGGGTATTCCTACCGCTGTTGACGGTGTTGAAATGGATTCTGTAGGTGTTGTCACTACTCTTAATAAGCTTGGTGGTGAAAACG
The DNA here is from genome assembly GCA_017622555.1 of Clostridia bacterium. GTDB lineage: Bacteria > Bacillota > Clostridia > Oscillospirales > Acutalibacteraceae > UBA737. Next base: position 27,691 of record JAGAQV010000012.1, read on the forward strand.
GCATCGGTCTTTTGGATATTGTTGAAAACCGTCTTGTTGGTATGAAGTGCCGCGGCGTTTACGAAACTCCAGGCGGTGCAATTCTTTACAAGGCGCACAACGTGCTTGAAAGCATTTGTCTTGACAAGGACACTGCACATTACAAAGCGCTTGTTGCTCAAAAGCTTGCTGAAAATGTTTACAATGCACTTTGGTTTACTCCTTTAACTCAGGCAATACTTGCCTTTGTCAAGGAAACACAAAAAACCGTTACAGGTGACGTTACATTAAAGCTTTACAAGGGCAATATGATTAACGCAGGTGTTACTTCACCTTATTCACTTTACGACCCTGAAATTGCAACCTTTGATGAGGACGACGTTTACGATCAAAGCGATGCAACAGGCTTTATTAACCTTTACGGTCTTGCAACCAAGGTTAATGCAAAGATGAGAGCTAAAAACGGCCTTAAATAATTTTTGATTTTTATCACCACAGTGCTGAATATTCGGCGCTGTGGGTGATTCTGTTTTTAAACAGTACGCTAAACCTGAAAGGAATGTTTCTTTTAATGGAAAAAATGTGGGCAGGCAGGTTCGAAAAAGCCCTTGATAAGCAGGCTGACGACTTTAATTCTTCAATTCATTTTGACTGCCGTATGTATAAGCAGGATATTACGGGCTCAATGGTGCACGCTATGATGCTGTCTCGTCAGGGCATTATTTCAGGCGATGAAGCCGAAGTAATTATTAACGGACTTGGCGGTATTTTACAAGATATTGAAAACGGCGATTTGCAAATTGATATGAATGCCGAAGATATACATATGTTTGTTGAGGCCGAGCTTACTAAAAGAATTGGCGATACAGGTAAAAAGCTTCACACAGCAAGAAGCCGTAACGATCAGGTTGCGCTTGATGTTCGCCTTTATTTAGCGCAGGAATGCGAAGAAATCGGCAAGCTTATTCTTTCACTTATTGCCGCAATTAAGGACAAGGCTGAGGAATATAAGGACGCTATTATGCCTGGCTACACCCATCTTCAAAGGGCACAACCCATTACCTTTGCGCACCACATTTTAAGTTATGCCTTTATGTTGAAGCGTGACTTCGATAGAATAAACGATGCCTTGGGAAGAATGTGGGCACAGTGTCCCATAGGCTCTTGCGCTTTAGCAGGTACTACATACAATACTGACCGAGATTACGAGGCCCAGCGTCTTGGTTTTACTGGCATTTCGCTTAATAGCATTGACGGTGTTTCCGATAGAGACTTTTGCTTAGAGCTTTTATCGGATTATTCAATTTTAATGATGCATTTATCACGTTTTTCGGAAGAAATAATTTTGTGGTCAAGCTGGGAATTTAAGTTTATTGAGCTTGATGACAGCTATACAACAGGCTCAAGCATTATGCCGCAAAAGAAAAATCCCGATATGGCCGAGCTTGTACGCGGTAAAACGGGTAGGGTATACGGTAATTTAATGTCGCTTCTTACCACCTTAAAGGGTATTCCGCTTGCGTATAACAAGGATATGCAGGAGGATAAGGAAGCTATTTTTGATGCGGTTGATACCGTTAAAATGTGTTTGGGCGTATTTACACCTATGGTTGCTACAATGACCGTTTTAAAGGACAATATGTATAAAGCCGCAGGTAAAGGCTTTATTAATGCTACTGATTTAGCCGACTATATGGTTAAGAAGGGTATGCCTTTTAGGACTGCTTATAAGCACGTTGGTGAAATTGTGGCTTACTGCATTAAAGAAAATTTGGTATTAGATACTTTACCGATTGAAAAATACAAAGAATTCAGCGATATCTTCGATAACGACTTATATAATGAAATATCACTTGAAACATGTGTTGCAAAGCGTATTTCGGCAGGCAGTACGGGTCCTGCGTCGGTTGACACACAAATTAAGTATTTTACGGAGTTTTTAAATGAAAAAGGTATTCATTGACGGAAGCGCAGGCACAACAGGTCTTCGCATTAAGGAACGTCTTTCTAATAGAACGGATATTGAACTGATTATTTTATCAGAAGAAAAGCGCAAGGACACTACCGCACGACGTGAAGCTATTAACAGCGCGGATATAGCGTTTTTATGTCTTCCTGATGCGGCGGCAATTGAGGCGGTATCGCTTATAGAAAACGATAATACAGTTGTTCTTGACACTTCAACCGCACACCGCACAAATGATGAATGGGCATACGGCTTTCCTGAATTATCACTTAACTTTAAGGAAAAGGTTAAGACTTCAAAAAGAATTGCTGTGCCGGGCTGTCACGCAAGCGGTTTTATAGCGCTTATTTATCCGCTTATTGAAAATGGTATTTTAAGTAAGGATATAAGCCTTTGCTGTACATCCCTTACAGGCTACAGCGGTGGCGGTAAAAATATGATTGCCGAATATGAAAATGCTGAAAGAGACGTGCTTTTAGACGCACCTCGTATGTATGGTGTTACTCAAAAGCATAAGCACTTACCCGAAATGGTGAAAATTTGCGGTATTAATAATGCACCTGCATTTTTACCCATTGTGTCCGATTTTTACAGCGGTATGGAGGTTACAATTCCGCTATTCAAAAAAGATGTTAACGGTACAGTTGAGGATATTAAAAATATCTATAAAGAAAAATATCAAGGTCCCATTGTGAATTTTGTTGAAGATTTTACCGAAAACGGTTTTGTTGCGGCAAATAAGCTGTCATTTAATGACGGTATGCAAATTTCGGTTATGGGCAATGATGAAAGAATTTTACTTTGTGCTCGGTATGACAACCTTGGTAAAGGCGCCTCGGGTGCGGCGATAGAATGTATGAATTTGGTACTTGGAGCCAATTTAACAGAAGGCTTAGATATATAGGAGAATTTTATGAAAATCATTAACGGCGGTGTGTGTGCCGCAAAGGGCTTTACTGCAAGCGGTATTCATTGCGGTATTAGAAAAAACAAAACAAAAAGGGATTTAAGCTTAATTTACAGTGAAAAGCTTGCTAATGCGGCTGCGGTTTACACAACCAACCTTGTAAAAGGCGCACCTTTGCAGGTTACTAAATCAAACATATCAAACGGTAAGGCACAGGCTGTTATTTGTAACAGCGGTAATGCTAATACCTGCAATGCAAACGGTATTGAAATTGCCACAAAAACCTGCGAAATTTTAGGTAAAGAGCTTGGAATTAGCGCAAGTGACGTTGTGGTTGCATCTACCGGTGTTATCGGTCAACCGCTCGATATTACGCCTATACAAAACGGTATTCCCGAATTGGTTGAAGGCTTGGGCTTAAACAGCGACCTTGCGGCTGAGGGTATTATGACCACCGATACTAAAATGAAGGAAATTGCGGTGGAATTTAACGTCGGCGGTAAAACCTGCAAAATTGGCGGTATTGCCAAGGGCTCGGGTATGATTCATCCAAATATGGCAACAATACTTGTGTTTATTACTACCGACTGCGCAATATCATCCGAAATGCTTCAAAAAGCCCTTTCAACCGATATTCAAACAACTTTTAATATGGTATCGGTTGATGGCGATACCTCAACTAATGATATGGTTGTTGTGTTGGCAAACGGCATGGCCGAAAATGAAGAAATTACTGCTGACGGCGCGGAATTTGATGTATTTATGAAGGCGCTTAACACAGTTTGTGTTGATTTGTGCCGTAAAATTGCGGCCGACGGCGAGGGCGCAACAAAATTACTTGAATGTAAAGTATCGAACGCTGAAAGTCTTGAAATTGCAAAGGTTGTTGCAAAGTCGGTTGTGTGTTCATCTCTTACAAAGGCGGCAATGTTTGGCGCTGATGCCAACTGGGGCAGGGTGCTGTGTGCTATTGGGTATTCGGGCGCAAAGGTGGACGTTCAGAAAATTGATGTTTGCTTTAAATCGCAAAAGGGCGAAATTTTAGTTTGCAAAAACGGTGCAGGGGTTGATTTTTCGGAAGAAAAGGCAAAGGAAATTCTTTTGGAAAGCGAAATTGAAATTCTTGTAAATTTGAATAGCGGTAACGCTTCATCTACCGCTTGGGGCTGTGACCTCACTTACGATTATGTTAAAATAAACGGTGACTACCGTACTTAATATCTTGGGCGAGCAATTTACTGCTCGCCTGTAAGTCTTTATTTGGAGGAAACGAAATGTCTTTAAATATTACCAACGCACAGCGTGCCGAAATACTTACTCAGGCGCTTCCGTATATTCAGCAATACAACAAAAAAACAATTGTAATTAAATACGGCGGAAATGCTATGATAAATGAAGAATTAAAACAACAGGTTATGGAGGATATTATCCTTTTGCGCCTTATCGGTGTAAGAATTGTTTTAGTTCACGGCGGCGGCCCCGAAATCACCGAAACTTTGGCAAAAATCGGTAAAGAAACCGTTTTTGTTGACGGTCTTCGTGTTACCGATAAGGAAACTGCCGAGGTTGTTCAAATGGTGCTTGCGGGCAAAATTAACAAAAGCCTTGTAAACCTTTTGCAAATTAAGGGTGGTAAGGCAATGGGTATTTCGGGTATTGACGGCAAAATGATTACTGCCCAGCCTAAAGACAAGCGTTTAGGTTATGTCGGCACAATTACCGACGTTAATATTGAGCCTATTACTGACCTTATTCGCCATCACTACATACCGGTTGTATCTACCGTTGCCCGTGATGATGAGGTTAATGTTTATAATATAAATGCTGATACTGCTGCAGCTTATATTGCAGGCGCACTGGAGGCTGAATGTTTAATTTCAATGACCGATATTGCGGGTATTTTAAAGGATAAGGACAACCCTGACACATTAATACCTAAAATAACCGTTAGTGAAGCAGGAAAGCTTTTTGAGGACGGCACAATTTCGGGCGGTATGATACCTAAGGTTGAATGTTGTTTGGAAGCGATTGCGCGCGGTGTTAAAAAGGTATTTATAATGGACGGCCGTGTGCCTCATTCACTCCTTATTGAAACCCTTACTAACGAGGGCGCAGGTACAATGGTAGTTGGTGACTGATATGAATATTTTTGAAAAGGATAATAGCTTTGTTGCATCTACCTATGCCCGTTTTCCGCTTAATTTGGTATCGGGCAAGGGTTCAATTGTGTATGACGATAGCGGCAAAGGTTATATTGATATGGCAACAGGCATTGCAGTTAACACCTTTGGTGTGGCTGATGATGAATGGGTAAAGGCTGTAACAAATCAGCTTAATACTCTTCAGCACGCTTCAAACCTTTATTACACAAAGCCTTGTGCTGATTTGGCTGAAATTTTATGTAATAGAACAGGTCTTAAAAAGGTGTTTTTTGGGAATTCGGGTGCGGAGGCTAACGAATGTGCAATAAAGGTTGCAAGAAAGTATGCCGCTGATAAAAAGGGAAGTGATTATAATACAATAATCACCCTTAAAAACAGCTTTCACGGCAGAACAATTACAACCCTTGCGGCAACAGGTCAGGACGTTTTTCATAACGACTTTTTACCTTTAACTAACGGTTTTGTTTATGCCGAAGCTAATAATATAGCTGACCTTGAAGCCAAGGTTAAAGAAAACAAGGTTGCCGCAATTATGTTCGAATGTGTTCAGGGTGAAGGCGGTGTTTTACCGTTAGAGCCCGATTTTGTAAATGCAATTTTCAGCATAGCCGAAAGGGAAGATATTTTAACAATTGCTGATGAGGTGCAAACGGGTAACGGTCGCACAGGCGCACTTTATGCCTTTATGAATTACGGCGTTTTACCTGATATTGTATCTACAGCAAAGGGGCTTGGTAACGGTCTTCCACTTGGCGCTACAATGCTTGGCGAAAAGGTTAAAAATGTGCTTACTCCAGGTACGCACGGCTCAACCTTTGGAGGCAACCCTGTGGCTTGCGCCGGCGCAATAAGTGTTATTAACCGTATTGGTGACGAGCTTTTAGGTGAGGTTAAGGCAAAGTCGGAATATATATTTAATACACTTAAAAACGCAAAGGGCGTTAAAAGTGTAAGCGGTATGGGTTTAATGATTGGTATTGAAACCGAAAAGGACTCTTCTGAAGTTATTAAATACTGTATGGAAAACGGTGTTTTACCCATAAAGGCAAAAACCAAGGTTAGACTTTTACCCGCTTTAAATATTGGTTGGGACGACCTTAAAAAAGCAGTTGAAATTATTAAGAAAGGCTGTGAAGCTTAATGGATTTTAAAGGTAAAAGCTTTTTAAAGCTTCTTGACTTTACACCGGCTGAAATTGAATGTCTTATAGATTTGGCAAGTGAACTTAAATATAAGAAAAAAGCGGGTATTCCGCACAGACTTTGCGAAGGCAAGAATATTGCCTTAATTTTTGAAAAAACCAGTACCCGCACACGTTGTAGCTTTGAGGTTGCAGCATATGATTTGGGTATGGGTGTTACATATCTTGATCCGCAGGGCTCACAAATCGGCAAAAAGGAAAGCATTGCCGATACTGCCCGTGTGCTTGGTCGTATGTACGACGGTATCGAGTACCGAGGCTACGGTCAGGAAATTGTTGAAGAACTTTCTAAGTATGCAGGTGTGCCTGTTTGGAACGGTCTTACAAATGAATTCCACCCAACACAAATTCTTGCCGACTTTTTAACAATTAAAGAAAAATTTGGTCGACTTAAAGGTATTAACTTTGTTTATATGGGGGATGCCCGTTACAATATGGGTAATTCATATATGGTGGGTGCCGCTAAAATGGGTATGAACTTTACCGTTTGCGCACCTGAAAAGTATTTTCCAAATAGCGATTTAATTGAAACCTGTAAGGCTATTGCTAATCAAACAGGCGCTGTTATTACTTTTGAAAGTGATGTTATGAAAGCCACCAAAAACGCCGACGTTATTGCGACTGACGTTTGGGTTTCAATGGGCGAGCCTGATGAAGTATGGGCTGAAAGAATTAAAGATTTATCACCTTATCAGGTTAATAAAAAGGTTATGGAAAATGCGGGTCAGCAGGCTGTATTTATGCACTGCTTACCGTCCTTTCACGACCTTAAAACCACACTTGGTAAGCAAATTGGTGAAAAATTTGGCATAAGCGAAATGGAAGTTACTGACGAGGTTTTCGAAAGCAGTCAGTCAATTGTATTTGACGAGGCTGAAAACCGTATGCACACCATTAAAGCGGTTATGGCCGCAACTCTTTAATTAGGGGATTTTTAAAATGCGTATTGTTGTAAAAATAGGCACTTCAACCTTAGCACACAAAACGGGGCTTCTTAACATTCACAGGGTAGAAGAACTGTGTAAGGTTATGAGCGACCTTAAAAATGCAGGGAATGAAGTCATTTTAGTGTCGTCGGGCGCTATTGGTATGGGCGTTGGTAAGCTTTCGCTTTCCGAAAAGCCTAAGGATATTCCTACCAAGCAGGCGGCGGCCGCTGTCGGTCAATGTGAACTTATGTATACATACGACCGTTTGTTTTCGCAGTATAACCATGCTGTAGCCCAAATTCTTTTGACTGGTGAGGACGTTGGCGACGATATTCGCCGTAAGAATTTTGAAAATACAATGTGCCGTTTACTCGAGCTTTCGGTAATACCGATTATTAATGAAAACGACTCGATTTCGACCGCTGAAATTGAAATTGGCGATAACGACACCTTGGGCGCAATTGTCGCAACCGCCATTAAGGCTGATTTGCTTATAATTTTATCTGACATTGACGGTCTTTACACCGCTGACCCGCATAAAAACAGCGATGCAGTGCTTTTGCATAAGGTTGAAAAGATTGATGAAAATATTGAAGCTATGATTGGCGGTGTTGGAAGCAGTCTTGGTACGGGCGGTATGGCAACTAAAATTAAGGCGGCTAAAATCGTTACAAGGCAGGGTATTGATATGGTTATTGCAAACGGTGACACACCATCACATCTTTATGATATTGTCGACGGTAAAGACGTTGGCACCCGTTTTATAGGTGAAAAGTAATGACAACTTTAGAAATACTTAAAAAAGCAAAAGCGGTGTCCCTTAATGCCGCTTTGCCGACCGATATTAAAAATAACGCCCTTACCGCAATGGCAAAGGCGTTGGTTGAGGCTACTGACGATATTTTGGCGGCGAATGCAGTTGATATGAAAAATGCCAAGGGCAAGATAAGTGACACAATGCTTGACCGCCTAATGTTAAACGCTGACCGTATTAAAGCAATGGCAAAGGGAATTGAGGATGTTCGCGACCTGCCTGATAACGTAGGAAAGGTTTTAAGTACACATACTTTGTCTAACGGTTTAGTTGTAAATAAGGTTGCGGTACCTATTGGTGTTGTTGCAATTATTTACGAAAGCCGACCGAATGTTACAAGTGATGCCGCCGCTTTGGCCTTTAAAAGCGGTAACGTTTGTGTGCTTCGTGGTGGTAAGGAAGCCTTTAATTCGGCTAAAGCAATTGTAACCGCCCTTAAAAAAGGTCTTGAGGAATGCGGCATAAATAGAGATTATGTAAACCTCGTTGAAGACACCACACGACAAAGCGCAAACGAGCTTATGACTGCGCGTGGGCTTGTTGACGTGCTGATTCCTCGTGGTGGCAAGGGTTTAATTCAGGCTTGTGTTGAAAATGCCAAGGTGCCGTGTATCGAAACAGGCACGGGTATTTGTCATATTTTCGTTGAAAAAACTGCTGATATCGATATGGCGCTTAAGATTATTGATAATGCAAAAACAAGCCGCCCGTCAGTTTGCAATGCGGCTGAGGTTTTGCTTGTCGATAAGCAAATTGCAGCTGATTTTTTACCCAAGCTTTATGAAATGTTTAATGGCAGGGTAGAGCTTGTGGGTTGTAAGAATACTTGTGATATTATAAGTGTTAATGCTGCAGGAGAAGATGATTTTGACACTGAATTTTTAGATTATAAAATGGCAATTAAAATTGTTGACGGCGTAGTGGAAGCGGTTAATCATATTGCCGCACATTCTACCCACCATAGCGAAAGCATTATTACGAGTGACGATAATGCGGCTCAAATATTTACCGCTTGTGTGGATTCGGCGGCCGTTTACGTTAACGCTTCAACCCGTTTTACCGACGGGGGCGAATTTGGACTTGGTTGTGAAATGGGCATTTCTACCCAAAAAATTCACGCCAGAGGTCCTATGGGACTTAATGAGCTTAATACTTACAAGTATATAATTAAAGGAAACGGTCAGGTGAGATAACATTATGTCAACCAAATTATTTGGATTCATCGGTTGCGGTAATATGGGTGGCGCGCTTGCCACCGCTGTTGCAAAATCGGTAGGGGGTAATGAAATTTTATTGTCTGACCCCGATAATGAAAAAGCAAATGCCTTGGCACAAAAAATAGGTGCAACTGTTAGTAATAATGAAGAAATCGCTAAAAACGCAAAATATATTTTCCTTGGTGTAAAACCGCAGGTTATGGCAGAGGTTTTGTCACCCCTTGCACCTTTTTTGAAGGCAAGGGAAGACCGCTTTATTTTGGTTACAATGGCGGCAGGGCTTAAAATTTCAAAATATAACGAAATTTTAGATGCAAAATTACCTACAATTCGTATAATGCCTAACACACCTGTTGCCGTGAATGAAGGTATGCTTTTATACGCTACCTGCCCAGTAATTACTGAAGAAGAAATTTCTGAATTTGAAAACGCACTTAAATATTCAGGCAAAATTGATAAAATTCCTGAAGATTTAATTGACGCAGGCTCGGTTATTTCGGGTTGCGGTCCTGCATTTGTTTATACATTTGCCAATGCACTTGCAAAAGCAGGCGAAAATGTTGGATTATCGGAAGATAAGGCAATTTTATATGCCGCACAGACCTTAAAGGGTGCGGCAGAGCTGTTGCTTACAAGCGGTGAAACCCCCGAAACCTTACGCCAGCGTGTGTGCAGCCCCAAAGGCTCTACAATAGAAGGTGTTGAGGTTTTATTAAATTCCGAATTTGATAATATCGTGAATACCACTGTTCAGGCATCATTTAAGCGTACAAAGGAATTAGGCAAATAAATTAAAACGGACTTGGATTTTTCCAAGTCCGTTTTTGTTAATAAAGCTTAACTTGCACCCAAAGGGTTTCGTAATAGATTCTGATTTTATCATCAATATCGTGATAATACTGAACCTTTGGCATATCTTCTTCGCTGGGGTATAAAATTTCGTTTTGGTAATAGTAATAATCTTCATTATTAATTACCGCAGTATTTGGGGATGCATAGCCGATATATTCGGCATTTGCGGTGGCAATTTGGGGCTCTAACAAGAAGTCAATATAAAGCATTGCCGCCTCAACATTTTTAGCGTTTTTCGGAATACAAACTGAATCGATAAAAATGTTTGTGCCTTCTTTGGGGTAGAAGAACTTAAGGTCGGGATTGGTTTCAACCATTGTTAAATAGTCGCCCGCATAATAAGGCGCAATGGCGGCTTCACCAGTTTCCATTTTGCCGTAAACCTCATCCATTACGTAGGACTGCAAATTAGCCTTGCCTTTTTTAAGCTTGTCGGCGGCTTTGTTCCAGTCCTTAGTGTTTTCGCTGTTAAGGTCAAGTCCTAAAAGCATTTGGGCGGTCATAAAGGCATCACGTGGATTGTTAAAGTTTAAAACCTTGTCCTTATATTGTTTGTCCCACAAAACATTCCAAGAATGCTCAACCTCGCCAACCAGCTTTGGATTATAAATGACACCAACCATACCAACGTTATAAGGCACGGTGTATTCATTCTTTTCATCAAAGTAAACCGATTTGTAGCGGTCGTCAATTAAATCATAATTTGAAAGCTTAGTGGTGTCAATTTTTTGAAGCTCGTTTTCTTTGATAAGGCGCTGAATCATATAATCCGACGGAATAATAATGTCATACTTGACGCCGCCGTTTTTGACCTGTGAATACATTGTTTCGTTGCTTTCAAAGGTTAGGTAATTAACCTTAATGCCTGTAACCTTTTCGAATTCACGGTTAACGTCAATTGTACCGTCTGCCCCGTCCGAAATATATTCACCCCAGTTGTAAACGGTAATTTCGGTACCTGCATATTCGCGGGTATATTTAGCACGCAAATCTAAATTATGGTATTCATAACCGCAACCGCAAAGTGAAAGGGTTAAAAGTGCAAAAATTAGCAAAATGCTTAATATTTTTTTCATTTTGCACCCACCTTTCGAACGGCCGCCTGCTTTTCGCTTTTGCTTTGAAGCATATTGTAAAAAATAAGCAGCGCGAACACAACAAAGAAAATAATTGTTGAAAGTGCATAGGTGTCAGGCGTTACTGACTTTTTAGTCATATTGTAAATGACAATAGGTAAGGTTTGGTATTTACCGCAGGTGAAATAGCTTATTACAAAATCATCAAGCGAAAGGGTAAACGCCATAATTGTACCTGTTGCAATACCTGTTGAAATTGAAGGTAAAATAACCTTAAAGAATGCCTTAAAGGGTGTACAGCCAAGGTCCATTGCGGCATCAACCAAATTTGCATCGGTTTGCCTGAGCTTTGGCATAACCGATAAAATAACATAAGGCAAATTAAAGGTTATGTGTGCGGCAAGCACCGTTATAAAGCCAAGTGATTCGTTAAGCCCAAATAAATTGCCGATAAAAATGAACAAAAGCATTAGTGAAATACCTGTTACGATATCAGCATTCATCATGGGAATATTTGTCATTGACATTACAAGGCTGGACGCAACCTTTTTGCGAATTGCCAAAATGCCTACAGCCGCCGCTGTGCCTAAAACTGTTGATATAAGTGCTGAAAGCACCGCAATTATAAGGGTGTGTTCAAGTGCTGTCAGCATTGTTGTGTCATACACAAGACCCTCGTACCATTTGGTTGAAAAGCCTTCAAACACCCAAACCGAGCTTGAGGAGTTGAAGGAAAAAATAATCATTACAGCAACGGGGGCGTAAAGGAAAAACAAAATAAGTGCTATATATAGGCGAGAAAGTATTTTCATATAATTACCCCCTCGCTGTCGTCATCAGAGAAGCGGTTCATAATAACCATACAAACCAAAATCATAACCATTAGCACCATTGAAATGGCGGAGGCAACGTTGTAATAATCGGGTCCTGCATTGAAGAAATATTCAATAACGTCACCCACAAGCATTGTTTTGTTGCCGCCAAGCTTTTGAGAAATGTAAAAGGTGCTAACAGACGGCACAAACACCATTGTAATGCCCGAAATAATACCGGGGCGGCTGAGTGGTAGAATAACACGCCTGAATTTATTAAATGCGTTTGAGCCAAGGTCTTCAGATGCTTCTAAAAGGGATTTATCAATTTTAGACATAACTGAATAAATCGGCAAAATCATATAAGGGATAAAGTCATAAACCATACCAAGAATAACAGCGCCCGGTGTGTTTATAAGCTTTAACGGTTCAATGCCAAGCTTGCCTAAAAAGGTGTTTATAAGACCTGTGTTTGCTAAAATGGTTATCCAAGAATATGTGCGGATAAGGAAGTTCATCCACATAGGAATCATAACAATCATCATCAGCATTCTTTGGGAAGAAATGTTGACCTTTGTCATAAAATATGCCATTGGGTAGGCAAGAAGTAATGTTATAACCGTTGCGATAGCGGCATATAAAATTGAAATGCCAAAGGCTTTTTTATAAAGACCAATTTGCTTAACGTTTTCTAAAGTGAAGCCACCGTCAGCGTTAGTGAAAGCAAAATAAAGCATTATAAAAAGCGGCACAACGATAAAAATAACTGACCATACAACGTGGGGAGCAGCTAAGAGCTGATTACCAAAGCTTTTTTTGTTCATCTATACTATTCCTCCTCGATTATATCGGAGAGGTGGTCGATTTCTTCACTATAGCTTGAATAGTCGCCGTAAAGACCCGAATATTCACTCTTTTTCATAATGTGGATAGCGTCAGGCTCGATAAAAAGGCCAACCTTATCGTCAACAAAGTGCTCGTCAGTGGTTTGAATCATCCACTTAAAGCCGCCAATGTCAACAATAATTTCGTAATGCACACCAAGGAAGGAAACCGAAGTTACAATACCTGTAAGCATACCTTTTTCCACAGGTACAATATCAACGTCCTCAGGTCTTACAACAACGTCAACGGCTTCATTTTCTTGGAATCCCTTGTCAAGACAGTCAAACTTTTGACCTGAAAATTCAACGTAAAAGTCGCGAATCATCTTGCCGTCAAGAATGTTGGATTCGCCAATAAAGTCAGCAACAAAGGCGTTTTCAGGCTCGTTATAAATATCCTGCGGGGTGCCCACCTGCTGAATTTTACCGCCATCCATAACAACCACACGGTCAGACATGGTAAGTGCTTCTTCTTGGTCGTGGGTTACAAACACAAAGGTAATGCCAAGCTGCTGCTGAATTTTCTTAAGCTCCTTTTGCATATCCTTGCGAAGCTTTAAGTCAAGTGCGGCAAGGGGTTCATCCAATAAAAGCACTTTTGGGTGGTTGGCAATAGCACGGGCAATAGCTACACGTTGCTGTTGGCCACCTGAAAGTGTGTCAATATGCCGCTTTTCAAGGCCTGTTAGGTTAACGAGCTTGAGCATTTCTTCAACCTTTGCTTTAATCTCGTTTTCGGGCCATTTCTTAATCCTTAAACCGAAAGCAATATTTTCATAAACATTAAGATGAGGAAAAAGGGCATAACGCTGAAAAATGGTGTTAACCTGACGCTTATAAGCAGGCACACCATTTATTTTTTTACCCTCAAATAAAACATCACCCTCGTCAGGTTCTAAAAACCCTGCAATAAGACGGAGAGTGGTGGTTTTACCGCAACCCGAAGGACCTAAAAAGGTTATAAATTCCTTATCCTTAATATCAAGGCTTAAATCGTCCAAGATAACCTGGTCGTCAAAGGCTACGGATATGTTTTTAAGTTGTACAATATTTTCTTCTTTTTGCATAAGAAAGCATCCCCCTTTGTTCAACAACAACCGTGCTACACACGGTCTTAGTGTCGACACAAGAATAAATTTTTACCCTGTGCGATACCCGCTGAATTTGCTTTTTGTGCCCTGAACAAAGGGTTTTTCATAGTTTTCTCGCACAGCGGAAACTACGGCACAAAATTAGAAACAGCGCTCTACACAGATGCTTTGGAAAACTAAAGTTTTACCTATCATACACTATACTATTTGACCACCCAAAAGTCAAGCACTAAACACCAAATTTCTACAAAATATTTAACATATAATTATATAAAAATATGTTGCTCTAGTTGTAATAATGTGATATAATAATATGAATTATAATGCGTTAATTGTCGTTTGATGAAGGGTAGGTGTTTTAAATGAGGATTTTGGGTATTGACCCAGGTTATGCTATTGTGGGTTATGGCGTGCTTGATTATGCGAAAAATCGTTTTTCGGTTGTTGGATACGGCGCAATTACAACAAAGGCGCATACACCTCTTGAAGAAAGGCTAATGGACATTTATAACGATACGCTTACAATTATTGATAAGTACAAGCCTGACGAAATATCCATTGAAAAGCTCTATTTTAACACCAACTCTACAACCGCAATTGCGGTAGCGGAAGCTAGGGGAGTAATAATCCTTGCGGCAAAGCAAAAGGGTGTTAGGGTTAACGAATACACACCTCTTCAGGTAAAGCAGGCTGTTACTGGCTACGGCAGGGCTGAAAAGCATCAGGTGATGGAAATGGTGAAAAGCCTTTTAAATTTAACTAAAGTTCCAAAGCCCGACGACACTGCTGACGCTTTGGCAATTGCAATTTGTCACGGGCATTATTCAGATTCAGTTTTAAGGAGATAAAAATATGATAGCATCTCTTCGTGGAAAGCTTATTTATACCGATAATACCTCAGTTGTTGTTGAATGCGGCGGTGTGGGCTTTAAATGCGCCGTTACCAAAAACACTTTATATAATCTACCACAAAAGAACGATGAGGTTTTTCTTCACACCTATATGGTGGTGCGTGAGGACGCAATGGACCTTTACGGCTTTATTGACAGGGAAGAGCTTGAATGCTTTAAGCTAATCACATCAGTCAGCGGTGTGGGAAGTAAAATCGGTCTTGCGCTTTTGTCAGAATTTTCGGCTTCACAGCTAACCCTTTATATTGCAAGTAACGACCCAAAGGCACTTACTGCCGCAAGCGGCGTTGGTATAAAGCTAGCACAAAGAATTGTGCTTGAGCTTAAAGATAAAATCGGCTCACTCGAAAGCGGCGAAACGCTTGAAATTAAAGCAGTCGGTAATGCGACTGTTAACAGTAATTCTAAAGAAGCGGTAGCGGCGCTGGTGTCACTTGGTTACACCCAAAGTGAAGCGTCCTTGGCTGTTGGAAGACAGGACCAAACGCTTTCCACCGAAGAGCTTATAAAGCTTGCGCTTAAATCACTTGCAAGGGGGCTTTAATAAATGATTGAACAAGAAATGGATTTTGAAAACCGTATCGTTTCACCTGATTACAGTTATGAAGATACGGCCGAATTATCACTAAGACCGACAACCCTTTCTGAATATATCGGTCAAGACAAGGTGAAGGAAAATCTTAATATTTATATTAAAGCAGCTTTGCAGCGTAAGGAAGCGCTTGACCACGTGCTTTTATATGGCCCTCCAGGTTTGGGTAAAACCACCCTTTCGGGCATTATTGCAAGGGAACTAGGCGTTAATTTGCGTGTAACCTCCGGTCCGGCAATTGAAAAACAGGGCGATTTGGTTGCAATTTTAACCTCGCTTAATGAGGGCGACGTGCTTTTTATTGACGAAATTCATCGCCTTTCCCGTAACGTTGAGGAAATATTATATCCTGCAATGGAGGATTTTTCACTTGATATTATTTTGGGCAAGGGTCCATCAGCAAGGTCTATTCGTTTAGACGTTCCGCACTTTACACTTGTAGGTGCAACCACCCGTTCAGGTCAGCTTACAGCACCCTTGCGTGACCGTTTCGGCGTTCTTTTAAGACTTGAGCTTTACACCCCCGAACAGTTATCGCAAATCGTTACCCGTTCAGCAGGTATTTTGGGCATTGGCATTGACCACGACGGCGCTTTGGAAATTGCTTCTCGTTCACGTGGTACACCACGTATTGCAAATCGCCTTTTAAAGCGTGTTCGTGATATTGCGCAGGTTGAGTATGACGGCGAAATTACTGAAAAGGTAGCGCAGGCGGCATTGGCACGGTTTGAAATTGATGAACTCGGTCTTGATGATTTTGACCGCAAAATGCTTTCGACCATTATTAATGCTTACAACGGCGGTCCCGTTGGTCTTGATACCTTAGCAGCGGCAATGGGTGAGGAGGCCGTAACCATTGAAGACGTTTACGAGCCTTACTTAATGCAAATTGGCTTTTTAACCCGCACTGCCCGTGGCAGATGCGTTACAAAATTAGCTTACGATCATTTGGGTATTCAGTTTAGTGACAAAACTGCACAGCAGTCAATTTTTTAAAGTGAGATTTTATGAGAACAGTAGAAGGATTTAAAGATTACGAGCTTATAGATGCCGATTCAGGCGAGCGACTTGAACGTTGGGGGGATATTATTTTAATTCGACCCGACCCACAGGTTATTTGGTCGGGCAAACGGCAGGACAAGCGTTGGTACTCAGCTAATGCCATTTACCACCGTTCACAAAGCGGCGGCGGTTATTGGGAAAGACTGTCAAACGTGCCGGACGTTTGGTCAATTAAATATGATGACCTTACCTTCCGTTTAAAGCCAATGGGCTTTAAGCATACAGGTCTTTTTCCCGAACAGGCAGTAAACTGGCGCTTGGCTAAGGATCTTATTGAAAAAGAAAACCGTGAAATTAAGGTTTTAAACTTATTCGCTTACACAGGCGGCGCTACGGTTGCCTGTCTTTCAGCAGGGGCAAGTGTAACCCATGTTGACGCTTCAAAGGGTATGGTGCAATGGGCAAAGGAAAATGCCGTTGCTTCCGGTCTTGAGGGCGGAAATGTCAGGTGGCTTGTGGACGACTGCCTTAAGTTTGTTAAGCGTGAAATAAGGCGCGGTAATAAATACGACGCTATTATTATGGACCCACCGTCTTATGGTAGAGGTCCAAACGGTGAAGTATGGAAATTGGAACAGCAATTAACTGAGCTTTTACAGGAAACCGGTAAGCTTTTATCAGATAATGCGGTGTTCTTTTTCCTTAATTCTTACACAGCGGGTCTTTCGCCGACAATTTTGAATTATATGGTTAAAGAATATGTCGTGGGTGACCGTGAGGGTGAAATTTTCACTGACGAAATCGGTCTTCCCGTTACCGAAAAGGGCATTAGTATGCCTTGCGGAAATACAACTGTTTGGATGAAAAAATGAGTAATATTATTGAAATTAAAAACGTTACCTACAATTATATCGAGGACGAGGTAGAATATACTGCAGTTGATAATGTTTCTTTGGATATAAAAAGAGGTAGCTTTACGGTAATTTTGGGTCATAACGGCTCGGGCAAATCAACCTTAGCTAAAATGATGAATGGCCTTAATAAGCCAACTGCTGGCGATATTGTTGTTGACGGTATAAACACTAAAGATGAAGAAACCGAGCTTTTAGTTAAGCGAAAGGTTGGTATGGTTTTTCAAAACCCCGATAATCAGTTAGTAGCATCTATCGTTGAAGAGGACGTTGCCTTTGGCCCCGAAAATTTAGGGCTTGAGCCACAGCTTATTCGTAAAAGGGTTGATGAAGCGCTAGAGTCGGTCGGTATGGCTGAATTTAAAGATTCAACCCCACATCATTTGTCGGGCGGTCAAAAGCAAAGAATTGCCATTGCAGGTATGATTGCAATGCGACCCGAATGCTTAATTTTGGATGAGCCCACCGCAATGCTTGACCCAAAGGGCAGGGCGGAAATTATTACCACAATTGAACACTTAAACAAGCAGGGTATGACGGTTGTGCTTATTACTCATTATATGGAGGAGGCCCAAAACGCCGACCGTGTGCTTGTTATGAACGACGGCAAATTCATTGCCGACGGCACCCCTAAGGAAATTTTTAAAAACGTTTCAATGCTTAAGTCGGTTGGGCTTGACGTACCCCAAACGACCGAGCTTTTGTATGAGCTTAACCAAAACGGCATTTCGGTTCCTACCGATGTTTTGTCTATAGAGGAAACCGCAAACGCTATT
Source organism: Clostridia bacterium (assembly GCA_017622555.1). Lineage (GTDB taxonomy): Bacteria > Bacillota > Clostridia > Oscillospirales > Acutalibacteraceae > UBA737. Next base: position 45,773 of record JAGAQV010000012.1, read on the forward strand.
GCAGCTTTTTTGGAGGAAAAATAATAAATTGTCAGTTTTAAAGGTTCAAAACCTTAGCCACACCTATGGCGGAAATACACCCTTTTACAGTGATGCCGTCAGTAACGTTAGCTTTACTGTCGAGCAGGGCGAAATGATAGGTATTATCGGTCATACTGGCTCGGGTAAATCTACACTTGTTCAGCACCTAAACGGCATTTTAAAGCCGACAGAGGGTGAAATATTTATTGATGAAGAAAATATTTGGGAAAGACCCAAGGAAATTAGAAAAATACGTTCTAAGGTGGGGCTTGTTTTTCAGTATCCCGAATATCAGCTTTTTGAAGAAACCGTTTTTGCCGATATTGCCTTTGGCCCTAAAAATATGGGGCTTATGGGAGATGAGCTTAAAAAGCGTGTGCTTGACACCTGCCGTTTAATTGGCGTTAAGGATGAATACCTCGAAAAGTCACCATTTGATTTGTCGGGTGGTGAAAAGCGCCGCGTTGCAATTGCGGGTGTTATGGCAATGAGACCCAAAATCATTGTTTTTGACGAGCCTACCGCCGGTCTTGACCCTAAGGGCAGGCAGGATATTATTAAAATTATTAACGATTATCGCACAGCCTATAATGCCACTGTGATTATAATTTCTCACAGCATGGAGGATATGGCAGTAATGGCGGACAAGCTTATTGTTATGTCAAAGGGCGAGGTTGTTATGCTTGATAAAACCGAAAAGGTTTTTGCGCAGGGTGACAGGCTTCGCAGTATTGGTCTTAACGTTCCTATTGTTACCCGTGTGTTCGATGCTTTGCGACAAAAAGGTATTTCTGTACCCGATGATGTTTTCACGGTTGAACGTGCGGTTGAGGCTTTAAAACAAATAAAGGCAGGTGACCGAAATGCTTAAGGATATTACTTTCGGTCAGTATTTTGATTCTAAATCGGTTATCCACAAGGCTGACCCAAGAATTAAAATTGTACTGCTTGTTTTTGTAATTGTTTTTATCTTTTTATCAAAGAATTTTTGGGGGCTTGGGCTTTCAGCGCTGTTTATTCTTATAACTATGCTGGTTTCAAAAATTCCGCTTAAAATGTATTTTAAAAACCTTAAAGCGATTTTGCCGATTTTGATTTTTACATCTATAATTAATATTTTTTACGGTGAAGGCGATGTACTTTTAAGTATTTGGAAATTTGAGATAACACTTGGAGGACTTGAACGTGCGGGTTTTATGGCGCTCCGCATAATGCTTTTAATTATTGCAAGTTCAACCTTAACCTATGCCACAACACCTAACGACTTAACCGATGCTATTGAAAGTCTTTTATCACCTTTAAGGTTTATCGGTCTTAAAACGGCGGTGCATACCTTGGCTATGATGATGACCATTGCTTTAAGGTTTATACCCACCTTGGTTGAAGAGGCTGAAAAAATTATGAATGCCCAAAAGGCAAGGGGAGCTGACCTTGAAAGCGGTAATTTAAAAGAAAAAATTAAGGCCTTAATTCCAATTTTAATTCCGCTTTTATTTTCAGCGGTGCGCCGTGCGGCCGAGCTTGCCGACGCTATGGAATGCAGATGTTATAATTCGGGTGAAGGCAAAACTAGAATGAAGCAGTTAAAGCTTCATTTTAGAGATTTTTCAATAACGCTTATAACACTTATCTTTGGCGCAGGGGTAATTTTGCTTAATATTTTTATGTAAGAAAAGGGGTGCCGCAAATTGAAGCGTGTACTGCTTACAATTGAATATGACGGCACCGACTTTCACGGTTGGCAACTACAGCCTGATTTGTTGACTGTTCAGGGTGTTTTAGAGAATGCTTTATCTAAGCTTTTTTCAAAGCCAACCACGGTTATTGGCACATCACGTACCGATGCCGGTGTTCACGCAAATGAATTTTGTTGTCACCTTGACTGTGATGATAATATACCCGATGCGGCATTTTTGCGGGGTGTAAATTCGCTTTTGCCGCCAACTGTCGCGGTTAAAGGCTGTAAAACCGTTGCAAATGATTTTCACGCTCGGCGGGATGCAAAGGGTAAAACCTATGTTTATCACATTTACAACAGCAACGTTAAGGATGCCTTTAAAACGCGATATGCCTGGCATATTGAACGGTATCTTGATATTGATAAAATGAATGAATTTTGCGGTCTTATTGTCGGTACACACGATTTTGCGGCCTTTTGTTCAAGCGGCTCGCAGGTTGAAACAACTGTACGCACTATTAAAGAATGTTACGTAAAAAAGCAGGGAAGTGACGTAACACTTACCGTTACGGCCGACGGCTTTTTATACAATATGGTAAGAATTATCGTTGGCACGGCGGTTGCGGTGTCTGACGGGAGGGTTAAAATTTCGGATATTCCAGAAATTTTGCAAACCGGTGACCGTGAGGGTGCGGGTATGACGGCCCCTGCACACGGTCTGTTTTTAGAAAAAGTTTTATATTAAGGTGATAAAATGCCTGATTACAAACGTAAAAAAAGAAGTCACTTTTCTGCAAAGCCAAAGGCTGACAGGTCGAGGTATGCGGTAAAGGAACAAAAGAAAAATAAAATTGAATTTGATGATGGCATAAGCACCTCAAAAAAGAAAAAGGTCTTTGCTGTTTTAAAGGGTAATAAGGCTGAAATTAAAAGGCGCTGGCAAAGCTTTTTAACTATTGCTTTAGCGGTTGTTTTGGTGCTGGTGGGCTGTCAGCTTTTTATGCCTGCCGGACTTTTCGAAACGGTGCAAACCCTTGCTTTATCTATGGGTGGCGGCAGTTATCCTATAGAATTTCAAAGTAACCACACCGAAAATGTTGTGCTAAGGTCTAATTATTACTACGTCTTGAACGATAGCGAGGTAAAGGTGATATCCCTTGGTGGTAAGGAAATTTTCACCTACAGCCACGGCTTTGAAAAGCCTGTAATTAAAACCGCGGCAACAAGGGCAATTGTCTTTAACCAAGGCGGTAACGATGCGGTTATTTTTAATCTTAACGGAATTTGTTCTACTATAACCTTGGAAAAGGAAATCATAAACGCTGCTATAGGTGATGACGGAACCTATGCTCTTATAACTTCGGCTGATAGCTATGTTGCTGCTGTAAGCGTTTATAAAAAGAATGATAAGCTTTTATACGAATGGTATTCTTCAAGCGATATGGTAAACAACGTTGCGGTTTCACCCAGCGGCAAAAAAATTGCCATTTCTACTTTAAGCACCAATGTTGGCGGTTTTAATTCAAAGCTTATGATTTTGAACTTTAAGTCTGCCAATGCTGAATTTACAAAGGAATACAGTGGTGAAATAATTTATAATTTAAGCGCCGAATATTCCGGTGGTGTTGCGGTTGCTACTGCTAATAAATATGACTATATTCGTTGGAACAGATATAAGAGTAAGCAATACCAAAATGATTATAATTTGCAAATTCTTCGTGAAAGCAATAAAGGCGCATTGTTGGTTTATAACCGTGAAAACGACAAAACCGATAATCGCATTGTTATAGTTTCACCAAGGGGCGAGGTTAAGCACGAGCTTGAATTTAACGGTATTATTACTGATATTTGTTTAAAAAACAATCACATTTACTGCATTTCGGACACAAAAGCATATATATTAGATATGGAAGGTAAAATTGTTCGCACGGCTGACTGCGGCTTCGGTGCGGTACGCTTTGCAGTGGTTTCACAAAATGAAATTGCAGTTATTACTGACAATATTGTAAGTAAAGTTAAGTTTGAATAGGGGTAATACCTATGAATGTTTATTCGCTATTAATTGACCTTGTGTTGCTTTTAATTATTGGTCTTGCAGTATATTTTGCGGCTCGCAAGGGCTTTATAAGAACAGTAATTGAAGCGGTTGGGCTTTTGGCGGCGGTAATTATAACCTTAACAGTTTGTACACCACTTGCAAATGCCACTTATGATAAAATAATTGAGCCACCGCTTTTAGAGGCGGCAGATCAGGAGGTTCATTCCTCACTTGATGATGCAATTAACGATGCATGGAATAAGCTGCCCGATTTTATTCAAAATTATGCCGAAGCAGAGGGCGTTGTTTTGAATGAAATTTTAGAAAACAGTAGTCCCATTGAAAGTAACGCTAACAAAATTGTTGCTGAAATTTCACAAAACACTATTAAACCAATTGCAATTAAGCTTATTTCGGCGTTATATTCATTAGTAATACTTACAGTTTTGCTCTTTGCGGTTAAGTTTTTGGCTGTGTCACTTAACAAGGTGTTTTCTTTTAGCTTTGCAGGTAAAATCAACACCTTTTTGGGTGGTGTGTGTGGTCTTGTAAAAGGCGTTGCAATTGCATTTTTGGTGTGTATAGTTATTTATATGGTAATTTCCTTTACCGAAAACGGCATTTGGATTTTTACCTATGAAAATATAGAAAAAACGATTATATTTAAAACCCTAATCGGTTTAATTAAAATTTAGGAGATTTTAAACCCATGAAACTTTGTTCCAAATGTAAAAAGCGTCCGGCAGTGGTTTTTGTGTCTGATATGTCAAACCCCAGTGCCGAGCCTAACGGTCTTTGTCTTGTTTGTGCTAAGGAGCTTGGCATAAAGCCTGTTGACGATATGCTGAAAAAGATGAATATATCCGACGAGGATATTGAGCAAATGAGCGAGCAATTTATGGATATTATGGCCCTTAATGAAGATGGCGAGGATATCGACGACGCTGATTTAAACGACGAAACCTTTGATATGGGCAGAGCACCCGCAATGCCGAATATGTCAATTTTTAATAAGCTTTTCGGTATGGGTGGCGACAGCAAGGAAGAAGCCACTAAGGATGGCGAAAAAACTGCTGAAAAGGACAAAAAGGAAAAGCAAAAAAAGAAGCGTAACCGTTTTCTTGAACAGTACTGCACAAACCTTACCGAGAAGGCTAAAAACGGTGAAATAGATGTTATAATCGGCAGGGATAGGGAGCTTTACCGCACCATCCAAATTTTATCACGTCGTTCCAAAAATAATCCTTGCCTTATAGGTGAGCCCGGCGTTGGTAAAACCGCTATTGCCGAAGGTCTTGCACTTCAAATTGCTCGTGGAGAGGCCCCTGCACGTCTTTTGGATAAGCAAATTCATTTGCTTGACCTTACAGGCCTTGTGGCAGGTACACAGTTCAGAGGTCAGTTTGAAAGCCGTGTTAAAGGTCTTATAAGTGAGGTTAAAGAAGCCGGCAATATTATTCTTTTCATTGACGAAATTCACAACCTTGTAGGTGCCGGTGATTCGGCTGAGGGTTCAATGAATGCCGCTAATATCTTAAAGCCTGCTTTATCCCGTGGTGAAATTCAGGTAATTGGCGCCACTACATTTAAGGAATACCGCAAATATATTGAAAAGGATGCCGCTCTTGAACGCCGCTTCCAGCCTGTTACCATTGAGGAGCCATCCTTAGCTGAAAGTGAAAACATCTTAATGGGTGTTAAGGGCTATTATGAAGGCTTCCACAACGTTACCATACCCGACCATATTGTTAAAAAGGCGGTTATTTTGTCTGAAAGGTATGTGACCGACCGTTATTTGCCCGACAAGGCAATTGATCTTCTAGACGAAGCTTGTGCTTGTGCAAGCCTTGCAAACACAGCTGTTGACGAGCTTTACAAGGTTAACAAAAGGGTTGCTGAATATTCAATTAAGCTTGAGGAATTAGAAGCCGAGGTGGAAAACCCCGACTATGAAAAGCAAGCAATGGTAAAAGCCGACCTTGAAAAGTATAAAAAACAGGCAAACGAGCTTTGCGAGGCCACAGTTTCAACCGTTGTTACCGATATGGATATTGCAAAGGTTATCGAGCTTTGGACGGGTATTCCTGCAACCAAGGTACAGGAAAGCGATTTTGAAAAGTTAGCTCAGCTTGAAAGTGCTTTGAATGAAAAGATAATTGGTCAAGGGGAAGCAACAAAGCTGGTTGCAAGCGCTGTTAAGCGTTCACGTGTTCGCACAAATAATTTACACCGCCCCGCGTCATTTATCTTTGTTGGTCCCACAGGTGTAGGTAAAACCGAGCTTGTAAAGGTGTTATCGCAACAACTGTTTGACACACCCGAAACTCTGATCCGCCTTGATATGTCCGAATTTATGGAAAAGCATTCAGTATCACGCATTATTGGTGCGCCTCCCGGATACGTTGGCTACGATGAAGCGGGTCAGCTTACCGAAAAGGTAAGAAGAAAGCCTTATTCGGTAATTCTGTTTGACGAAATTGAAAAGGCTCACCCTGACGTTTTAAATATCCTTTTACAAATTCTTGATGACGGTACCGTTACCGATGCTCAGGGAAGAAAGGTTAATTTTGAAAACACCGTTGTGGTTATGACTTCAAATGCAGGTAGTGACCGAAGCGAAAATCTTTTGGGCTTTGGTAAAACTCAGGCCGAAGGCTCAAAGGAAAAGGCGCTTAAAGCACTTGAAGGCTTTTTACGCCCCGAATTTATTGCCCGTGTGGACGAAATTGTAGTATTTTCACCCTTATCGGATGAATCACTTCAAAAAATCGCTTCATTAATGCTTAATGAATTTGCCGAATCGTTAAAGGAAAAGCTTATTGAATTTAAGTGGGACGAATCGGTTTGCAAATATCTTGCAAATAAGTGTGATGGCATTAAAAAGGGTGCGCGTGAGCTTCGCAATCTTATCCGCCGTGAAATTGAATCACCAATAGTTGATTTAATTATTGAAAAGGGTGAGGGTAACTTATCTGTAATTACCGCCACTGCTGATAGTGAAATTAAGGTTAAAGCCATATAACAAAACCCCGCAGGCAACTAGCTTGCGGGGTTAACATTTTCATATTAAAAAACATATACTGTATTGTATTTATTTGTTTGATTAAATTTAGAAAAATCAGGCAAGAATATAATCGGAGTGTGAAAATGTTATGAATATAAAACGAGGAGAAATTTATTACGCTGATTTAAGTCCGGTTATAGGGTCTGAGCAGGGTGGCATACGTCCCGTACTTATAATTCAAAATGACGTGGGCAACAAATACAGCCCAACAGTAATTGCGGCGGCAATTACAAGCCAACGTGATAAAACAAAGCTGCCGACACACATTACTGTAGATGCAGTTGGCTGCGGTCTTGCAAAGGATTCAATTGTATTGCTTGAACAGGTGCGAACCATTGACAAAAAGCGCCTAAAGGAAAAAATGGGTTGTTTGGACGTTAATGCAATGCACCGTGTGGACAAGGCTTTAAGTGTCAGCTTCGGACTTGATATAGCTTCAACAGGGTTTACTACATAAAGTAAACCAAAGGGACGGAAAATTCCGTCCCTTTTTTGTTTATATTTTATTTTGTGCCGAAAATACGGTCACCTGCATCGCCAAGACCGGGGAGAATGTAGCAGTGGTCGTTAAGACAATCATCAAGACCTGCACAGTATACCGGAACATCGGGGTGAGCGTTTGTAAAGGCTTCAAGACCTTCGGGTGCAGCAATTATACAAAGGAATTTAATACGTTTAGGGTTAAATTCCTTAATACGTGAAACAGCGTCAATAGCGCTACCGCCTGTTGCAAGCATTGGGTCAAGTACAAAGACGTCACGCTCGTTTAAATCAGCTGGCAATTTACAGTAATAATCAATTGGTTTATGGGTTTCAGGGTCACGGTACATACCAATATGACCAACCTTTGCGGCAGGTATAAGTGTTAAAAGACCGTCAACCATGCCAAGACCAGCACGAAGAATGGGTACAAAAGCCATTTTTCTGCCTGCAAGCTTTTTAGTGGTGGCTGTCATTAAAGGGGTTTCGGTTTTAACTTCTTTTAGGGGAAGATCACGTGTCGATTCATAGCACATAAGCATTGCAATTTCGTTAATAAGCTCACGGAATTGTTTTGTGCCTGTGCGTTTGTCACGTAAAATTGAAAGCTTGTGCTGAATCAGGGGATGGTCCATTACAAAAACATTTTCTTTCATTTTTAAATCCTCGCTTATTTATTTTCTATTTCGGTAATTTTATTTACTCGGTTTTGGTGCCTGCCACCCTCAAATTCGGTATTTATGAATAAATCAACAAGCTCAAGCGCAGTTCCAACGCCGATAACTCGTCCGCCAAGACAAAGTACGTTTGAGTTGTTGTGAAGACGTGTATATTTGGCAGAGAAATGCTCGCTTACAGCGGCGGCGCGAATGCCTTTATGCTTATTTGCGGCAATTGACATACCAATACCGGTGCCGCAAACCAAAATGCCAAGCTGACATTCATTTTTTTGAATACTTTCACAAACCTTTGAAGCAATATCAGGGTAGTCAACCGACTGAAGTTCATAAATGCCAAAGTCAGTTACTTCAAAGCCGTTTTGCTGTAAATACTCTGAAATTGCGTTCTTGTGTTCAAGACCACCGTGGTCACAGCCTAAAGCGATTTTCATAATTTTTCATTCTCCTTTTTCATTTTAAGCTCACGTTCGGCTTGGGGAAGCCTTAAATAAAAGGGTAAAAGCTTGTCAGGGGATAATACCTCGCCGTTTTCAAAGCTTATAAGTGCGGAGTAGCCGACGCCGACAGCATTTTGGAATTCACGACTTGGGTGAGCTTTTTTAACGTTTTTAAGTTCTTTTGCGACTTTATAAAAAATTTCAGCCCCGTCGCCAACAATTATAACGTTTTTACTACTACTTTGCGACAAAGCTTTAATTTCCTGCAAAAGTTCATTGCATAAAAGCGCACGGTCGTCCGTTAGTCGTGTAATTTCACCATTTTGAATGTCAAAAATCGCATTATAAAGCTGGTTGCACCTTGCATCCATTACGGCGCAAACAATGCAGTCGGTATCGGAGTAGTTTTGCGCCATAGCCAAAAGTGTGGAAACTGCCACGCATGGTAGTTGTTGGGGGGCGGCTAGACCTTTAACGGCGCTAATACCTATCCTGACACCTGTAAATGACCCCGGACCGCTTGATATTGCAAAGCCTTCAATATCGTTTATATTTAGTTTTGCGGCTTTAAGTGTGCTTTCAACCATCGGCATAAGGGTTTGTGAATGTGTAAGCTTTACATTCACATAAGCACTTGCTAAAAGCTTTTGACCGTCCAAAACAGCCACGCTTGCAGGTGTTGCAGAGCATTCAATTGCTAAAATCTTCAAGTTATTCACCTTTTTGTGTAATTATAATTTCGCGTGTGTTATCATCAATTTTGTTGATTTCAACAAAAATGGTGTCATCAGGTAGTGCGGCTTCAATGTTTTCGCTCCATTCCGCAGCTATAACACCGCCATCGTCAATATACTCGAAAAAACCGGTAGAATATAAATCCTCCCATCCGCTAATGCGGTACATATCAAAATGGTAAAGAGGCAGTCTGCCGCTTAAATATTCGTTTATTAGGGCAAATGTTGGGGAGGTTACGGTATCGCTCGAGCCAAGTCCTTGTGCAATACCACGGGTAAAGCAGGTTTTACCCATACCCAAACCGCCACGGTAAGCAATAACACAGCCGCTTTCAATTTTTTCACCCAAGGCTTTGCCGATTGCTTCGGTTTCCTGTGGGCTTTTTGATATAAATTTTTGCATAAATTTATCCTTTAAAGTAAACTTTCATAATATTATATCATATTTTTTCCATTTGTGAAAGTGTTACTTGAATATTTAGTGAAAATAAAATATAATAAACTAAAAGAAGCTAAAGAAAGGAGAATTTGGGTGCGAAATATATTCGCCAAGTTTGCGGATTTTGTGCGTGAATCGGACAAGGTTTTGCTTTTGCTTTTATTTTTAGCGGCAGGCTATGGCTGTATGGCAGTTTTTTCTGCAACGCATTATATGGAAAGTCTGCGTCCCTTTTTGGTACATAGCTTTTGCTTGGTTGCGGGCTTTGGTGTGATTTTTGTCGTTTCGCTTTTTGAATACGACCGATATACAAAATATTGGCCGCTTTTTGCCGTTTTGGGAATTGTGCCTGTAATTTTAACCTTTTTTATTGGCTTTGCACCCGAAGGCACTGACGATAAGGCCTGGCTAGATTTAGGTATAACCACATTTCAGCCGTCAGAACTTCTTAAAATTTGCTTTGTTATAACCTTTTCAACCCATCTTGCTAAAGCGGGGAAGAACATAAATAAGATAAAAACCCTTATACCTATTTGTATTCACGGGGCAATTCCGGTTTTGTTAATTCACTTTCAGGGTGATGACGGTACCGCCTTGGTATTTGCTGTTATGGTAGTTTTAATGCTGTGGTCGGCAGGGGTTTCCTGGAAGTATTTTGTTGCAGCGTTTTCGGCACTTTTGGTGGCTTCGCCAATTATATATTTTTTTATAATGAATGATACACACCGTGAACGACTTAAAAATATGTTTGATATTGATGCCGATATTAAGGGCGTTGGTTGGCAACAATACCGTGGCAGACAAGCCCTTGCAAATGGTGGGCTTTTCGGTCAAGGTTATTTAAACGGCGATTTAACCCAGATTGGCAAAAGCGGTGTACCCGAAGGCCACAACGACTTTATTTTTGTAACCATTGGTGAAGAACTTGGCTTTTTCGGTTGCATTGCGGTTATCATACTTTTAGGCGCAATTTGTATTAGATGCTTGCAGGTTGCCAAGCTTTCGGCTAAAAACGACGGCAAGTATATTTGTGTAGGCATTTTTGCAATGCTGTTTGCTCAAATTGTTATAAACATTGGTATGTGTACATCCATTACCCCCGTAATTGGTGTAACACTTCCGTTTTTCAGTGCGGGTGGTACATCACTTTTGTGTTTGTTTTTGGGTATGGCGTTAGTCCATAACGTGTATATGAATCGTAATTCTCGTACAATTAGTATTAGAGGTTAAAAATTAAGCCTTTCGCAGTAAGCGAAAGGCTTTTATGGTATTTTCGGTGTTTTAATGCGGTGGTATTCGAGCTTAAAGCTTTTGTAAAAATGTCGGCTTGGGTAAAGAACCTCACCGTTTGTTAAAATAATATACTCACTGCAAAAACGTGATATATAATCCGAATTTATAATAATTGCACGGTTTATTTTTAAAAAGCGGTCTTCTGGTAAAACCGCAAACACACGTGCCATTGTTTTATTACAATAAATAATCTTATCTTTAAGGTGAATAATACAGTGCTTGTTGTTAGCCTCTAAATAAAGAATGTCACTTACGTTTATGCAAACGGTTTCAAAGCCGTCACTAATAAGCAGGGGTGCTGAAAAGTAAGAAACAAAAAAGTTTTCAAGCATATCAAAAACAGTTTTTTGCGATAGCGGAATTTGCAAAAAATAATACGCGTTAAGCTTAAAGGCATCGGCAGCGTGACAGCAGTTACTTGAAAAAATAATTATTGGCGTTTTTAAATTTTTATCAAGTAAGCTTTTAGCCAATATTTTGCTCTTTTCAGTTTCAAATGATATAAAAATTAATGTATAGCTTTGCTTTGAAGCTAAAAAGTCATTAGCGTTTGCAAATATATCCACCACAAAACCGATTTTTTTATAATTTGAAAACATATAAAGCATTCTTTTTAGAATAATCGCACTTGAGCATTCATCACCGCAAATAGCAATTCTCATTTAAAATAATCCTTTAATAATTATTTGCAGTATTTCGTTATGAAATACTGCTTTTTTTGTTTTTATTTTACATTATTATACACAAAATGTCAATATAAACGCAATAATTAGCGCAAAATTTGCTATTTACTCCTAAAATTTGACATTTTACTCCATTTTTTAACAAGGCAACAACCTTTTCATTAAAATTGCTTTTACCTTTTCGTGAAATGGGATTTTTTTACAAAAAATGAAAATTTTAGTTTACAAACCCGTGTAACGATTTGTGTGTAATTTTTGAAAGGGTTGGTGATCATGCAAAATTTTTTATTAAAATCACTTATTGAAAGAATTAAAAATCAGGATATGTCGGCGTTTCCGTTGGTTTTTGATGAATTCAAAAAGCTCATAAGCTTTTACGCTGTCAAGCTTCATTATGAGGATGCCTCGTCTGAGCTTACTTTATTTTTAATAGAGCTGATGTATAACATTAAGCTTTCTAAATTCCCCGACGATGACGGGGATGATTTAAAAAGATATATCGCAGTATCAATTAAAAATAAATATATTACACTTTTAAGCCAAAGGGCAAAGTCGCAAAGCTTTGGGGAAAATTTGTTAGAGGGCTGCTGCGGTTATACTGAGGATTATGATGACCAATTCTGCTTTGCGCAGGGTATGGAACGGCTTAACGAAATGCAAAAAATAGTTGTTATTTATCATTTTGTTTATGGGTATAGCATTGCCGAAATTGCGGCCCGTTTTAATATTACACGTCAAGCAGTAAACAAAACTAAAAATCACGCTTTGGCAATTTTGAGGGAGGCGTTAACAAATTATGAAGCTTTCTTTGTGTGATGTACAGCTTTTTCGTGTGCGAAGCTCTTGGGATGATATAAAATCACAGTCTGGGGCATTTTTCATTTTTGAAAATGCGTTAGAAGCTGCAAAAAAATCAAAACAAAATATTTACGATAATTCTAAACGCTGTGTTTGGAATTACAAGGAGGAAAATTAAATGGCAAAGTATAAAAATCCTGTTTTAAAAAAAGGCGGGCATAAGGTGACTAGTCCATTTGGTATGCGTACCATTTGGGGTAAAAAGCAAATGCACAAGGGTATTGATTTGGTTGGTGAGGGCTCATCGCTTGATTACATAATTGCTTTTGCTGACGGAGTGGTTAAGCTTTCGAAGTATTCATCCTCGGGTGGTGAATACGTGCAAATAGACCACGGTAACGGAAACCTTACCCGTTATTTACATATGAAAAAGGATAGTCGCACTGTAAAGGCGGGGGATAAGGTATTAAAGGGACAGGTTCTCGGTTATATGGGTGCAACCGGTAAAGTAACGGGTGCACATCTTCACTTTGACGTGAATGTTGCCGGCAAATATGTTGACCCTGCGCCTTACCTTGAGGGAACAAAAGAATTTGACAATACACCTAATATAATTAAGCAGTGGCAGCTTGCCGCCATTGCTGATGGTTTTGAATTCCCTAAATTTGGCGCTGACGGCAAGTGGGGGAATGAATGTGTGGCTGTTTCTAAAAAAGCGGTTTGCAAAAGGCGTATTAAGCATAAGTTTCAAAACCTTACAAAGCTTGTTCAGCGTTTGGTAGGTGTGGAGGCTGACGGAAAATTCGGACCAAAAACCAAAACCGCCGTTATTGCTTACCAAAAGAAAAATGGACTTGTGCAGGATGGATCTGTCGGACCGGCTACTTGGAAGAAATTATTAGGAGTGAAATAAAAAATGAAAAAGTTTATTCAGTGGCTTAAAGGCCAAGAAAAAGCAATTAAATGGTTAAAGGCCGCCGCAATTCGTGCTATAAAAACCTTTGCGCAAACGGCAGCTTCCCTTGTAACAGTCGGTGCACTTATAAGCGAAATTGACTGGTTGGTGGTTCTTTCAGCTTCAGCAGTAGCATTTATCTATTCGGTATTAACCTCACTTGCAGGCTTGCCTGAAATTAAATAATAAAAAACCGACCCAAGTGGGTCGGTTTTTTGCTTATATATTTTCAATATATTTTTTAAGTGCATTGAAGGATTCTTCGCTTATAACGTGCTCGATTCGGCAAGCGTCCTCGGTAGCGGTGGCTTCGTCAACCCCAAGCTGCATTAAAACCCTTGATAGCACGGTGTGGCGTTCAAAAAGCTTTTGCGAAATTTCAAAGCCTGAGTCGGTAAGGGTAATATAGCCTTCGGGGGAAACGGTTATATAACCGCCGCTTTTAAGCAGGCCAACCGCACGGCTTACGCTTGGCTTTGAATAGCCCAAATGCTCGCATATATCAATTGAACGAACACTGCCGCCCCTTTGTGACAGAACATAAATTGTTTCTAAATACATTTCGCCCGATTCCTGCAAGGCCATATTCTCACTTCCTTTAAATAATTTAATTAAACAGTTACTCAAACCAATTTTTTACATAAGATGCAAGGGCTGGAACAAGCCTTTTAATTTCTTTCCCGCTGGTGTTAATGCAGAGGTGGTAGCTTTCCCTATGACCCCACTTGCTGTCGGTAAACATTTCACGGTAATTTGCACGGCATTTGTCAATATCACGGCACATAAATTTAATTTTACGGTCGGTAAGGCTTTCCTTTTCCTGATTTCTTTCCTTGCAGCGTGCTATTTTAGAATCAATATCCGCATAAACAAACAAGTTAAGCGGGTTATATTCCTTTAAAATAACGTCGGCGGCACGGCCGATTATAACACAGTCACCTTGTTCGGCAAGCTCACGTATTAAATTATGCTCGGCATTGGCAATTTGAAGCGACTGGTTTATACCAAAATTATAGCTTGTAAAGCCACGTCCAATAGTAGAATTATAAAAAACCTTTACATCCCTTTCTGACATATTGGCAACGTAATTTTTATCAAGTCCTTGCTTTTCGGCAACCATATCAATAATTTGCCTGTCATAGCAGGGAATGCCCAGCTCATCGGCCAAGCGCTTACCAAGCTCACGTCCGCCACTGGAAAATTCACGGCTTATGGTAATAATTCTCGGCATAAAAAACCTCCGTAAACGTTTATTTAAATTATTATAACATTTTTAAAATTAAAATGCAATATCTTTGAAAATAAGGCTTTTTTGCGGAAAAATTTTCAATTTTATGTATAATTTGCCTTTGTTTACCAAATATTTAGTAGTAGAACAAAGGAGGTTTTTAAAATTGAAAAAACTTTTAGCACTTATAATGTCAATTCTAATGGTTGCAACCTTTTTCACTGGTTGCAGGAAAAAGGATAATAAAAGCAAGGTTTTGCGTGTAGCGGCGTTATCGTCTGGCTATGAAGCGACAAAATCAGGAATGTGGAAAGAGGTTTGTGACGCTTTTACAAAGCAAACCGGAATAGAGGTAGAATTAACCCTTGAAAAGAATTTGGAGGATGTAATTTCAGCTTCTATGCAGGGTGGGGATTATCCCGATGTGGTATTACTTGCAACAGGCAGAGAAGCAGGGCTTACCGAACAGTTTATAAGGGATAAAAATTTAACCGACCTTACCGACGTGCTTGAGATGACAGTGCCTGGGGAAAGTAAAAAGGTAAAGGATAAAATTGCAGGTGGCTTTACCGACAGTGTTGCCACCAATCCTTACGGGGACGGCAAAACCTATTTAATGCCAATGTTTTATTCCCCTTGCGGTCTTTTTTATAACAAGGGCTTATTTGAGCAAAAGGGATGGGAAGTGCCGACCACTTGGGATGAAATGTGGGCTTTGGGTGACAAGGCCAAAAAGGAAGGAATTTACCTTTTTACCTACCCAACAACAGGTTATTTTGATGCCTTTTTCTATGCGCTGATGTATTCGGTCGGTGGCGCTGATTTCTTTGATAAGGCAACCCATTATGAAAAGGATATTTGGGATAGCGAAGAGGGTAAATTATGCCTTGATATTGTAGCAAAATTAGCCACCTATACTAACCCAAAAACACCCGCACAGGCAAACGACCAGGATTTTACTAAAAATCAGCTTATGGTAATGCAGAACGAGGCACTATTTATGCCAAACGGAACTTGGATTGTCGGTGAAATGCAGGACGCCAAGGCGGCTGACGGCTTTAAGTGGGGTATGACAGCGCTTCCTGCTGCTAAAAAAGACGGCGACCGTTATTCGTATACCTGGATAGAGCAAATTTGGGCGCCAAAGGGCGCTGAAAACCAAAAGGAAGCTAAGCAGTTTATTGCCTATATGTATTCAGACAAAGCGTGTGAAATTTTTGCCGAAAGAAACGCCATTCAGCCCGTTTTAAATATTGCTGATAAGTTAAGCGATGATAATAAGCTGTTTTATTCTATTTACGATAACGGCGCAAAGGCGGCAATGGGTAATTTTGCAGCCTATAAATCGGTTGCGGGGCTTGGCAGTGTTGCCGAAACCTTTTTTGACCCTATAAATTCGCTTGTGTCGGGAAGTCTTAAAAAAGAAAAGTGGATTGAAAATATTAAAAAAGCAAACGTAATTATGAGGGAAAATTTGATTAAAGAATAATTTTAAGGGCGGGGGAACCCGCCCATTTTAAAAGGAGGGCTGTGTATGAACGCTGTAAAACGAAAGAATTTATTTGTGTTTTTATGTGTTGCCCCTGCTGTAGTTTTGTTTTTTATATTTATGCTTTACCCAACCTTTTCGGTGTTTCGAATGTCATTTTTCGAAAGGGGTGCTTATTCAAATAAGGAAGCCTATGTTGCGTTTGAAAATTTTAAGGTTTTATTAAATGATACACGGTTTATACGTGCGGCACAAAACACTATATTTTTAATTGTTACAGTAACAGTGATTACCATGTCACTTTCTCTTATCTTTGCCTATTTTCTTACCCGTGACCGAATTTTTGGCGGCAATTTTTTTCGTGTCGTTTTCTACATACCGAACATTTTATCGGTTGTAGTTATAGCGGGTGTTTTTTCGGCAATTTACGATGCTGATAACGGTCTTTTAAACAGCTTTTTATCCCTTTTCGGTAAAAAAATTACAGTGCTTTGGAAAGGGGAAGAAACAGTAATTTTTTCACTTATTATTGCACTTGTTTGGCAGGCGGTTGGGTATTATATGGTTATGTATATGGCATCAATGTCGGCCGTGCCGAAAAGTATGTATGAAAGCGCTTCTTTAGACGGGGCAAGCAGACTTTACGAATTCTTTAAAATCACCTTGCCGCTTATATGGACAAATCTTCGCACGACCCTTACTTTCTTTATAATTTCCACCATTAATATGGCTTTTTTATTTGTACGTGCAATGACGTCGGGCGGTCCAAACGGTGCGAGTGACGTGGTGCTTTCCTTTATGTATAACCAAAAGGATGACGGACTTTACGGCTATAGTATGGCGGCAGGTGTTTTAATATTTTTGTTTTCGTTTTTACTGTCCTTTGCGGTTAACCGTTTAACAAAGCGTAAAGTATTGCAGTTTTAGGGGGTTTTTATGAAAAAGGTAAGTTTATATAAAACCTTTGTTTACATTGTTTTTTCGTTGCTTAGTATAACGGTTTTGGTGCCGCTTGTTTGGGTAATTTTGGCTTCCCTAAAGCAAAACCATGAATTTTACGGTAACCCGTGGACACTACCGGAGGGCATATATGTTCAAAACTATATTGAAGCCTTTAAGACCGCCGAAATGGGCGAATATATGCTTTCGTCAGCCGTTGTTACCGCCTTAGCACTGATAATACTTTTAGTGGTGGCACTGCCTGCTTCGTATTGCCTTTCCCGTTTTAGCTTTTTTGGAAACGGTGTTTTAAACACACTTTTTATGGCGGGCCTTTTTATAAACGTAAATTATATTGTTGTGCCAATTTTTTTAATGCTTCGTGACGGCGATAATATTTTAAGGCAGCTTTTTGGAAACGGGTTTTTGCTTAACAATTTGTTTGTATTAGCGCTGGTTTATGCATCCACTGCATTGCCGTTTACAATTTACCTTTTGTCTTCTTATTTCGCAACCTTGCCGTACGATTTTGAAGAGGCAGCTTACATTGACGGGGCGGGGTATTTTGAGGCAATGGTTAAAATTATGCTTCCGCTTGCAAAGCCTTCGATAATAACGGTTGTGTTATTTAACTTTTTGTCGTTTTGGAATGAATATATTATTTCTATGACGCTTTTATCTAAAGCGGGCGGTACACGTACGCTTCCCGTTGGACTTATGAACTTAATGCAGGGACAACAGGCAAAGGCACAGTACGGCATTATGTATGCGGGCTTGGTGCTTGTAATGCTGCCAACCCTTATTCTTTATATTTTGGTGCAAAAAAAATTAACCGAGGGTATGACCGTCGGTGGTGTAAAGGGGTAGTTTATGTTTAATACAGATTCAAAGCTGAGAATAGTTTTAATTTTGCTTTGCCTTTTGGGTGGACTTGCGCTTGTGTTCTTTGGTTGGACACTTACGGGTAAGGTTTCAGGACTTTTAATAATGTTTACTGGTGTAATACTTTTACTGCTTGCGCTTTTGTTTTACAATTACCCATATAAAAATTAAAAGCACCCGTTAGGGTGCTAAAAATGCAAATTGTGGTAAATTTCTAAGTATGCTGAATATAATCATTAAAACGAAGGCAATTATAAGTAAAACGGTTTCAAATTTGCCGCTGTTTTTTTGCCCTTTTAAAATGTAAAGCACATAGTGCCTTATTACAAAAATCAGGGCAATAGGGCCAACAGTCATAATATATGCGTTATAGCTAAAAGCAGTCTTAAAATCAAGAGAAGCAAGGCTTACAAACATTCGGCTAATGCCACAGCCGGGGCAGTGTAGACCTGTTATAAGATTAAAAATGCAAGGAATGCCAAGATTCGTAAGTTTTACAAAAACAAAATAAATAAAGCCTATAAGTAAAATTATGCCGAAATTTTTCAGCACAGATTTAAGTCTAGCTGATTGCTCACTGTTTAATGACTTCATAAGGCTTACATCCTTTCATTTTTGTATAAACCTAGTATACTAAACAAAAAAATGAAAGTCAACGGAATAAAATGTCAAAAAAACATTGATTTTTACTGATTTTTACAGTATAATATAAACAATAACAGCTTTCTGTGTTTCTGTATCAAACACGGCGGCTGTTATTTTTTACTATATGGAGGAATTATGAAAAGGTTGACTATTTATACCGAAGCGGCATATACAGTCGGTCTTATCATGCTGACTTTCGGTACCGCGCTTATGACAGCAGGGAATTTAGGAATTTCAATGGTTGTTGCTCCTGCATACATATTGCATCTCAAGCTTTCACAGCTTTGCCCGTTTTTCAGCTTTGGTGTTGCCGAATATCTGCTTCAGGCGGTTATAATAATATTGATGATGCTTATACTTAAAAGGGTGAGGATAATTTATCTTCTGACTTTTATTCATACTGCGGTTTACGGCATTTTTCTTGATTTGTCAATGGCGGTTATGCCCGAAATTACAAACAATGCATATTTTGTAAGGGGTGCGGTATATCTTTGCGGCGTGTTGCTTTGCACTTCATCGCTTGCGTTGTTGTTTAAAAGCTATCTGCCGCTTGCTGCTTATGAGGCTTTTGTTAAAAATATTTCACAACGATTTAATTTTAAGCTTTTTACATTAAAAACGGTGTTTGACTGCAGTTTTTGTGTAATTGCGGTGGTTTTGTCATTAATTTTCTTTGGTGAAATAAAGGGTGTTGGGGTTGGCACAATAATTTGTGCAATGCTTTACGGCACAATAATTAATTTATTTACAAAATTGTTTAATAAAATTTTTGTTTTTAAAGACAGGTTCAGTTTTAAAATTTTTAAAGAAAGTGAGGGAAAGTAATGAACAGAAAACACAGACTTTCCACTGCATTGGATATAGATGACGTTTTGATGGAATGTACGTCCTATGCAATTAGATTAGCAAATGAAAAACACAAATTCGACCCGCCGATGACCATTTATGAAAAGGTTACGTGGGGTAAGCTTGGAACACGTGTTGATACGGTGTATGAATATTTTAACGACCCAGATTTTTACCGCACACAGCCCGTTTACCCAGGAGCTAAAGAGTTTGTAAAACGCTTAACCCAAATGACCGAGGTTTACATTTGTACCGCTGTTCCGCCCGAATTTATGGGTATTCGCGCACAGCGTATTATGGAAGAATTTCCCGAAATTTTACCTGACCACATTTATATGGGCGCTAAGAAGGATAAAATTCATGTAGACATTCTTTTTGACGATGCAATGCACAATATAATAAATTCAAGCGCAACATATCCTGTACTTATGCGTCGCCCGTGGAATCAGGAGGCAACGGGTATTATGGCGGTTAATAATTATGACGAATTTTTAAATCTTGTTGAAGTTATTGCTGACAGCTATAGCGTTAAGGATAAGGTTATAAACCTTAAAAAACCAACAATAGTTGTACTTGTGGGACCGTCTGGCAGCGGTAAATCTAAAATTGCAAGCTGGGTGCTTGAAAAAACTGACCGTTTTGAAAAGCTTATAAGCTATACCACAAACGACCCCACCGCCGTTGAAACTAACGACTGGTATAACTATGTTAATATTGAAACCTTCCGCCAAATGTGTGAAAGCGGCGAAATGTTCCAGTCAACTATGTATGCAGGTCACGGTTATGGCTCACGCAAGGCCGATATTGAAGCAATTCTGCAAAATGGCAAGCACGTGCTTACCACAATGGATATAAGCAGCGCCATGACACTTAAAACCCATTTTAAAAATGTGCTTACAATCTATATTAAGCGCGACAAAAAAGCCCTTATGTCAAACATTTTGCGCAAAAAATCTTCGGTTGAGGATAAGGTTAATCGTTTAATGGGTATTGAATCCGAAAAGCACAATGCTGAAATTTGCGACTTTGTGGTTGAGTTTGAAAATTATAATGAAGCGGTAGACCAGCTTTGCGAAATTTTAAAGATTAAATAAAAAACTGCGGTAGAAAATACCGCAGTTTTTATTATTTGAGCTTAAATTCCAATACAACGGGGTTGTGATCAGAATATGTAAATTCAGTATCAATGTTTTGTACTTTAACCGTTTCAACGTTTTCGCTTACTAAAAAGCCATCAACAATTATTGTAAAGTTACCTTTTTTATAAGGCACGTCACAGTTGCGGCAGGTTGGTGAAAGACTTTCGTAATTTACACAACGGGTTATGCATTCGGGCAAAAGTTTTTCGGGGAAGGGCTGTGCCCAGCCAAAATCGACCGTTTGACCTCCGTTTAGCTTTTGGGTTGAATCCCCCGTAAAGTCGTGGTTAAAATCTCCTCCGCAAACGGTATAATTACCTTTTTCATATTCGGCCTTCATATCGTTAAACAGCATAGTCATTTGGGCTGTTCTGATTTCATCACTACCGCCGTAAGCTGACAGGTGAACGTTATAAAGCACAAGCTCTTTTCCGTTTTCTACCGGTATTCGTGACACGCTGTAGCAACGGTCAAGATCTAAAAATTTGCTGAGGCTTTCAGAAATCGGAAGACTGCGCCTTTTGCAAGCGGTAATGTTAACCTTGCTTAGCGTAAGTAAACCGCTGTTAGAAGCACCGTGGGGCTGTGTAAAGGGGTATGCCAAAAACGCCGAATGATAATTCACCGCAAAGGTGCTGCTGAAATTCTTAAAGCGTTTTTCAAGCATTTCACGTTGGTTTATGTGGTAACTGCGGGTCGAATCAAAGTCAACCTCTTGAAAAAGTATAAAATCGGGGTTAAATTCACTCACCTTGTCGGCACCGCTGTTAATACAGGCCTTAACGCTTTCCTCACTTTCCGCCCAGGACTGAGTGCCACCGTCCATAAAGAAGGTAAAGTCCTGCGTGTAGGCGCCAAAGCCAAGGTTTTGTATAACCGCGGTATAGCTTTCCTTAATTTTAAGCTGGCCGTCACTACCGCTTTTTTGGGGTGTTATTTGCTGATTATCGGCAATGCGATCATAAGAAAAAATTACATATCCCAAATAAGAAGCAACAATTATAACAAACGAAAGCAAAACACAAAGCGCAATTTTTAAAATTTTTTTAAAAAGCTTTTTCTTTTCCATAATAACCACCTTTAACTTTATAAATATATTATAGCATATCAGTCAATACCGCCCAATTAAGTAGGAATTTTGAAATCGAAAACGAAGTTATTAAATTTTTGTTTTCCTAAAAATAACAATTGCATTTTATGGGGGCGGGTGGTATAATGTACCCGAACAAATGTTCTTTTGGGAGGCGAAAAAATGATGCAAGACTATTATCTCTGCATAGATTTAAAATCGTTTTACGCAAGTGTTGAATGTGTTGAGCGGGGGCTTGACCCTTTGACAACCGACCTTGTCGTTGCCGACCCCGAACGTACAGATAAAACTATTTGCTTGGCTGTCAGTCCGTCGCTAAAGGCAAAGGGGGTTAAAAATCGTTGCCGTGTTTTTGAAATTCCTAAAGGGCTTGACTATATAATGGCACCGCCGCAAATGCAAAGGTATATTGACTATGCCGCTGAAATTTACGCTGTTTATTTAGAATATATCGCCCCTGAGGATATACACGTTTACTCAATTGATGAAGCGTTTTTGGATATTACACATTATTTGTGGCTTTATGATATGACCCCCAAACAGCTTGCAATAAAGCTTATGGACGAGGTGTACAAAAGGGTGGGGGTAAGGGCGACCTGCGGTATTGGCACAAACCTGTACCTTTGTAAAATTGCTTTGGATATTACAGCAAAGCATTCACCTGATTTTATAGGTTTTCTTGATGAGGAAGCATTTAAAAACACTATGTGGAAGCATAAGCCCCTAACTGATTTTTGGCGTATTGGCAAGGGTACGGCTGAAAGGCTTTCAAAATATGGTATTTACACTATGGAGGATATTGCCTTGGCCCCTGAAGACCTTTTATATAAGTGGTTCGGTATTGATGCCGAGTTGCTTATTGATCACGCTTGGGGTAGGGAATCAACAACAATTAGTGATATTAAAAACTACCGTGCAAAAACAAACTGTCTTGCAAGCGGTCAGGTACTAATGCGGGACTATAGCTTTTTAGAAGCGCGGCTTATTGTTAAGGAAATGGTGGATTTGCTTTGTCTTGATATGGTAAGTAAAAATCTTATTACCGATTCGGTTTCGCTTTACGTGGGTTATTCAAATTCGCTTGACGTTCACGGCGCTCACGGTACAGCGGCTATAGCTAAGCAAACCAATGTCGACAGTGTTATTATTCCGGCTGTTACGGCACTTTACGACCGCATAGTAAACCGTGAATATCCCGTGCGACGAATTAACCTTACTTGTAATCGGGTAGTTACCGATAACGGTGCCGAGCAGTTAAGTGTTTTTGATAATGACGATACTGTTAAAAATAAGGTTATTCAGGAAACAATGTTAAAAATTAAATCACGGTACGGCAAAAATGCAATACTTAAGGGTATGAATTTTCAGGATGCCGCAACCACAAGGGAAAGAAATCAACAAATAGGAGGACACAAAGCAGGTGGACAAAATTCGGGCAAAAATGCCGCCAAGTCAGCGGGCAAAGCAATTCGCTCCGTTTGATGCGGTCGTGGGGCTTCGTAAGGCGCTTCGGGAAAAAGAAAAAATACGAGTACAGTGTAAAGAACTGTTTGATGATGCGATTGACGAGATTAATAATACTCTAAAAAACTTGAATATAGGGGATGCAGTTACGGTTGTTTATTATAATTCTGTCGAGCAAGCATATTTAACCGCAACAGGTCAGGTAACAAGCATTGATGCTAAAACCAAAATTCTTACGTTATCGGCACTTGATATTAAATTTGAAGATATTTATAAAATAAAGGGATATTGACCAACCTTTTATATTATGGTAAAATTACGTTAAAATAAGGATGTGATTTTATGAGTATAGAAAGGTTAAACGCTCAGTGTGTTAGTTGCCTTTTAAATAAACATTTAAAGAATATTCCTGATAGTTTTTCTTCTGCGAAGAAGCTTGGATATATGCAGGGAATATTAAAAATTATTGGCAATGCTGATGTTTGTATGAGCGCACCCGAAATAGTGGAGCAAATCGATAAATTTAAACAAAGCTTTTGCGAAAATGACTCATTTTCGCAAATCAAGGATTTTTATAATAATCTTTTGTTAGGCGTTGAAAAGGATATAGAGGCTAATATCGAAAATTCGCATAATCCCTTAGAAACTGCCGTAAAATATGCCATGGCGGGAAATTTTATTGATTTTGGCGCTATGGAAAGCGTTGATGAACAAATACTTAAAGAAACGCTTCAAAATGCCGAAAAAATAGTAATTAACAAGGCAGAGCTCGAAGGCTTTGAAAATGAAATAATCAAGGCTGAAAATATAGTTTATCTTACCGACAATTGTGGTGAAATTGTGCTTGATAAACTACTTATAAAGCAAATTTTAAAAATTAACAATAGTTTAAAAATTAACGTTATTGTTCGTGGCGAACCAGTTCTTAATGACTGCACAGTAGATGACGCTTGTCAAGTAGGCTTAGATAAATTGGTTGCAGTATCGGGCAACGGTACTGCTATTGCGGGAACGGTTTTAGAAAAAATTTCATTGGAAGCTAAAGGTCTTATAGATAATGCTGATTTGGTAATATCAAAGGGACAGGGAAATTTTGAAACCTTACACCACTGCGGCAAGAATATTTATTATTTGTTTTTATGTAAGTGTGAAATGTTTGCACAGCGTTTTGGCGTTCCCAAATTTACCGGCGTTTTTATAAATGACGGCAATTTGTTTTGATTATTGAATATGACTATAAAAATCCGCTATCTATTGGGATAGCGGATTTTTGTTTGGAATAAATTATTTTTGAGGTACAACTAAATGTCAGATAAACTCACACCGCTTTATTTAGAATTGCGCATAAAACGGTTATGTCATCTTCGTGCTTGTCGCTACGGCGCCTGCGAGCGCACATACAAAGATGCTCGGCCAAATCTTGTGCTTTGCCGTCACGAAAGGCTTCAATTTCTTGCCTAAGCCAGTCACAGCCTTCACTTACTGCACCGTCTGAAAGCAGTACAACAATGTCACCAACCTTACATTTTATAAGGGCGGTATCGAAGGCAATATCCCTTAAAATGCCTGCGGGCAGGGAAGTGCTTTCAGCCTTTCCTGTGCGGCCACTTCGCCGCAAAATTGATGGGGCGGCACCCGCTTTATATAGCTCGGTCATACCGGTGTATAAATCAATACTTGCAATATCTATCGTTGCTAAGGATTCGTCGGTAGATTTAAACAGCATTGACGAATTTAAAATTTTAAGGGAACAATTATACCCAAAGCCTGCTTTTATAAGTCTTGCCATAAGCCCCGAAGCCATTGCACCATCAACTGCGGCACGACCACCTGTGCCCATACCGTCACTTAAAATCATAATAAAATGGCCCTTGCCATCATTAAAATATTTGTAAGCGTCACCACAAAGGCTACCGCCGTTTGCACAGTATTGCTCGGCACCAAAATCAACAAAAATATCGGCCCTTTCATTAAGCACCATATAAATTTCACCGCCAACCTCGCTTACGGTGGGTGGGTCGAAATCTCGTTCACAGGCAATAGAGCACAGTCGCATTACTTGTGCACGGTTTATGACTGTGTCGGCGTTTTTTTTAAGCTTCATTTCAACAGTCATCCGCCCAAATTTGTCAATTTTAGAACAGCATTCATCAAGGTGAAGTCCAATGTTTTTCAGTGCGGCAGCGGCATTTTCAGCGGCGGAATTGTCAAACCTTTCCTGCATATCAAAATCATCTGCCAAATCGCTTAGCATACTAGAAATGCCGTCAAACTGGTCGGATACCACGCTTCGCACCTCATCTATGCGGTTTTCGGCGGCTATGCGGGAAGCATAATCGGTATAATGCTTAAAAACAGCATTCCCCATTCGTGAATGTCTAAGGCACCTACCCTTAAATTCCTCGGTTGTGTGTGCTTCGGGATTAAGTTCGCCTTTTTTTACCGCCTTCGTCATTTCAAGAATAGCGTTTATTGTGTCGTCTCGTTTTTTCTCCCAACAGTGAAGCCTAAGCTTACAGGCGGCACAGGCGTCCTGTTCAATAGAATTTATAACTGTACTGAAGCTTGGCGCATTTATTTTTGAAAGCTCAAGTGAAACCTTGTCCACTGTTTCGGAAACATCCTTTAAAGCGTTGGAGGCTAAATTCAACTTAAGTGTAAGCGTCTTTTTGGCGCTGCTTGGCATATAAACCTTTGGGTAGGCTGAAAAAATTTTGCCTAGCATTATGCCAAAGTTTCGAGGAATAAAAAGGAAAATTAGACAGCCGCAAACCGCTTCAATAACAGTTATGGCGATAATTGTTCCTTCCCCCGTGGAAGCTGCGCCAATGAATGAGAGCCCCAAAACAATAAATATTTGGGCATATTTTCCGAGCGACGCGAATACACCTGACATTAGGCCTGCTAATGCAACTGCAACACCGATATTACCGTTTATGCCGTTTAATGTGAAGGTAAAGGCGGAGGTAATACCGCTTACAGCACCTGAAATTACACCGCCGTATTTTGAAGCGCAAAGTATAAGCAAAATGCTTAAAATTCGGCCTAAAGATACACCCATGAAGGCAATATCAAAAAGTCCCATTATAATAATGTTTATAACAATAAGCACCGAAACCAATTCGTGCGCAGTAAGACCGGACTGACTTTTGGTTAACGCCTTAAAGCCACGTCCAAAGAAGTATGCTCCTGCCGCAGTTAACAGCATTTCGGTTATAATGTCAAACGAATTGCCGCCAAGGCCACGAAAGGTTGCGGCTGAAGTCATAAGGGAAGCAAGACCCGAAATTAAGGTTATAAAGCCATCGCTTTGAATAAGCTTTTTATAATTGCTGAGCAGCAGCTTTATTGCAAGCACCGCAAAAAGACAAGCGGCATATTTAAAGCCGCTGTTTCCCACAACGGGAAATATATATCCTAAGAATATGCCAATGGCCGCCGCGGGCGTGTATGTAAGCGAAGCGCCTGCCAAAAGTGAAATGCCAAAGGGAATAAGCCTGTCCATAACA
The DNA here is from genome assembly GCA_017622555.1 of Clostridia bacterium. Taxonomy (GTDB): domain Bacteria; phylum Bacillota; class Clostridia; order Oscillospirales; family Acutalibacteraceae; genus UBA737. Next base: position 72,304 of record JAGAQV010000012.1, read on the forward strand.
ACTGCTCTTGTGGCAAAAAAGCCGCAAAGTCCCACAAAGGTGTGCAGTACTGCGGCAAAAGCAATATCCTTTGTTGAAAGCTTTACCGTTTGATTTGGTATTTTAATAATTTCCTTCAAATTTATCACCGCCGTTTTTTATTCAACAAATATTATATGTGTCTTTATTAAAAAACTTTGTCAAACGGCGTTGTAAAATACAATAACTTTTTGTCACAAGGGTGTATTTTTACGCTTTTTTAAAAATAATGAATAAAATAATATGTTTTGTAAAATTTAATGTGTGGCGAAGTACGGTTTTTCTTGACTTTGTATATAAAAAATTATATAATGGTCTTTACACGACGGCTCAGGCCGATAATAAACAAAGGTGGTATTTTTAACATGGCGAAAACTATTAAAATTACCGAGGACGGACTTTTAAAGCTTAAGAACGAGCTTGAAAATCTTAAGACAGTTGGTCGTGCTGACATTGCTGAAAAAATTAAGGTGGCACGTGGTTACGGTGACCTTTCGGAAAACAGCGAATACGACGAAGCTAAAAACGAACAGGCTAAAATTGAAGCCAGAATAGTTGAAATTGAAGCAATTCTTAAAAATGTTGAAATTATAGAAGAGGTTAAGGGCCGCGGCAAACCCAAAACAGTTGCTTTAGGTGTTACTGTTAAGGCACTTGATATGGAATTTGAAGAAGAATGTGAATATCGTGTTGTTGGCTCACTTGATGCTGACCCTATGAACGGTAAAATTTCGGACGACTCGCCCTTAGGCAAAGCGCTTTTAGGCAAGAAAATTGGCGACGAGGTTATTGTTGATGCCCCCGCAGGCGAGCTCAAGTTTAAAATTTTAGAAATTTTAAAGTAATTTAATTTTTAATCCTTTTAGGAAGTGAGAATAATGGAACAAAATAAGCCCCAAAATCAAGCCCCCGAACAAGATTATAATGAAATCGTAAAGGTTCGCCGTGAAAAGCTTGCTAACTTAAAGGAAGCGGGTAACGACCCCTTTACCATTACAAAGTTTGATTTTAATAATGATTCCAAAAATATTAAGGATAATTTTGAATCCCTTGAAGGCCAAACCGTTAAAATTGCAGGCCGTATTGTTGCCCGTAAAATTATGGGTAAGGCAAGTTTTGTGGGCCTTAAGGACACAAGCGGCAAAATTCAGCTTTACGTAAGACGTGACGATGTTGGCGAAGATGTATATGCAGGCTTTAAAAAGTGGGATATTGGCGACATTGTTGGTGTAGAAGGCTTTGTTTTCAAAACCCAAACAGGTGAAATTTCGGTGCACGCAACAAGCATAGTGCTTTTATCAAAGTCACTTCTTCCATTGCCCGAAAAATTCCACGGTCTTACCAATAACGACCTTCGTTTCCGTCAGCGCTACGTTGACCTTATTATGAACGAGGACGTTAAGCGTAATTTTGTTATCCGTTCACAGTTCATTAAGTTTATGCGCAAGTATCTTGATGATATGAATTATATCGAGGTTGAAACACCCGTACTTAACACTATTGTTGGCGGTGCGGCCGCTCGTCCATTTATTACACATCATAATACATTAAATATTCCTATGTATATGAGAATAGCTACCGAGCTTCCCTTAAAGCGTCTTATTGTTGGCGGTATGGATAGGGTTTACGAAATTGGTCGTATTTTCAGAAATGAGGGTATGGACCCCAAGCATAACCCAGAATTTACAACTGTTGAATTATATCAGGCTTATGCTGATTTCCATGATATGATGGATATTGCCGAAGGCATTATTTCGGGCGCCGCTAAGGAAATTCACGGCACATATGAAGTTGAATGGCTTGGCGAAAAGATTGACTTAACACCCGGTTGGCGTCGTCTCACTATGGTTGATGCCGTTAAGGAATATACAGGTATTGACTTTGGCGCAATTACTGATGACAGTGAGGCTGTAAAGGCTGCTGAGAGCATTGGTGTTGAACTCAGCGATACTGCTGACAAAACTTGGGGTAACGCTCTTTATGCTTGCTTTGACCAGCGTGTTGAAGAAAAGCTTATTCAGCCTACGTTTATTACAATGTATCCTGTTGAGGTGTCCCCCCTTACCAAAGCTTCGCCAGTTGACCCCCGTCTTACTGAACGCTTCGAATTGTTTATTTGCCACAGCGAATTGGCAAACGCTTATTCCGAGCTTAACGACCCCATTGTTCAGCGTGAACGCTTTATGAAGCAGTTAGAGCTTCGTGAACGTGGTGATGACGAGGCCGAAATGCTTGATGAGGATTTCCTCACCGCAATGGAATACGGTATGCCCCCAACAGGTGGTATGGGTATAGGTATTGACCGTGCAGTAATGCTGCTCACCAATTCCGACACTATCCGTGAAGTAATTTTGTTCCCCACAATGAAACCTCTCGACTAAAAAACCCAGTAAAATCAAGGGTTTTCGGCATCTCAAATCCGAGTTGACAACAAATTGACAACAATCTTTCATATTATTTTGAAGGATTGTAACGCAGTATGAATAGTTGACAGGACAAAACACAATATAGCACTTGCTATTTTGAGAACACTTTTTTGAAAGAAATTTCAAGAGGTGTTCTCTTTTTTTCGTTGGGTTTGCTTTTGTCATGACAGCCAATATTATCTGAAAGGGACTGAATACCATGATTAGTGATGAGACAAGAGCATACTACGACCTCAAGAAGAGAAACGACGTTAGAGAGAGCGCCAAACGACTCCGCAGGCAGTTTTTGCGTTATAAGGATGCGGAGATCGTCTATAGTTTGCAGCACAAGAAACTGTTAGAACTTGCCAGTGAAGCCGGTGCAATTTACCGTATGGATGGTACGGTTTTGATTAACCGTGATATTTTCGATGAATACCTGGAGAGATTTCACGAGCCGAGTACCCTTCTTTCAAAGGAGGACCAAGAATGAGTGGAAATCTATGGATGTTTTCTGATATGCTCGACGATGAAGATATCGAAATGCAGAAACACGATTTTATCACGCTATATCAAGGTGCCGATTATTATGGGCTTGGGCTGAAGGTGTTTACCCGTATGGCACGTGAAGCAGGTTCGGTTTATAAAATTGGAAAGAAGGTTTTGATTCGCAGAACCATCTTTGACGAGTATCTTAGGAAAGTATACAAAAAGGAGTTAGAGAAAAACTCCCGAGACGATTCCGGAAAGGAGCTTGTAATGAGACAAGGCACTATGGTTGCTGATGAAGAAAGTGGCCGAATGGATATACGATTTGGATTGATGGATTATTATGGAGGTCTCCACTGTGGCGAATGTTTAGATGTTCTGATCGATGGAGAATGGGTTCATACCCGAATTGAAATGGGAGACGGTTGGTTTCTTGTTGGAATTCAAACAGATCAACTGGTAGGACTGGTTGTTAGAATTTAATAAGGATGATTTGCTGGGCGGCTTCTTTATTGAGGTCGCCTATTTTTATATAAAAATGAAGGAGGTGTCGCTTGTGAAATGCTTGATGAAGTATCAATGGGTCAAATTGCCCCGAAATCATCTGCCAGAAGGTAAAGGAATTATGAGCGCCTGGGCTAAGCTTGCATCCCGCGCAGCATTCCGCAAGGGACAAGCCTCTTA
>JAGAQV010000013.1 GCA_017622555.1 Clostridia bacterium
ACGCATTATTCTGTCCTTCAATACTTTTAAAGTACTTAACTTTTCTCTCAATTTCTCTCGAGAATTGTCGGGTCCTTATTATTGTCGTTGTTTAATTTTCAAGGTCCGTTTTGCTCCCCGCTTCCGCAGAGCGCTAGAGTATAATACCACACCCAAACCCCTTTTGTCAACACTTTTTTCAAACTTTTTTTAAAAATTTTTTTGACCACAATATGTTGGGTTTTGTGGTTTTTTTAGCCCCAATTTTATATAAAAAATCAGTTAAAAATTCACACCGCTTTCCTATTATATATATAGGCAATTTTTTGTTTCTTAATCAAATAAAAAAGATTTTTAAAATAAAAAGCGGCAGAACTTTTAAAATTCTACCGCTTTTACATTATAAAATACTATTTATCCTAAAATTATAATACCTGCAATTACAAGCGCAATTACTGCGTAATGCTTCCAGGACATTTTTTCCTTTAAGAATATACGGCTCCACAAAACCGAAATTGCACAGTAGGCTGAAATGATAACCATACCTGCAGAAAAGTCACTGAACATAACCGCCATATAGAACACCTGACCTACAGTTTCACAAAGGCCGCCAAGATAAAGGTGCTTATTACCTTTAAATATACTATCCTTCTTAACAAGCTTAACCCAAATGAATGCGAAAACAGCCAAAATAAAGAATGTAAGCTCGAAAGCGGAGTTTGCTGCATAGTCGGTAATTGCAACGGGAGAACGATCAGAGAAAATAAACTCGTCACCAACTGTTCCCAAAGCATCTATTATAAGGTAAGAAATAGGAAGTAAGAAAGCTAATATACTTTTTGCATATTTGCGGTTTGCTCTTTCCTGTCTTGCCTGTCTAACCTCTTCGTCCTCATGCTGTTCAACAAAGCCAAGCGCTACAATACCAACAGTTATCATAACAATACCGATAATGGTTGGTATGGTAATATCCTCAACCGAGAAAATACCAAAAATAACACACAAAAGGAATGCAAGTGCACCCGACGAATTACAAATTGGGGATGAAATTGAAAGTTCGATATAACGAAGGCCGATATAGCCAAGTACCATTGCTAATATGTAAAGCGCCGCAACAGGTAAATAGTTTACAAAGTCCATAAACTTAAAGTCGGTATAGAAAAGACTTGCAACTATTTTATGAACACCGTCAACACCAACGGTACCGTCGATTATTGCGCCGCCGATAAGGGTAATAAAGAAATGTATACCCATTACAAGACCAACGGCAAATACAACCTTCCAATGACTGTTTTTATCCTTTTCCCTTGTGCCCATTTTAGAAAACAGATCGGAACCGCTCCAACAAAGTAGAGCTAATATTGAAAATAAATAATACAAATTTTACACCTCTTAAATAATTTAATTAGAAATTCATTATTTAAGTGGCGGCGGTCTACGACGAAACACCCTGCAGGGCATTAATCTTCTAAGTCTTTTTGTCATATATTAATCCGTTAGTTTGTTTGCAAAATCACAAAGTTCCTTATCACTATAAAATTCAATGGTAATTTTGCCTCTACCCTTTCCGGTAGAAACGATTTTCACCTTGCGGTGAAGCTCACTTCTGAGGGATAGTTCAACCTCACCGTAAAGCTTGTTTTTTTCCTCCTTTTTAACGGCTTTGACAGGCTTTTTAGCAAGCTGAGACATTCTTTCGAGATCACGAACCGAAGCACCGTTACAGGCCGCTGTGAGCATTTTAGAACGTATGTCAGCATCCTCGATACCAATGAGGCAACGAGCGTGACCTGCGGTAATTAAACCTTTGCGCAAAGCATCAAGCTCATCTTCGTTTAAATTAAGCAGACGAAGAGCGTTAGTAACAGCCGAACGTGATTTACCCATGCGCTCAGCAACCTGTTCTTGAGTAAGCCCAAAGCTATCTATAAGCGAGCGGTAACCGAAAGCTTCTTCAACAGGGTTTAAATCCTCACGCTGAAGGTTTTCAATTAAAGCAATTTCCATAAGTTCCTGCTTAGAAGCATCTTTTACAATTACGGGCACCTCGTTAAGCCCTGCCATACGGCAAGCACGCCAACGTCTTTCACCTGCAACTATACTATATCTACCGTTTGAGAGTGGTGTAACCACAATAGGTTGTATTAAACCGTGTTGTGCTATACTGTCTGCAAGCTCAGATACGGCATCGTCGTCAAAATCCTTACGGGGTTGTTCACGGTTAGGCTCGATATCATTTATATTAAGCTTTAAAACACCATTTTCTTCAGTAGAATTTTCATTAAATAAAGAATCAAGTCCACGGCCTAGGCCGCCTTTTTTTACTGCCATCAGTTACGCCCTCCTGTTTTTCTTTAAAAATTCTTTAGCTAAATCATTATATGCTGCCGCACCCTTTGAGCGTTTATCGTAATATTGAATAGGCATACCATAGGACGGTGCCTCTGAAAGACGAACCGCACGGGGAATTGCGGTTTTGTAAAGCTTGTCAGAAAAATACTTCTTGATTTCGCCTACAACCTGACCTGTAAGATTCAAACGTCCGTCGTACATTGTTAGTACAATACCCTCAATTTCAAGTGTAGGGTTATAAAGGCGCTTTACCTGACGAACAGTTGCCATAAGCTGAGAAAGACCTTCAAGAGCAAAATATTCGCACTGTATAGGAACAAGCACGGTATCGCTTGCATTTAAAGCGTTAATTGTGATAAGTCCCAAGGATGGCGGACAATCAATGAATATGTAGTCATACTTATCACGAACTCCAGCAAGCGCCATTTTAAGTTGGTCTTGACGGTTTTCAATTTCAATTAAATCAAGCTCGGCTGCAGCTAGGTTAATTGATGCAGGAACAACATCAACCTTTCTAAAGCCGCTGTCAACGATAGCGTTTTCAATTTTACCTGTGCCTACAAGTAATTCATAAGTAGACACTTTAACGTTTTTCTTTGCTATACCGTAGCCGCTTGTAGTATTGCCTTGCGGGTCAGCATCAACTATCAACACCTTTTTGCCTGCTATACCAACAGCAGCAGCAAGGTTAACGGCAGTTGTAGTTTTGCCTACACCGCCTTTTTGATTAACAACCGAGATGATTTTTCCCATTTTAACCTCCGAAACGCTAAATGTTTCACGTGAAACATCATAACTTTATATTTTCATTATAACAATAAAATAACTGCTTGTAAATACAAAAAATCAGATTGACATATAGAATAATTTGTATTATTATTGTTAAGAATTTTTTAAAGAGGTTAAATTTAATGGATGTAATTGCTCAAATATTAAGTATTATTTCCTGTGTGGCGATAATTTTTTCTTTTCAGCTAAAAAACAACCGTCATTTGTTTTTAGTTCAAACCTTTGCCGCCTTTGGTTTTGGCTTAAGCTACCTATTTTTAGGTGCGGTTGACGGCTTTTTGATTAATACCGTATCTTTTATAAATACTGCCGTATTATTAAACGTAAAGCTAAAGAAAAAACCAGTTTTAATCGCAATTTGTATACTATTACCGTTAATATCATCTATTGCGCCATTAACTTATACAGGCGTTTGGAATGCTATTAAAATTTTGGAAACGGTTTTTTCTTATCTTATAGCGTTTGCACAAATAGTATACACACTTGCCACCTGGAAGGATGACGGCAAAAAAATTCGTACCGTTCGTATGTTTTTAGTCACACCCGCATGGTTAGGCTATAACATCGTAGTCTTTTCAATTGGCGGTATTATTTGCGAAGTGTTTAATGTAATTTCAATCGTTGTTTCGTTTATTCGTTATGGTAAAGACGGTTTTGACAAATAAAAAAAGCTTCCGCCAAGGCGGAAGCTTTTTTTATTTGTCCCGTGATTTGAATATCAGCGCCATTAAAAGACCCATTAAAATAGCCGCTGTTATACCCGCTGCCGTAGCGGTTAGTCCACCACTTAACGCACCTATCAGCCCATATTCGTCAACAGCTTTTTCAACACCCTTTGCAAGACTATAACCAAAGCCTGTTAGCGGCACGGTTGCGCCTGCACCTGCAAAATCTACAACCGAGCCATATAACCCTATACCTGTCAGTGCAACACCCGACACAACGTAAGAAACCAGTATTCTTGCAGGTGTAAGCCGTGTACAGTCAATTAAAATCTGACCTATAACACAAAGCGCCCCGCCTACTGCAAAGGCTTTTATACATTCTAAAAACAAATTCACAGTATCACCCCTATGTTTCACGTGAAACATTTTTATTAGTTTGGGTAAATACTGTGAATTTATGCATTTATATTGAAATATTCGTTTACGGTTTTTTTAACCGTTTCATAATCAAGATGTCTTACACAAAGACTGTCAGCACGTTCGCTTCTGATAGTTATCCTCAAACGACAGGTGTGGTGCCACATATCAGCGGGAAAACGAATGAGTTTTATTTCCCCAACGTTTTCCTTTGGACAGTATAACTCACAATTACGAAAGCCTTTTCTACTGCGAATAAACACATTTTCACCAAAATCAACTTTACCTTTAAAGCATTCAAAAAGGCAAAACCAAGCGTGAACAAATATTAATGCGCATACAACAATTAAGCAAAATAACACAAAACGGGTAAAATCTTCAAAGCGTTTACCTATTATAATTGCCGTAACGCTTGCGGCAATAAAATATATTCCAGGAAAAAACAAAAATCTGCTTCGGTTAATGGCTGTGGGTCTTGGTTTTATAAACACACCTGTGTCACATTTAAAAAACGGTAAATATTCTGCAAAGTGCTTTCTAATCTCTTGTCCCTTTTCAAGCGGAATAACCACTTCAGACTTGCTTCTGCTGTCGCCATAACCGCCAACGCTTACACGCATTGCAAAGCGTCGAAGCAACAGCATTAAAAAAGACTGTTCAATTCTTACACTATTGATAGCCGCCTTTTTAAAAGCTGTACGCGTGCGAACAAATAAGCCCGAACGCATTTCGATTTTTTCTTTACCAAGCATTAACTGGAAATTAAGATACTTAAATAACGAATAAAAGAAAGACACTGCATATGATAAAAGCAACGCAATACAAATTGTATTAACAACAGGCGGAAAATAGGTTTCAACCTTTTGTGAAAGGTTATTAAGCTCGTTTAAAAGCATATCGCTTATGGCAATTTCAAGTAAATTACCTGCCCTGTAAATAAGCGGAACACCTACAATTATACCCGTGAACGCCGAAGAAGTTGTTGCGGCCAAAACTGCAATTTTTAAAAGTGAAAATCTAATCTTCTTTTGTTCGCCCCTACCGTAAAGCAGGGTTGAAACCTCTTTTGCGGATTTTACACTTAACTTGAACTCGTAATCAGATTTATCAAGACTGCCGGCTTCAGTATTAAGCCTAAAGGTTACTGCCCTAAGTATATATTCCAAAGGGTTTTGCTTGGTTTGAACCGATGAAAGCCTATCTACGTTAATTTTTGCTGTGCGTCTGAAAAACAAACCGCTTACAACCGTAATTGTGTGCTTTTCTTCATTTAAAATAAGCTTAAAGCACCACCAACGCAAAAAGCCAATTGCAAAAAGCCCTATAAGCAACATTATTTCAAAATATAAAATACTGTCATATTCGCCGCTAGCGGCATACTGAATAAGCCCACGGATGAGCGGAATCAACAAAACAAACAAAAATGGCTTTAAAAAATTAAAAATCATTAAAGGGTGGGCACGAAAGGTTTTATTCATTTAATTCCCCCTCTGCCAAGAAGTCAATTATTGTTTGTGCCGCTTCCTTTTCAATTTCGGCAACAAGCAAATAACTGCGGGCCGCTTTAAGACGAACTGCCGCTATACCAAAAATTCTTGCCAATGGGGTTTCAAAGCTTTGGGCATATATCATTCGTTTATAAGGCATTATGTGCTCAATTTTAACGATAATACCAAATTTAACTATAACCGCATCGTTAGATAAGATGATTTTATAGCTTTTAAAAAAGAATGGCAAATATAAAAAAGCCAAAATTATGCCAATAATTCCTATAACAATAGCGAAAATTTTAAGAAAACTAAAAAGTGGTTCAAAATAAAGGCACGCCGCAACTAAAATAAAAGTAATAATAATAATCCTAATTTGCCAAAGCAAAGTGGTTTTTTTAGGCAGGGTGTTTTCCTTCAATTTTGTCACCTCTTAATCTTGTCCCAATATTCTTTTGAGCTTTGCTCGAATTTATTGTCCCCAAAATTATAATATTTTTTATCTTTTATCTCATCAGGGAGATATTGTTGGTTTACATAATGTCCAGGATAAGAATGTGGATATTTGTAATGCTGACCGACAATTTCGGCATCCTCGCCGTCATAGTGCTTATTTTGTAAGTGACGTGGTATATCGCCGCCAATACCCCGTTCAATATCAGCCATAGCGGCGGCGATTGCATCGTGCCCCGTTACTGATTTTGGCGCAGTTGCCACTAAAATTACGGCGTCCGCCAAAGGTATTCTTGCTTCGGGAAGTCCCACCATCATTGCAGTATCAACTGCAGCTTTAACGATTGGAATAATTTGCGGATAAGCAAGACCCACGTCCTCACTTGCGCAAACAAGCAGTCGCCTGCAAGCACTTGGTAAATCACCTGCGGCTAAAAGTCGACCAAGATAATATACCGCAGCATCAGGATCCGAGCCACGCATTGATTTTTGATAAGCCGATATAATATCGTAATGCTGGTCACCCTCACGGTCATATCTTACTGAATTCGCCGATAGAATTTCCTCCAGCAAATCATCGCTAACGGTAATGGCATCGCTTGTTTCGGCAGTAACCAGACACAGTTCAAGCGTGTTAAGTGCTTTTCGTACATCACCGTTAGCCGAAATGGATATTTTTTTAACCGCTTCATCGCTAATATTAATAGCTTTACCCTTTTCTTCACTTACAAGCTTTAGACCACGGGTTATAACCCCCATAATATCATCACGGGAAAGAGTTTTAAATTCAAATACGGTTGAGCGACTTAAAATAGCATTATATACATAGAAAAACGGGTTTTCGGTTGTAGATGCAATTAAAGTAATATCGCCATTTTCTATGTAGCTCAACAAAATTTGCTGTTGTTTTTTATTAAAATATTGAATTTCATCAAGATAAAGTAAAATACCATTACTGCTTTCAAAGGTACCTATTGTAGCAATAATATCCTTAATATCAGCAGTTGAAGCGGTAGTTGCATTAAGATAACACAGCTTTTTTCCGCAGTTTTCAGCAATAATATTAGCAACTGTGGTTTTACCAACACCTGACGGACCGTAGAAAATAAGATTGGGGATTTGCTTAGAATCAATAATTCTTCTTAGCACCTTGCCGTCAGCCAAAATATGCTTTTGACCGAAAACCTCTGAAATGTCAGTTGGACGAAGCTTATCCGCTAAAGGCGAAGCCATGTTATCACTTCCTTTCTTTTTTACATTATACTAAAATATGACATATTTTTCAATACTCATTAACAAAGCCGCCGCCTCATACAATTTAATATACTATTTTTGGGGCGATGCTTTATTAAAAAAGGTGTTTTTATTAAAAATGCGGCCTTGCTAACCGCAACAAACCTAATTTTAAGGTTTGCCGGAATTATTTTTAAGGTTTGGCTTTCAGGTAAAATCGGTAGCGAGGGTATTGGTCTTTACCAAATTGTTTTTTCAGTTTACGTATTAGCTTCAACCTTTGCCACAAGTGGTATTTCAACCGCTGTTACTCGCCTTTGCGCTGAAGAGATTGCCCGTGAAAAGCCGCAAAACTGTAAGCACGTTTTGTGCCGAGCAATTATGCTTATTCTTATTATAGCGGGTATTTCAAGCGTTATTATTTATTTTGGTGCCGATTTTATAGGTAACACACTTTTAGGTGACAGCCGAACGATAGCGGCATTAAAAATATTACCTCTTTCTCTTCCCTTTATGGCGGTATCCTCTTGTTTTAGAGGGTACTTTATAGCAAAACGCAAAATAATTCCAAATTCAATAGGTCAAATTGTTGAACAAGCGGCAAGAATTGTTATTATTGTATCGTTTATAAACGTTTTTATCAAAAAAGGAATTGCCGCCTGTTGCTTTGGTATTATTTTAGGTGACGCCCTAGCCGAAGCATTTGGCTTTTTATTACTTTTATTGTCGTATATTGTCGATATAAAAGCAGTAAAAAAACAAAAGTCTGAAGCATTAAACGGCACGTTAAGAAAAATTTTGCATATAAGCGTACCTATAACAAGCGGAAGGTACTTAAATTCACTGCTGAGAACGGGTGAAAACATACTTGTTCCTAAAAATTTAGCAAAATTCCCGCAAAGCAGTGCAAATGCGCTTTCACAATTTGGAATGATAAAAGGCATGGCCTTACCAATACTCTTTTTTCCTTCTGCTATACTAAATTCAGTATCGACCTTACTAATTCCCGAAATAAGTGAAGCTGTAACCAACCAAAACCGCCTTATAATTAAAAAAGCAAGTGAAAAAATAATAAAGCTAACCCTACTTTGCGGTTTATTTTGTGGTGCTTTGTTTTTTGTTGGCGGTGAAAAAATTGGGCTTTTACTTTATAAAAGTCAGGACGTAGGCTTTTTGCTTAAAGCCTTGTCACCAATTGTGCCGCTTATGTACCTTGACAGCATTTGCGACGGAATTTTAAAAGGGCTTGACCAGCAAGGGTTTACCTTTAAAACTGCAATAAGCGATTCCGCCATAAGAATTATTTTAATTTTGATAATGCTTTCAAAAATGGGAATAAACGGTTTTATTTTAATTATGTATTTTTCAAACCTTTTTACCTGCCTTTTAAACGTAGGCAGATTGGTAAAAATAAGTCGTTCAAAAATTTCATTCTTTAATGATTTATTCCTGCCTTTTATAACAGCTTTATCAGTAAATTTTATAATAAACACCGCTTTACGTTTTTTAAAAATAGAAAACAATTTGGTTTACATAATACTTTTAGGGCTGTTTTCAATATCTCTCTATGTTTTAATTCTAATTTACCTTGAAATTGTCCCGAAATTTAACTTAAAACCTAAAAAATAACGCTGTTTTTCAGCGATTTTATTTAAATTTTATGTAGGTTTACCTGTTTTTAAAAAACTGAATGGCTATAAAAGGGCTTTTTTAACGAAGATTTTTGAAGAATTTTTGCAAAACGGTGAGGCATTCGTCCTCCATAATACCACCATAAACCTCTACCTTATGATTAAAGGGATAATCGCACAAATTTATAACACTGTCCATACAACCCATTTTACTGTCGTAAGCGCCAAAAATTACTGTCTTAATTCTTGAATTTATAATTGCACCCGTGCACATAGGACACGGCTCAAGAGTTACGTACATTTCGCAGTCATCAAGCCGCCAGCTATTAAGCTTTTGACAGGCAATATTAATTGCTTCCATTTCAGCATGGGAAAGTGCATTTTGCTTTTCTTCACGCAAATTATGACAAGCGGCAACAACCTCGCCGTTTTTCACAATAACAGCGCCAACAGGCACCTCACCCTTTTCGGCAGCTTTTTTGGCTTCTATAATTGCAAGCTTCATAAATTCCTTGTTCATTTTATCACCTAAAACAAAAAGCGGTAGAAATTAAATTGTTAAATTTCTACCGCCTTTTTATTAAAAATAATCAATTATACCACTTCAACAGGTATTTCTTCCTTTGTTTCAACACAGCAAGGCTCGTTATTGCGAATAGCAAAAATAAGGAATGGCTGAACCAAACCAATAAACAACGAAAGTATAAGGAAAAGTGTTGCGCTTTGATTATTAAATATTGAAAAAATACGCCATAAAGCAATATAAACAACAACTGAAAATACTACTGAAAATGTTAGTTGAATTAAACTTAAAGCTAAACTAAAAAGTGCAATAACACCCAAAACCTCACTGGATAGGCCCAAAGATGCAGAAGTACCAGAAATACCACTTAAAAAGCCCGAACAAAAAGCAAAACCCATATTTATAATATTACCAATAAGCAATATTACTGAAAACTTTGCCGATTTTTTACCGTCTTGTTTTATGTACTGTTCAGCCACTTTACCAAAAGCATAAGAATTTAAAAGCGGAACAAATGCCATCCAGCCGCCCTTAAGACCAAGCTTTTCATGCATTTTCATAATACCTATGCCTTGAAAAATATAGGTAACGAGAGCGAAAATTAATACAAAAAACAAGATTATGAGTAAAATAACTAAAATTGCGCCACCAAAAAATGCCTCATCACCGAATGATGACATAAAATACTCAGGTGAAGGTAAAAGCATTGCCATAAAAATTCCCCTTAAACAAAATATTGTAACGATTCAAGTATACAAATAACAACCAAAATTATTACCATTTCGGTTGTGAAAAACCATTTAAATTTTTGTTTTTCACTCGCTTCAGTGCTTGAAGCGTCAAATTTAAAAATATCGGTATTTTTTCTTAATAAAAGTAACCCAATAAAGCCTATAAACAAGCAAATTACAGTATAAATTGTGTAAATGACGTTTTGAACCATAACAGGCATATCTAAAAAAACGTAATCAAATATAACCGAACTAAAATTATTATAAAAATGTATAAACACAGCCGGCCAAATTGAATTACATTTAACGGTAACAAAGCCTAAAATCAGTCCAACCATAAATGCAAAAGGCATTTGCTGAAAATTACCATGTATTAATCCAAATAAAATTGATGACATTAAAACAGCAAAGCCGTCACCGTACTTTCGAAGTGCACCAAGTAAAATACCACGACAGGCAAATTCTTCAACTAAAGCTGGTACAATTGCGGTTGCTATAACCGAAAGTGTTATACCTAAAACGCCCTGCGGATTATCGCCAAAATCAACCTCGTAATTTATACCAAAAGCTTCGAAGATGCTTGAAGCAAAGCCCATTGCAATATTTGCAAAGGCACAAAAACCAATACCAAGTAAAACTACCCCAAACCAAGCCTTTGTTTTTGGTAATCCAAAATTTGCAATATTGCTTATTTTGTAGCCTGAAAACTTGAAAATAAGCGTAAACGGAACAATAAACATAAGGCTTGATGTAACAATTTGAAAATATTGCTGAAAAAATGGGTCATCTAAAAATGCAAGTGCATTCTGCTGTGTATAACCTAACGCAAGTAAGGTATAAAAAACAATATAAGATGCAATACTGCCAACAAAGGAAAGTAAAATGAACGCAGCACTGCTTAGGCGTGAAACCTTGCGAATACCTTTTCTTTCATTATAGGTTTTTTCAGTAAGTCCGTAAGGAATACGCCTTACAAAAGTAGTTGTTTGTGTAGTATTTGCATACACAGCTTCATCATTTAGTCGGGAGTCAGACATATCAGGTGTTTCATTTTGCAAATCAGTACACCTTGTGCCACACATCGGACAAAACTTAAAGTTTTCTTCCCTTTCAAAATTACAACGCGGACATTTCATTATATAAAATTCACCTTTTCAAAAAATTTCGGCGCCGTTTTTTAAGCGGCGCCGTTTAACCGCAGTTTAATTTTCCTCGTTTTCGATAATTTCTTCGTCAGCTTGGTTATTTTCAGCCTCAACCAATGCCGCATCAACAACACCTGCATCGGCATCAGCCTCTTCAGGCTTGTCATTAACCTCGGCTTCGTTGTGCTCAGCAAGACCAACCGACAAAATCTTCTCACCCTCAGCCACACGCATTACACGAACACCCTTTGCAGGACGGCTAAATGTTGAAATATCGCCTGAGAATATACGAATAACAATACCATTGGAAGCTATCATGATAATATCTTCTTCACCGGTTACAGGTATAGTTGCCGCAACAGCACCATATTTTTCGGTACGGTAGTTGGTAAGACCCTTACCGCCTCTGGTTTGAATACGGTAATCACTTATCGGGCTTATACGTCCATAACCTGTTTCGGTAATGGTAAGAATCTTGGTGTCTGCCTCGGTTACTGCCATATCAACAACCTCGTCACCGCTTCTCATATTGATAGCGCGAACACCGCGGGCATTACGACCCATTGCACGAACATCGGTTTCCTTAAACTGAATTGCAAGACCGTTTTTAGTTGCAACAAACAGGTTTTGTTTACCGTCGGTCATTCTTACAAATGCCAATTCGTCGTCATCATCAATAGAAATGGCAACAATACCGCTCTTACGGGTGTTTCTGAATTCAGCAACCTTTGTTCTCTTAATAGTACCCTTCTTGGTAACCATTGCAATGTATTTTTCCTCATCAAGCTCGCTTGCGGGTAAAATAACGGTAATCTTTTCACCGGGCATTAAAGGTACAATATTAACCATATTCATACCCTTTGAGGTACGACTACCTTCAGGAATTTCATACGCCTTAATGCGATACATACGACCAAGGTTACTAAACAGCATTACATAGTCGTGAGAAGAACATACAAACATATTTTCAACAATGTCGTCTTCACGGGTTGTCATACCGGTAATACCACGACCACCACGGTTTTGAACATTATAAGTGTCTGCAGGAAGTCGCTTAATATAACCATTAACTGTTTTTGTAAGCACACATTCTTCTTCGGGAATAAGGTCTTCAATATCAACCTCACCCAGAACATCTGAAATCTCGGTACGGCGTTCGTCGGAATACTTATCACGAAGATTAAGGCTTTCAGTCTTAACAATATCCAAAATTCTATCGCGGGATGCAAGAATCTCGTCACATTCTTTAATGAAATCTAATTTTTCCTGAAGTTCATCAAGAATTTTTTGTTTTTCAAGACCAGCGAGTTTACCTAACTGCATTTGAACGATAGCGGTGGTCTGAATATCATCAAGACCAAAGCGCTGTGACAAGGTTTCCTTACTTTCGGCAATAGTTTTGCTTGCACGAATAATTGCAATAACCTCATCAATAAAATCAAGCGCAACTTTGAGGCCCTCTAAAATATGAGCACGTTCAGCCGCTTTCTTGCGGTCAAATTCAGTTCTGCGACGAATAATTTCATACTGGAAGTCAATGCTGTTTTGAAGCATTTCCTTTAAGGTTAAAATTTGAGGCTTACCGTTAACAATTGCAAGTAAAATTGCACCGAATGTGCTTTGTAAAGCAGTATTTTTATAAATTTTGTTAAGCACAACCTGAGGGTTAGCATCCTTTTTAATGTCAACAACAATGCGCATACCGCCGTCACGCTGTGAAGAATAGTCAACAACGTCGTCAATACCTTCAATTTTCTTTTCAGCGGCAAGGTCGTAAATATGCTTAACTAAATCCTTTTTGCGTACCTTGTAGGGAATTTCGGTAATAACTATGCGGAATTTACCATTTTTTGTTTCCTCTATTTCAGCCTTACCGCGAACAACAATTTTACCGCGGCCTGTTGCATAAGCGGCACGAATACCGCTTCTACCCATAATAATGCCGCCTGTTGGGAAGTCAGGTCCCTTAATATGCTCGCAAAGCTCGGGCAAATCAGCATCAGGGTTGTCAATAAGGCAACACATAGCGTCAATAACTTCACCCAAATTATGAGGAGGAATTTCAGTAGCCATACCAACCGCAATACCAGAAGAACCGTTAACTAAGAGTTGAGGGAAGCGAACGGGTAAAACCTCAGGCTCTTCTAAACGGTCGTCATAGTTGGGCATCATATCAACAGTATCCTTCTTGATATCATCAAGCATACTGTAGGATAATCGATTCATACGGGATTCAGTATAACGGTAAGCAGCAGCGGGATAGCCGTCAATATTACCAAAGTTACCGTGACCGTCAATCAAAGGATAACGGAGTGAGAAATCCTGCGCCATACGAACCATAGCATCATAAACACTGGCATCACCATGCGGATGGTATCTACCAAGTACGGTACCAACTGTGTCGGCACACTTACGATATTTGCTTTCAGGGGTAAGCCGTTTTCATACATTGTATAAAGAATACGGCGGTGAACAGGCTTTAAGCCGTCACGAACGTCAGGTAAAGCACGGCCAACCAGTACCGACATTGAATATTGAAGCATACTTTGCTTTACTTCATCAGTAATTTCAACAGGAATAATGTTGGTTTCATTACTTTCAGGCCAATAAACCTTTTCTTGTTTTGCCAATTTTCTCTCTCCTTTCCTTAAATATCAAGATCTGTCGCATAAACTGCGTTATCTTCAATAAACTTACGTCTGGGCTCAACCTCTTCACCCATCAAAATAGTAAAGGTTTCGTCAGCTAAGGCGGCATCCGCCATAGTAACCTGCAAGAAGGTTCTTCTTTCGGGATCAAGTGTAGTTTCCCAAAGCTGTTCGGGGTCCATTTCACCAAGACCCTTATAACGCTGAACATCAACACCTGCGCCAAGCTCTTCAACCTTAAGCGCCTTTTCCTCATCGGTAAAAACATCAAAATGCTGCTTACCCTTTGAAATGCGGAAAAGAGGCGGCTGTGCCAAATAAATATGACCTGTTTCAATAAGCTGTGGCATATAACGGAAGAAAAACGTTAATAAAAGTGTTCTAATATGACTACCGTCAACGTCAGCATCGGCCATAATAACAATTTTATCGTAGCGAAGCTTATTTATATCAAAGTTTTCACCAATACCTGTACCAAGTGCGGTAATAACGGGTGTCAGCTTATCGTTACCATAAACCTTGTCTTCTCTTGCTTTTTCAACGTTAAGCATTTTACCCCAAAGTGGTAAAATTGCCTGATATGTTGCATTTCTTCCTTCAACAGCACTACCACCTGCCGAATCACCCTCGACAATGTAAATTTCAGTTTTTGTGGGGTCGTTTGAAATACAATCAGTTAATTTTTCAGGCATTCTTGTTTTACTGCCAATGCCTGCCTTATTACGTGATGCTTCACGAGCCTTTTGTGCGGCTTCACGGGCATTAGATGCAGCAATTGCCTTATCAATAATAATTTTAGAATCAGCAGGATTTTCTTCAAAGAATTTATAAAGCTGGTCATTTACAATATCACGTACCAACTGACCAACTGAAGTATTACCAAGCTTTGCTTTGGTTTGACTTTCAAACTGCGCATCGGCAAGCTTAACCGAAACAACGGCAACCAAGCCTTCCATAATATCGTCGGCCTTAAGATTATCAGAAGATTCCTTAAGTTTCTTAAAATCGTGCGCATATTTGTTTACAACACGTGTAACAGTTTGACGAAATGCCTGTTCGTGTGTACCACCGTCAATGGTGTGAAGGGTATTTGCAAAGGATAGAATCTTATTATCATAAGCGGTAGACCACAAAAGCGCTATTTCAGCGGTTTCGTCACCTTTACTGCCTGAAAGATAAATAACGTCGTTAATTAAGCTTTCCTTTTTAATACCTGCAAGTAAATATTCAACATACGACTTAATACCACCCTCAAAGCAAAGATCATCGCTCTTATTAATGGTGGGAATGGTTTCATCAGTACGCTTGTCAGTTAAAACAATACGAATACCTGCATTCAAAAATGCCTGCTCTCTTAAACGATTAAGCAAAATATCATAATCATATGTGGTAGTATCGGTAAATATTGTGGGGTCAGGCTTACAGGTAACGGTTGTACCGGTTTCATTAGTTTCACCAATAACAGTAAGGTCAGTTACAATAGCGCCCTTTTCATAACGCTGCTTGTAAACATTTTTACCGTCCCTAACTTCAACCTCAAGCCAGTTTGAAAGGGCGTTAACAACGCTGGCACCAACGCCGTGAAGACCGCCTGATACCTTATATCCGCCACCGCCGAACTTACCGCCTGCGTGCAAAATGGTAAATACAACGGTAACTGTCGGAATACCTTTTTGCGGGTTAATACCAACAGGAATACCACGACCGTTGTCGGTTACTCTTATAATGCCGTCGTCAAGAATTTCAACATCAATTTTGTCGCAATAACCTGCTAACGCCTCGTCTATCGAGTTATCCACAATTTCATACACCAAGTGGTGTAAACCGCGTTCACCCGTGGATCCTATATACATACCGGGGCGCTTTCTTACTGCTTCAAGTCCTTCCAATACCTGTATGGAATTTTCGTCATAATTTTCGGTTACAGGTGTTGTAATTTCGTTATTCATTCAAAACTTCCTTTCACAAAGCTTCAAAAATAATTTTTTATAAAATATTTGACCTTTTTTGTAATGTCGCAGTGGAAATTTGTGAAATGTAAACTTTTTTATCCTTTGTTACTACAAAGCTTTTAGGTAATTCATAGCTTACATTTATAACCTTTTTTTGTTTTTCACTAATTTCTAAAAATTTACGTGAATGCTTTGAAACAGTGGTTGTATCCAAATCAAAAATACCTACAATTTCATCTTCCCTAACCACAATTTCGTTACCTAAATGTATATACATTACAGTACACTTCCGTCTTTAACAATAAATTTTTTACCTGCAATTAAATTTTTAACACTTTGGTCATCACAGCAGGTTATAAAAGACTGCATACCTTTTATATGGTTTAAAATATAATTTTGTCGGGTGCTGTCCAGCTCACTCATAACGTCATCAAGTAAAATTATGGGGCATTCACCCGTGTTTTTTGTAATAACCTCGGCTTCGGCAAGCTTTACTGCTAATGCAACACTTCGCTTTTGCCCTTGCGACCCAAATTTTCTGGCCGAAATGCCGTTTATTTTAAAATCAATATCGTCACGGTGGGGACCAATACTTGTAACACCCGTATACATATCCTCTTTTCGTGATTCCTTTAAAGCTTCTAAAAAATCACCGTCAAAGGAATATATATACTTTGTGGTTAATTCTTCCCTGCCTGCCGATATACCGTCATAAACCTTTGGTAAAAATTCATTCAGCGTTTTTATATAACGCTGACGGTATTCGGTAATTTTCTCACCGTTTTCAGCAATTTCGGCTTCAAAAACGTCAAGCATTATTGAAAGGGTAGAATCATATTTAAATTCCTTAATAACCTTGTTACGCTGACCTACCGCCCTTAAATAATTGCGAAGAAGTGTTATATAAGACGGATAAATTTGACCTATTGCCGTGTCTAAAAAACGTCTTCTTACTGCAGGACCGTCAGCCACTAGGCTTAAATCAACAGGTGAAAATATAACAGCATTAAATTTACCTGCCATACCTGAAGCGCTTGATAATTTTTTTTGATTAAATTTAACCCTGCGCTTATCGGTAAAGGTTATTTCGGCTTCATTTTCAATTTCTTCGCTTAAAAATTTAAGTTCAGTTACAGCTTTTTGACTGCCAAACTGCAAAAAGTCAGCATCCTTATTAGTGCGAAAGCTTTTAGCACCCGTAAAAAGCCAAATTGCTTCAAGTAAATTTGTTTTACCCTGAGCATTTTCACCGCAAATAACGTTGGTTTCTTCACAGGGTATAATTTCAATTTCCTTAAGATTACGAAAACTTTTGCACTTTAAACTTAAGACCCTCATATAATTTCAAAGCCCTGGCCGTCAAAGGTTACCTTGTCGCCCTTATAAAGTTTTTTACCGCGCATTGTGCAAACCTCACCGTTAACCTTAACCTCGCCGTCTTGAATAACAATTTTGGCGTGTCCACCGGTTACTACTAAATTTGCAAGCTTCATTGCGCTGTCAAGGCGAATAAAATCTTCTTTTATAAAAATTTTTTCAAAATCCATTATTTTAACCTCATGGGCATAATCATATATTTAAAGTTATCGTTATCAACAGGAACAATAAGAACGCCTGCATTTGGGCCGTTGAATAGAATTTGAATATTTTCATCTTCAATAGCTTTTAAAACATCTAAAAGATAGTGGCTGTTAAGACCGATTTCAAAATTTTCGCCCTCAAGCTTAATATTAAAGGTTTCGGTTGCACGTCCCATTGCGGTAGCGCAGGTGAAAACAACGTTAAGCTCGTTAAAATAGCAACGAATAGGTGTTGTAAAGCTTTCGCTTATAAGTAAGGAAACACGTTCAATAGTGTTAATTAAATCACGTGTGTTAACAACAACCCTTTGCTTATAATCAGAAGGTAAGGTTTTTTGATAATTAACAAAGTCACCCTCTAAAAGACGGGAAATAAAGGTATAGCCTTTAATGTTAAAGCCAATAAGACGGCTACCAACATTTATTTCAATATCTTCGCTGTCATCATCAATAAGCTTTACAGCTTCATTTAAAGCCTTACTTGTAACGGTAAATTCCAAATTTTTAATATTTTCAGCCTTTTCCTTCTTAATTGCCAAGCGATAACCGTCAATAGCAACAAATTGAATAAAGCCGTCGTTTACGGAAATATTAATACCTGTAAGAATTGGCTTTGCTCCTTCGTTTTGAGCTGCAGCAAAAGATGTACCCTTTTTCATTGCGGCAAACAACTTACCATCAACGCGGAAACTGTTTTCAGCCGAAACTGTAGGAATTTCGGGAAAGTCAGTTGCAGCCATACCCATAATATCAAAGGTGGCCTCGCCACATTTAATATTACAATTAAGGCGACTATCAGCTGAAATTTCAACCTGAACACCATTCATTCTTCTTAAAATATCAGCCAAAAGACGTGCACCAATAACAATATCGCCTATTTCGTCACACTTTGCATAAATTTCTTTTTTCATACCCATTTCAAGATTATATGAAATTAAAGTAATTTTACCTTGTTCGGCTGAAATTAAAATACCTTCAAGAACCGGCATTGAGGTTTTAGAACCTACAACGCTTTGAAGCTTTGAAACTGCTTCGAGTAATTTTGCGCGTTCAACAATAAATTTCATGAAAAATCCTCCTAAAAGAGATTTAAAAAATAACAGTAGTAATAAGGGGTGTTAAAACGGTTAATAAGTGGTACAAGCCTTTTATTAATAAGGCTTTTGCATGTTAGTAAAAAACTTTATAAAAAGTTAATAAATAAGGGTTAAAAAATTTATCCACAAATATCCACTGCTTATTAACACTTAATTAAGGTTAATTTTGTTAGTAACCGCCATTTGCATTGTTGCGTAAATTTTTAATAATATCTTCAACAAGTTCCTTTTGGTAGGGCTTGTCCTTCAAAAATTCTTCAATGCGGTTTACGTTATAAAGAACAGTTGTGTGGTCCTTACCAAAGCTTTCACCAATTGCTTTATACGAAAGGTCAGTGGTTTGGCGGGCAATATACATTGCAACCTGTCTTGCTAAAACCAAATTAGCGGTTTTGCGGTTTGATAAAATTTCCGCTTCGCTTACATTATAGGTTCGTGCAACTTCGGTAATAATATTTTCAACTTTAATTGGTTCAGGCTTGTCGTCAGATATAACGTCACGAATAATAGATTGAACAATTGAAATATTAGGTGTTTTATTTTGAATTGTAATATAAGCGTGAAGTCTTTTAATAACGCCCTCAAGCTGACGTGTGTTTGACTTAATATGTTCGGCAATATAATAAATTAAAGAATCGTCAAGTTGAATGCCAACTTGTTCTGCCTTTTTATTTAAAATACCAACTCTTGTTTCAAAGTCGGGCGGAGTAATGTCACCATAAAAGCCACCCTCAAAGCGTGAACGAATGCGGTCATCCAAAGTTTTAATTTCCTTAACAGGTCTGTCAAGAGTTACAACAATTTGTTTATTGTTTTGGTAAAGGGCATTAAAGGTATTAAAAAATTCTTCCTGTGTGCTTTCTTTACCTGCTATAAAATGAATATCATCAATTAGTAAAACGTCAACGTTGCGGTATTCACTTCTAAATTCTTCAACAAGAGGAAGACCAAGCTTACCCTGATTTAAGGCTTCAATAAATTTGTTCGTAAATTCCTCACCACGAACAAATTTAACGACCTTTTGGGGATATTTTTTCTTAATATGGTTTTTAATTGCCAGCATCAAATGGGTTTTACCAACACCTGAAGGACCGTAAATTACAAGGGGGTTAAACGTTGGCTGTGGAAACTGCGCTTCAGCAACAGCAAGTGCAGCAGCATGAGCAAAACGGTTGGTTGAGCCAACAATAAAGTTTTGGAAGGTAAAAAAATCTTCAAAGGAAAGACCCTCGCTTTGTTGTTCGGCTTTTAAGATTTTTTCTTCATCCTCTTCTAAAACAATGCGGCACTTAAGTTCAAGTCCCATAACGGTTTTAATGGCATTATCAATCTTTTCAGAATAAAGATTTTCAACCATACCTCTTTTATAATAATCATCAATTGAAAGTATAAATTCGCCGTCACTGATTTGCACAGGAACTAAATCCTTAAAAAAGCAATTAAAAGAAACTTCTGAAATAGTTTTTTTACATTCGTCGCAAATAGCTGCCCAAATTTCGTTTAATGGATTAGCAGACATTCCTTTAACCTTCCTTATATTTTAATATTATTATATATTATATTTATATTAGTATATCATAAGCATAATATTTTTGCAACAGTTTTAAACAAAAAGGAGAAAATAATGGGGATAAGAACAGACCTTGCCGCTGAAAGTTTAAATTTTTCGGAAAAAGATAATTATTTTTGTGAAAAAAACGGTAGTTTTGAACTTCATTTTGCAGAAATTTCAGATAATGAAAACGTTGATAAGCCAAGTGGAAAATATGCCACCGTTTATTTTGAAAATTTAGAAAAAATTGTTGATTTCAGTCCTTTCGAACAGCAATTTTTAAAAGCAATGAATTTGCTTATAAAATCACGTAATAATGTGCTTGTAGTAGGGCTTGGAAACCGTAATATTACGGCAGATTCTATAGGCCCTAAAACTGCTGAAAAGATTTTAGCTACACGACATATAATGGGTGAATTTGCCAAAAATATAG
Source organism: Clostridia bacterium (assembly GCA_017622555.1). GTDB lineage: Bacteria > Bacillota > Clostridia > Oscillospirales > Acutalibacteraceae > UBA737. The sequence goes on from JAGAQV010000013.1 coordinate 20,668, forward strand.
GTCTTGAAAATTTAAAAAGTGTGTCAGTTTTAGCACCTGACGTTTTAGGAAAAACAGGCATTGAAGTGCAGGAAATTTTAACTTCGGTTGTTAAAAAAACCAATACCGATACAGTAATTGTTATAGACGCTCTTTGTGCCAAAAGTAAGGACCGAATTTTCAGGACTGTTCAGTTTACCGACAGCGGAATTGCGCCGGGGTCGGGTGTAAAAAACAGGCGTAAGGAATTAAGCAAAAATACACTTGGAGTAAATGTAGTTGCAATAGGTGTTCCCACTGTTATTCAGTTTCCAAACGACAGCGAAAATTTGGTTGTAACCCCAAAGGAATGTGACCTTTTAAGTGATAAAATAAGTGAAATTTTAGCACGTTGCTTAAACATTTATTTACAGCCCGGAATTGAACCTGAAATACTACTTGAATTGGTATAATTTTCCCGTTTTTGCATATTATTATTAGGGGCGGTGATGTTATGCAAAAGCGTGAAGCAATAGCAAGACTTTTGATTTCTTACGTTTTATGCATAGGCCTTATAATTTCAACCTTTTACCAAATTGTAGCATATAAAAAACCGCCATTAACCGACATCTTTTCAATTTCAAATTTTTCGGATAATCTTTTTGTTTTTAGCAATCAAAAAAATGAAGAAATAAAAGCTGAAAGCGTCACCGAAACTACTTCAAATCCTACACAAATTACTTCTTCACAACAAGTAACCGAAAATTCAAAACCCGCTTCAACCGAAGCGGTAAAGGGTAATGTAATTGAAAAATATATTTCACCCTACACAGCGCCACTTTCTTATAACGGTGTTTATATGAAAAACAGTACGGGACTTAGTATAAATATAAAAAATTTATTAGCATCAAAATTAAGTTTTAAAATTGAAAAAAATAACGAACCGCAAGTGCTTATAATGCACACCCACACCACCGAAACTTTTTTAGAAGAGGATACTAAAACCTATGGGGTTAATCACTCTTCCCGCACAACCGACAACGCAAAAAATATGGTGGCAATAGGGGAAATAATTGCTAAAAAACTTAATAATGCAGGAATAAAAACCCTGCACGACAAAACACAGCACGACCACCCGCAATATAATGGAAGCTACAGCCGAAGTGCCCAAACGGTAAACAGTTACCTTAAAAAATATAAAAGCATTAAAATTGTGCTTGATTTACACCGAGATTCCGTAGCTGTTTCAGGCAGTGACAAGGCAAAGCTTGTTACTAAAATTAACGGCAAAAAGGCGGCACAGGTAATGCTTGTAATGGGTAGCCAAAGCGGAAGCATTAAAAACCATCCAAATTGGCAGGAAAATTTAAAATTGGCCTTAAAATTACAGCAAACAATGGAAGCTAAGTACCCAACCCTTGCGCGTCCGTTGTCTCTTTCATCCAGTAGATATAACCAGTCACTTTGTAAGGGTTCAATGCTTATTGAATTTGGTACTGATATGAATAGTCTTGATGAGGCAAAATATTCGGCCGAGCTAGTGGGTGACAGCCTTGTAGAACTTTTAAATACATTAAAATAGGGGATAAAAATGAAAAACGGAATAAGAAAATTTTATATTTCCTTTGTGGTAACCTGCTGTATTATTTTTGGATTTTTGGCAGTGTGTATTGCTTATGAAAACATACGCGCAACCGAATACGGCGAAAATAGAAGAGCAGTATCTTATGAGAACGGAATAATTTACTTTTTTGATTATCAATATGAAATAAAATAAAAAAGCGACCTTTTAGGCGTTGTACCCGTAAGGATACAACGCCAGTTTTATTCGCCTAAATGCGAGTTATATTGCTTCTCAGTGATATTTGGACTAAAATCCAAGTGATATTGCCTTCGGCAGTTTATTGGCGAATAAAATATCACTAAAACCGTTAGGTTTTAATATCACTTTGCCATTAGGCAAAATAACACTGTGAGACCTGTCTCACAATATCACTTTTTAAATAATTTTCTTTTTGAGATAGTAAAACGGATGTGCAGAAATTCTACACATCCGTTTAATTTTGTCTTATACCGTAACAAGCAGGGAAAATGTACGGCACATTTTCCACTTGTTAGGCGAACCTAAAACCCTTTTCTAAACAAATATCATCTATTCGATAAATTGGAATTTATCTAACAAATCCTCTAAAACCACTTAAAAACAGCAGTATATGGTGGTTTTTCGCTTGTTTTGCTTCTTGCCTTATGTAGTTTCCCTTGATTCTTCCCTTATGAGGAAAAACAAGGGAAACTTTTTTATGCTCAGCTTACTACTTGGTCGAGCATCCGGGCGGAAGATCGCTTCGTTTCCCGGTTTGCGTGGGCATAGATATTCATAGTAGTTCCTACATCAGAGTGGCCCAGAAGCTCCTGCACATCCTTCGGTGCTGCGCCATTGGTCAGCAGATTGGTGGTAAAGGTATGTCTGAGCAGATGGAAATGGAACTCTCCAAGATCAGGCATTACCTTCCTTGCCCTGCGGCAAACGCTGCTCACCGTTGCGGGGGATTCAAAGGCTCCGTCCGGTCTTACACAGACCATAGACAGTTCCTTATACCCCTCCGGTACTTCCTCGGTTCTCGGCAGGCTGTACACCTCGTAGTAGACCCGGTTCTTTTCCCTTACTTCCTTGTAGTAGTTAAGGGAATACAGTGGGCCGTACTTCAAGCTGTTTTTGCTCTGTTCCGTCTTCGCCTTTCGCAGAAGTGCCGCCAGAGTGTCGCAGAAGTCCACGGTA
>JAGAQV010000014.1 GCA_017622555.1 Clostridia bacterium
AAGAGCTCGCGGTACTGACCGTATGTGCTCTTTCGGTGACTGGGTAGCACTTTCCGACGTATGCGACGTTACTACCGCAAAGCTAATTAAGCGTGAGGTTTCTGACGGTATTATTGCCCCCGGCTATGAGCCTGAAGCACTTGAAATTTTAAAATCAAAGCGTAATGGTAACTATAACATTGTTAAAATTGACCCTAACTATGTTCCTGCCCCTCAGGAAACCAAGCAGGTTTACGGCATCACCTTCGAACAAGGCCGCAATAACTTTAAAATTGATGAGGAATTGCTTTCTAACCTTGTAACTAAAAATAAGAATTTACCTAATAGTGCAAAACGTGATTTAATAATTTCACTTATAACCTTAAAATATACACAGTCCAATTCGGTTTGCTTTGCAGTTGACGGTCAAGCAATTGGCGTTGGCGCAGGTCAGCAGTCCCGTATACACTGTACCCGTCTTGCAGGTAGTAAAGCTGATACATGGTTTTTACGTCAGCATGACAAGGTGTTAAACCTTCCATTCTTGGACAGCATTGCCCGTCCCACACGCGATAACGTTATTGACGGTTATATTAACCGCAACGAAGAAGACGTTTGCGCTGACGGAAATTGGCAAAAATACTTTAAAACACAGCCTGCACCTTTAACTGATGATGAAATTAAAGACTACCTTAAAACTATTTCGGGTGTTGCTTTAGGCTCGGACGCTTTCTTCCCCTTTGATGACAATATTGAACGCGCTTACAGAAGCGGTGTTTGTTATATTGCAGAGCCTGGCGGTTCAATCCGTGATGATGCAGTTATAGAATGCTGTAACAAATATGGCATTGCAATGGCATTTACAGGAATGCGCTTATTCCACCACTAATTTTTAGGAGAAAATATTATAATGAACTTTTTTGAAGAACTTAAAAACTATGATACCGAGGTTGCCGCCGCTTGTGAAAACGAGCTTATGCGCCAACGTCACAATATTGAACTAATCGCTTCTGAAAATATTGTTTCCGAAGCAGTTCTACTTGCCGCAGGCGGTGTTTTAACTAATAAATATGCTGAGGGCTATCCCTCAAAGCGTTACTACGGTGGTTGCTACTGTGTTGACGTTGTTGAAGAAATTGCAAGGGAACGTGTTAAAAAGCTTTTTGGCTGTAACTTTGCAAACGTTCAGCCACACAGCGGCGCAAACGCTAACCTTGCTACATTTTTTGCACTTGTAAACCCAGGTGATACCGTTATGGGTATGAATTTACAGCAGGGCGGTCATTTATCACACGGCTCACCCGTTAATATTTCAGGTAAATATTTTAACATTGTACCTTACGGTGTTAACAATGAGACTGAAATGATTGACTATGACGAAATGCAACGCATTGCAAATGAATGTCAGCCAAAATTAATTGTTGTTGGCGCAAGCGCATATTCACGAATTATTGACTTTAAGCGTTGCCGTGAAATTGCTGATTCTGTTAACGCTTATTTAATGGTTGATATGGCACACATTGCAGGTCTTGTTGCCGCAGGTGTTCATCCGTCACCCGTGCCCTATGCACACGTTGTTACCTCTACAACACACAAAACCCTTCGTGGTCCACGAGGTGGTCTTATTCTTACTAACGATGAAGAACTCGCAAAGAAAATTGATAAGGCAGTTTTCCCAGGTACTCAAGGCGGCCCATTAATGCACATTATCGCCGCTAAGGCTGTTGCTTTTGGTGAAGCACTTACTGATGAATATAAAAAATATCAACAACAGGTTGTTAAAAATGCCGCAGCGCTTGCTGAAGCTTTAAAGGCAGAAGGCTTTAAGCTTGTTTCAAATGGCACTGACAACCACTTAATGCTTTTAAATCTTGTAGATGAAGGTATTACAGGTAAAGAGCTTGAACAACGTCTTGACGAGGTTCACATTACTGCAAATAAAAATACCATTCCTAATGACCCACAGTCTCCCTTTATTACAAGCGGTCTTCGTATTGGTACACCTGCAGTTACAACCCGTGGCTTTAAAGAGGCCGAAATGGTAAAAATTGCTAAATGGATTCGTGAAGTTATTGACGACTTTGAAGGCAACAAGGAACGTATTTCAAATGAAGTTCAACAGCTTTGCGCACAGTTCCCCATTTATTAAGGAGTTATTTCAATGAAAATAATGGTCGTAGGTGGTGGCGGTCGTGAACACGCCATCATTAAAAAGCTTAAAGAAAATAAAGAAATAACCGAAATTTTTGCTTTACCGGGTAATGGTGGTATGGCAAATGATGCTACACTTATAAACATTGCCGCTAAGGACATTTCTGCAATTGTGGATTTTGCAAAAAACAATAAAATTGATTATGCGGTTGTAGCACCCGATGACCCGTTAGTGCTTGGCTGTGTTGATGCTCTTAACGAAATAGGTATTGACTGCTTTGGTCCTAACAAGGCTGCTGCAATTATCGAAGGTAGTAAGGTTTTTTCAAAAAATCTTATGAAAAAATATAACATTCCAACCGCTGAATATGAGGTATTCAGTGATTTGGATGCTGCACTTAAATATCTTGATACAGCCCCCATTCCCACAGTTATAAAGGCTGACGGCTTGGCGCTTGGTAAAGGTGTTATCATTGCTGAAACCCGTGAGGATGCTAAAGAAGCTGTTCGTTCTATGATGGCGGATAAAATCTTCGGTGAAAGCGGCAATAACGTTGTTATTGAGGAATTTTTAACAGGGCCAGAAGTGTCTGTTCTTTCCTTTACAGACGGTAAAACTGTTGTTCCGATGGTTTCCTCAATGGATCATAAACGAGCTTTAGATGGTGATAGGGGCTTAAATACCGGTGGTATGGGCACAATTGCGCCCAACCCCTACTATACCGAAGCCGTTGCAAAGGAATGTATGGAAAAAATATTTATTCCTACAATGAATGCAATGAATGCCGAAAACCGCACCTTTAAGGGTTGCCTTTATTTCGGCTTAATGCTGACCCCTAAAGGACCTAAGGTAATTGAATACAACTGCCGCTTTGGTGACCCCGAAACACAGGTTGTTCTTCCCCTTTTGGAAAGTGATTTATTAACAGTTATGAAAGCTACAACAAACGGTACTTTAAGTGACTGTGAAGTTAAATTAAAAAATGGCGCCGCCGCCTGTGTCGTTATGGCATCCCTCGGTTACCCGCAAAAGTACGAAAGCGGCTTTGATTTAATTATTGATAAATCGGTCGAGGACAGCGTTTATGTTGCAGGCGCCAAATTAGTTGATGGTACTTTAAAAACCGCAGGAGGCCGAGTTCTTGGCGTTACAGCAACTGCTGAAAGTCTTGGCGAAGCAATAAACGCCGCTTACGGTAAAGTAAATTTCGTTAAATTTGAAAATGCTTATTACCGTAAAGATATTGGCAAAAAAGCAATGGAGGTTAAATAAATGGTTTACCGTGTGTATGTTGAAAAGAAAAAAGAGCTTGCTAACGAAGCTAAAGGTCTTTTAAGCAATATTAACGGTCTTTTACAAATTAAAACCGTAACTGACGTTCGTGTAATTAACCGTTATGACGTTGAAAACATTGAAAAAGAATTGTTTGACTATGCAGTAAACACTGTTTTCTCCGAGCCACAGCTTGATATTGCTACTGCTGAAATTGAAACTAGCGGCGCAACTGTTTTTGCAACCGAATATTTACCCGGTCAATACGACCAGCGTGCTGACAGTGCCGCACAATGTATTCAGATTATTTCTCAAAAGGAACGCCCCACAGTTAAAACCGCAAAAATTTATTGCATTTACGGCAAAGTAAGTGCTGATGATATTGCGGCAATTAAAAAGTATGTAATCAACCCCGTAGAAGCCCGTGAAGCCGCTTTAGAGCTTCCCAAAACCTTAAAGGTTGATTATGATATTCCCACAACTGTTGAAACTCTTGAGGGCTTTATTGACCTTGATGAAAAAGGTCTTGCCGATTTTGTTAAGAATTACGGTCTTGCAATGGATACCGACGATATTGCATTTTGCCAAAATTATTTTAAGTCGGAAAATCGCAATCCCACCATTACCGAAATTCGTATGATAGACACATATTGGTCTGACCACTGCCGTCATACAACCTTCTTAACAAATATTGATAACGTTGTTTTTGAAGACGAGCTTTTGCAAAGCACCTATAACGAATATTTAGAGGTTCGTAAAAACTTAGGTCGCACCAAGCCAATTTGCCTTATGGATTTGGCTACAATTGCTGTTCGTCAGCTTAAAAAAGACGGCAAGCTTGAAAAACTTGATGAGTCTGAAGAAATAAACGCTTGTACAGTTAAAATTGACGTTGAAGTTGAAGGTAAAACTGAAAAATGGCTTTTACTCTTTAAAAACGAAACACACAACCACCCCACCGAAATTGAGCCCTTTGGTGGTGCTGCAACCTGTATTGGCGGTGCTATTCGTGACCCACTTTCAGGCCGAAGCTACGTTTACGGCGCAATGCGTGTTACAGGTGCCGCAAACCCATTAAAGCCCGTTAAGGAAACTATGGCGGGTAAATTACCCCAAAGAAAAATTGTTACAACAGCTGCTGACGGATATTCTTCTTACGGTAACCAAATTGGTCTTGCAACAGGCATTGTTGATGAAATTTACCACGAAGGCTATGCCGCAAAGCGTATGGAAATTGGCGCCGTTATTGCTGCTGCTCCCGAAGAAAATGTTCGCCGTGAATGTCCCGAAGCGGGTGATGTTGTAATTTTACTTGGCGGCTCAACAGGTCGTGACGGCTGCGGCGGTGCGACAGGTTCTTCAAAATCGCACACATTAGAATCACTCGAAAGCTGTGGCGCCGAGGTTCAAAAGGGTAACGCACCAGAAGAACGCAAGCTTCAGCGTTTGTTTAGAAACCCCATTGCAACCAAAATGATTAAGCGCTGTAACGACTTCGGCGCAGGCGGTGTTTCGGTTGCTATTGGTGAATTGGCTGACGGTCTTGAAATTGACCTTAACGCTGTACCCAAAAAATATGAGGGCCTTGACGGTACCGAGCTTGCAATCAGTGAATCGCAAGAAAGAATGGCAGTTGTAATTGAAAAAGAAAACGTTGATGCGTTTTTAGCTCTTGCCGAAAGTGAAAATCTACAAGCAGTCGTTGTGGCCGAAGTTAAAGCTGAGCCCAGACTTAGAATGAAATGGAACGGTAAAACAATTGTTGATTTAAGCCGTGAATTCTTAAATTCAAACGGTGCTGAAAAGCACATTACAATCACACCCGAAAAGCCACAGCTTATGCCAAAGGCAGTTGTTGACTCGTTTAGTGAAGCCTATAAAGCCATTGCTGACGACCTTAACATTTGCTCAAAGCGTGGTCTTTCCGAACAGTTTGACTCTACAATAGGCGCAGGCACAGTACTTATGCCCTTTGGCGGTAAGTATCAGTTAACACCTATTCAGGCAATGGTACAAAAAATCAGCGTTGAACAAAAGCACACTAACGACTGTTCACTTATGTCATGGGGCTATAACCCCTTTATCGCTGACCAAAGCCCTTACCACAGCGCATATTTAGCAGTTGTTGAATCTGTTTCAAAGCTTATTGCAACAGGCGCTGAATTTAAAGACGTTTACCTAACCTTCCAAGAATATTTTGAACGCCCAGGCAAAGACGGTAAGCGTTGGGGCAAGCCCTTATCCGCACTTCTCGGCGCATTCAAAGCTCAAATGAATTTGGGTATTGGCTCTATCGGCGGTAAGGACTCTATGAGTGGCTCTTTTGAAGATTTAGACGTTCCCCCTACCCTCGTTTCCTTTGCTGTTACGACTGATAAAGTTGATAATATTATTTCTCCTGAATTTAAAACCGCAGGTAGTAAAGTTTATCTTCTTTGCCCGATTTATGACGAAAACGAACTTCCCTACACCCCGTCATTGCTTTCAACCTTTAACCGTGTAACAAAACTGATGCGTGAAGGTAAGGTTAAGGCTGCTTATACACCTACAATGGGCGGTATTGCTGAAGCAGTTATGAAAATGTGCTTTGGTAACGGTTTGGGCTTTAAGTTTAACATCGACCTCTCAAAAGAAGCTATTTTTGATTATAATTATGGCTCATTCTTATTAGAAACCGATGAAGACATTGACGGTATTTTAGTTGGTGAAATAACCAATGACGGCAAGCTTTCATACCGTGATGATGAAATTAATATTGACGAGCTTTTAGGCATTTATGAAGACAAGCTTGAAAGCGTTTTCAAGTGCAATATTGAAAACACAGGCAAAAATGCCGAAAACTTTAACTTTAATGCGACAAACTACCCCACACCTTTAGTAAAGGTTGCAAAGCCCAAGGTGCTTATTCCTGTATTTCCCGGTACTAACTGCGAATTTGATTCCGCAAAGGTTATGCGAGATGCAGGCGCTGATGCTAATATATTCGTTATTAATAACCGTACAAGTGATGGTATTGCGAGAAGCGTAGAAGCCTTTGCAAATGAAGTAAAGGACAGCCAAATCATCTTTATACCTGGCGGCTTCTCAGGCGGTGACGAGCCTGATGGTAGCGGTAAATTTATAACTGCTTTCTTCCGCAACGCCGCAATCAAAGAAGAGGTTACCAACCTTTTAGAAAAGCGTGACGGTCTTATGTGCGGTATTTGTAACGGCTTCCAAGCTCTTATTAAGCTTGGTCTTGTACCTTACGGTAAAATTATTGATACCGACGAAAACTGCCCAACACTTACCTTCAATACAATTGCCCGTCACCAGTCACGTATTGTTCGTACAAGAATCGCATCTAACAAATCACCTTGGCTTAAAAACACCAATGTAGGTGATATTTACAATGTGCCGATTTCTCACGGTGAGGGTCGTTTCCTTGCAAGTGAAGAGCTTATTCGTGAGCTTGCCAAGAACGGTCAAATTGCAACTCAATACGTTGATTTAAACGGTAATGCAACCAACGACATTCACTTCAATCCCAACGATTCTATGTATGCTATTGAAGGCATTACTTCACCCGACGGCCGTGTATTCGGTAAAATGGGTCACAGCGAAAGAATTGGATATGGTCTATACAAAAATGTTGAAGGCGATTATAATATTAATATGTTTAAATCAGCAGTGGAATACTTTAAATAAGGTGGTATAATAATGGCTTATTTAACTGATATTGAAATTGCACAACAGTGCGAAATGTTACCCATTACCGAAATTGCAAAAAAAGCAGGTATTGCCGATAAATATCTTGAACAATACGGTAAATATAAAGCAAAAATTGATTTAGCACTCGCAAAAGAAGCCGATAAAAAAGACGGAAAGCTTATTTTAGTTACCGCAATTACTCCCACCCCTGCGGGTGAAGGTAAAACAACCACAACCATTGGTTTGGCTGACGGTATGTCAAAAATAGGCAAAAACGTATGTGTTGCTTTGCGTGAGCCGTCCTTGGGTCCTGTTTTTGGTGTTAAAGGCGGCGCCGCAGGCGGCGGATATGCTCAAGTTGTACCAATGGAGGACATTAACCTTCACTTTACGGGTGACTTTCACGCTATTGGCGCTGCAAATAACCTTTTAGCCGCAATGCTTGATAACCACATTCAGCAAGGTAACGCTTTGGGTATTGACGTTAAGAAAATTACTTGGAAACGCTGTGTTGATATGAATGACCGTCAACTACGTAACGTTATTGACGGTTTAGGCGGCAAGGTTAATGGTGTTCCCCGTGAGGACGGCTTTGATATTACCGTCGCAAGCGAAATTATGGCAATTTTATGTCTTGCAAAGGATATTACTGACCTTAAAGAACGCCTTTCAAAAATTATTGTTGGCTACACTTACGACGACAAACCCGTTACCTGCGCCGATATTAAGGCACAAGGCGCTATGACAGCGCTTTTAAAAGATGCAATTAAGCCTAACCTTGTTCAAACGCTTGAAGGCACACCTGCATTAGTACACGGTGGACCTTTTGCTAATATCGCACACGGCTGTAACAGTGTAACTGCAACAAAAATGGCTTTAAAGCTTGCCGATTATGCTATAACCGAAGCTGGCTTTGGCGCTGATTTAGGTGCCGAAAAGTTTTTGGACATTAAATGCCGTATGGCAGGTCTTACCCCGTCGGCAGTTGTTGTAGTGGCTACCGTAAGAGCGCTTAAAATGCACGGAGGACTTCCTAAGACTGCTTTAGCAACTGAAGACCTTACCGCACTTGAAAATGGAATACCGAACCTTTTAAGACACGTTTCAAACATTAAAAACGTTTACAAGCTTCCCTGTGTTGTTGCGGTAAACCGTTTCCCAACCGATACCGATAACGAAATCAATTTTATTATTGAAAAATGTAAAGCACTTGGCGTTAATGTTGTGCTTTCAACAGTATGGGCTGATGGCGGTAACGGTGGTATTGAACTTGCGAAAGAGGTTGTACGCCTTTGCGAAGAAGAAAAGGGTGATTTCACCTTCTCGTACGAGCTTGACAGCACAATTGAAGAAAAAATCACTTCAGTAACTCAAAAAATTTACGGCGGTAAAGGTGTTATTATTACGCCACAGGCTAAAAAACAAATTGATATGCTGACAAGCCTTGGTTTTGATAAATGCCCTATTTGTGTTGCAAAAACACAATACAGCTTTTCGGATGATCCGTTAAAGCTAGGAGCCCCCGAAAACTTTGACATTACTATAAAAAATGTTAAGGTATCAGCAGGCGCAGGCTTTATTGTAGTGCTTACCGGTGATATTATGACAATGCCCGGTCTTCCAAAGGTTCCTGCTGCTGAAAAGATTGACGTTGATGAAAACGGTATAATTACCGGTTTATTCTAAAAACATAAAAGCTTCCTAAGGTAATCTTAGGAAGCTTTTATGTTTAAAAAGAAGAAACGCCGCTGAATTTCAGCGGCGTTTAATTATCAATTAAGCATTTGCTTTGTTCATTTTAGAAACTAAAGCAGATTTCTTTCTAGCTGCATTGTTCTTATGGATAATACCCTTATTAGCAGCTTGGTCAATCTTCTTAACAGCAGCTGTTACAACAACAGCCATGTCTTCAGACTTAGCATCAATAGCAGCGTCAGCCTTCTTAACAGCAGTTCTTAAAGCAGAACGATAAGCTTTATTATGTTCATAATTAGCTTTGCTTACAAGTACACGTTTTTTTGCAGATTTAATGTTGGGCATCATGACACCTCCTATCATTTACTCACGTACAAGTTATAATAACATAATTATTCCAAAAAATCAACACTTTTTTAAAAAAGTTTCATTATTTTTGCTTATTTTTAGGGATTTGATATGTGGGTACAATCTTTTTAACAAGTCTCAACATATCTTCTTCCTCATCATACATTACCCTACTCATGACGTCAAGGGTTTCAAATAATTCATCCTCGCTAAAATCAATAGGACGTCCTATATGAATAAGCTCGTTTTCAGTGCCTTCCAAGCCTTCCTCACTCATTAAAAGCTCTTCGTATAGCTTTTCACCTGGACGAAGACCCGTAAATTCAATTTGAATATCCTTATAAGGTGTAAAACCGGAAAGACGGATAAGGTTTTCAGCAAGATCCAAAATTTTCACCGGCTCACCCATATCAAGCACAAATATTTCACCACCGTGTGCAGTTGCGCCCGCTTGTAATACAAGACTAACTGCTTCAGGCACAGTCATAAAGTAACGTATAATATTTGGGTGTGTTACTGTTAAAGGACCACCGTGCTCAAGCTGCTTTTTGAAAACAGGAATAACACTACCGTTACTGCCTAAAACATTACCAAAGCGAACAGCTACAAATTCGGTACTTGAACGGTTGTTATACGACTGAACTATCATTTCGCAAATACGTTTGCTGGCACCCATAATGTTTGTGGGATTAACTGCTTTATCGGTAGAAATAAGTACAAACTTTTCTGCACCGTATTTATGTGCGCATTGAACCGTTTTATACGTACCAAAAACATTGTTTTTAATAGACTCGTTCGGACTGTCTTCCATTAATGGAACATGCTTATGCGCAGCTGCATGGTAAATAATTTGCGGTTTGTATGTACGGAATAAATAATCCATACGTCTACTGTCACGAACTGAACCAATAAGGGTTATTAAATTAAGCTCGGGGAAATTGTACTTTAATTCGTTTTGAATTTCATAAGCGTTATTTTCATAAACGTCAAATATGATTAACTGCTTCGGTTTTTGAGCCGCAATTTGACGGCATAATTCACTACCGATAGTGCCGCCACCGCCTGTAACCAAAACCACTTTGTCTCTTATATAAGCGGCAACCTTTTCAACGTTAATATTAACGGGAGGTCTTCCTAATAAATCCTCAATTTCAACCTTACGGATTTGTTGGTGAAATTCTCCCATATCCTGCAAAGCATAAAGCGGAGGTAAAAGTTTAAGATCGCATTTTGTTTCCTGACATATATTAAGAAATTCAACACGTTTATCATTAGGACAGCTTGGTATCGCAAAAATTATAGTATCAATTTTATATTTTTCAGCAGCTTCTATAATTTTTTCACGACCGCCAACAATAATAACACCGAAAATGTATTGATTATGCTTTGCCTTGTCATCATCAATTGCACAACAAACCTTAACATCCTTGTATCGAGATAATTCCTTAATTATACCTTGACCTGCATCACCTGCGCCGATAACCATAACATTACCATATATTGAGCTTTTTTCGTCAGACTTACGTCTTGAAAAATGAAGCTTAACTAAATTACGCTGTAAAATTATTAATGCAGTTGTTAACACATACGAAAAAATTGGTAATGAGGCTCCCAAATGTGAACTACCAAAAATTGAAACGCTTATGATAATAGCCGAAACAGTTGCGGCAAAAGTTGCGATACAAAGCTTTATGAATTGCCAAAAACCTGAAAAGCTCCATAAAACATTATAAAGCTTTAATACATACATAAAGAAAATTACTAAAAATGGCAGCGAAGCAATAAAAAATAAATTTGGATTCCATACAATAGGCCATTCTAAACCTAAATCACGGTCAAGCAAAAAAATTGAAAGCAAAACAGAAAAGAAAGCCGCAAAAAAATCATAAACAGTATACGTTAATAAGTTAATAAACCTTTTCATAAAAACTTCCTTAAAAATTTATAATAAATTAATTCCCTGTGATTTGCATTTTTGAATTTCTTTTTCAGGCCAGATTGACACCTGAACTTCGCCAACATGGGCTTTTTCAAGTAAGAACATACAAAGCCTTGACTGACCAATACCGCCGCCAACAGTAAGCGGTAAGGCACCGTTTAAAAGCATTTGATGAAATTCGTAATTTAAGCGCTCTTCTTTACCCTCAGCCTTAAGCTGCGAAAGTAAGGAATTACGGTCAACACGAATACCCATTGAAGAAATTTCAAACGGAATATCTAAAACCTTGTTATGTAAAATAATATCACCGTTTAACGACCAATCATCATAATCAGGTGCTCTGCCATCATGCTTTTCACCCGATTTTAAACGACAACCGATTTGCATAATAAAAACTGCACCATATTCCTTAGCGGCTTCGTATTCCCTTTGCTTACCCGTTAAAGTGGGATATTTGTCTTCAAGCTCTTGCGTGGTAACAAAAGCAATTTGCTTTGGAAGCTCAGGGTTTAAAACGGGATATTTAGCCTTTACAACGTTAAGTGTGCGAAGAAGCGCACCGTAAATACTGCGAACAGTCGCTTTCAAATATTCAACGTTTCGGTCTTCAGCAGTAATAATTTTTTCCCAATCCCATTGGTCAACATAAATTGAATGAATGGCATCACATTCTTCATCACGACGAATGGCATTCATATCTGTATAAAGACCTGTGTGTAACGGAAAACCGTATTTTAAAAGCGCCATACGCTTCCACTTTGCAAGACTGTGAACAACCTCGGCAATTTCCCCTGTTTCTAATATATCAAAAGAAACAGGACGTTCAACACCGTTTAAGTCATCATTAAGACCACTCGCATGCTTAACAAAAAGAGGTGCTGAAACACGAGATAAATCCAAAGAGTTGCAAAGCTCACGTGTAAAGGTATCTTTAATAAGCGCAATTGCATTTTGTGTATCAAATTCGTTTAGTTTAGAAACGTATTTCAAAATATCAAAACCTTTAATAAATATTTCCTACAGTTCTGGGATAAAGAATTACATCACGAATGTTTTGAACACCTGTAATGTACATAATAATGCGTTCAAGGCCAAGACCAAAGCCGCTGTGTGGCACTGAACCAAAGCGGCGAAGAGCGATATAATGCTCGTAATCGTCCATATTCATGCCGCGTTTTTGCATAGCATCAAGCAATTTATCTAAATCTGCCTCACGTTCGCTACAACCGATAATTTCGCCAACACCTGGTACCAAAAGGTCGGTAGCGGCAACGGTCTTACCGTCGGCATTTTGCTTCATATAGAAAGACTTAATTTCCTTTGGATAGTTTGTAAGGAAAACGGGGCGTTTGCATATTTCCTCGGAAATATACCTTTCGTGTTCGGTTTGCAAATCGCAACCCCATTCAACAGGATACTGAAATTCCTTATCAGCCTTTTTAAGAATTTCAATAGCTTCAGTATAAGTCATAACAGCAAAGTCGTTGCTTACAACCGAGTTAAGCTTATCAATAAGGCCCTTTTCAAAATGTGCATCAAAGAACTTGAGCTCATTCGGGCATTTTTCTAAAACAGCGTTAATGATATATTTAATCATTTCTTCTGCAATTTCGATAATGTCGGGAAGCTCAGCAAAAGCAACCTCGGGCTCAACGTGCCAGAATTCAGCAACGTGGCGTTGGGTATTACTCTTTTCAGCACGGAAGGACGGACCAAAGGTGTAAATTTTACCTAGCGCCATTGCGGCAACCTCGCCTTCAAGCTGACCGGAAACCGACAAAGCTGCACGACGACCGAAGAAATCGTCAGCATTATATTCTTCCTCGCTCTTATAATCATTCGAATAACCGATGGTGGTTACCTTAAACATTTCACCCGCGCCCTCACAGTCGGAAGCTGTGATTAATGGTGTGTGAATATAGGTAAAGCGGCGTGCTTGGAAAAATTCGTGTACAGCGGCTGATACAACACTTCTAACACGAAGTACTGCATTAAAGGTGTTTGTTCTAACACGTAAATGCGGCATTGTGCGAAGATATTCTAAAGTGTGGCGCTTTTTTTGAAGCGGATAGTCTGCAGGACATTCACCTAAAACTTCAATTTCCTTTGCGTTAATTTCAACCGAATCAACCGCAACAGCAGATTTTACAACAGTACCAACAACCTTTAAAGAGGTACCAAGCTTCATAAATTCGGCAATATCGGTCATAACCGCCTTATCAATAACGATTTGCAAATGCTTTAAGGTGGTACCGTCGTTAAGCTCGATAAAAGCCATATTTTTAGAATCACGTGAGGTGCGAACCCAACCGCAAACAGTCACGTCTGTATTTAAAAATTCCTGCTTTTCAAAAATATCAAAAATGTCGATGTGTTTCAAAAAAATCAACTCCAAAATAAAATAGCGCCCATTCATCCATATAGGACGAATAGACGCAGTATCCGTGGTGCCACCTAAATTACCTTTTTATTATAAAAAAGGTCACTCAAAAGATTTAACGCATCTTAACGGCGCCCCTACTAAGTTAAATACTTTTCAGTTTGCTGCTCCGAAGTGTTCTTCGCTTTTTCTATTTACCGCATTTCCACCATCAGCGGCTCTCTAAAAAAATCAAAAAAGTTACTTTTCTTCATCAAGGCATTTAATTATATATAATAATTATATCATTATTTTATTAAAAGTCAACACTTTCAATAATTTTCCTAATCTTTTCAGCACCTTCAAAGTTATTAACGGTGAAAGGAATAATTTCGGTATCTTCTGCAAAATCACCAAGTTCTTCCTTAATGAGCGCTAAACGGCTTTGGGTTTCGGTTTTGTTAAGCTTATCAGCCTTAGTTAAAATAACGGTATACGGAAGACCGATTTGTGATAAAAAGTCAAGCATCCATAAATCAAAATCGGTCGCGGGATGGCGCATATCAATAAGCGAAAAAACCATTTTAATATTGCGATTCGACTTAAAATAACCCTCCATAAGCTCGCTCCAACGAAGCTTTTCAGCATCATTAACCTTGGCATAGCCGTAACCAGGAAGGTCTACAAGGCGGATATTGTCCACCTTGTAGAAATTTATTGTAATTGTTTTACCGGGCTTTGAGCTTACCCTTGCAATTGCTTTACGGCCTAAAACCTTGTTAATAAGAGAAGACTTACCTACATTACTGCGACCACAAAAGCAAAATTCAGGCAAGGTTGATTCTTCAAGCTGTTCAAAGCGGCCAAACGCCTTTTCAAACTGTGCATTGTTATAATTCATAATTTACTCCGTTAATTACTTACACGATTTACATTAGGTTTGGCTTCGCTAAAATAAACTTTTTCGTTTTTTTCTTCACACTTGTCACTTAAAAGAACACAATCAATAATTTGTGAAACATTGGTAACAGGCACAAATTTTACCTTTTCAAGTACAAGTGGGTCAACCTCGTCCAAATCGGGTAAATTTTCTTTAGGAATATAAACGGTGTTAACACCGCCTCGGTATGCCGCCATAGCCTTTTCACGAAGACCGCCAATAGCTGTTACACGGCCACGAAGTGTCACTTCACCCGTCATTGCAACATCACGCCTAATTTTGCGGTTTGTAAGGGCTGAAACAAGGGCTGCAACCATTGTCACACCCGCTGATGGACCGTCCTTTGGCACAGCAGCTTCGGTAGCGTGAATATGAATATCCTTATTCTTATAAAAAGAAGCATCAATGTTAAATTTGTCGGCATTGGCACGAACATAGCTTACCGCTGTTTTCGCAGATTCCTTCATAACCTCACCCAAAGAGCCTGTCAGTTCAATTTTGCCGCTGCCTTCCATAACGGAAACCTCAAGCTGCATAATTTCGCCGCCAACAGCCGTCCAGGCAAGGCCGTTAATAATGCCAACCTCGTCCTGTGGTAAAATAACCTCGGGCTTATACTTTTTCTTGCCAAGCATTTTTTCAACATCCGAATCCTTGATAGCAACCTTGTCTAACTTACCTTCAGCAATAAGCTTTGAGGACTTGCGGCAAAGAGAAGCAATTGCACGTTCAAGCTTTCTGACACCTGCTTCACGGGTGTAAAAATCAATTAAAGAATAAAGCGCGCTATCACTAAACCTGATTTGCTTTTTATCAAGACCATGACGTGCAGTTTGCTTTGGAACAAGGTGCTTTTTAGCAATTTGAAGCTTTTCTTCCCTTGTATAGCTTGCAATATCAATAACTTCCATACGGTCTAAAAGCGGTGCGGGAATTGTGTCAGCTGTATTAGCCGTGGCAATAAACACAGCGCGGCTTAAGTCGTAAGGGATTTCAATATAATGGTCAACAAAGGTGCTGTTTTGTTCAGCATCTAACACTTCAAGTAAAGCGGAAGCAGGGTCACCCTTATAGTCATTACCAAGCTTGTCAACCTCATCAAGCAAAATCAGCGGGTTACCGCTTCCCGACTGCTTTACAGCGTTAATAATTTTGCCGGGCATTGCTCCTACATAGGTTTTTCTGTGTCCCCTGATTTCAGCCTCATCCCTAACGCCACCAAGCGATATACGGGCAAATTTGCGCCCCATACATTCAGCAACGGTTTTAGCTATTGAGGTTTTACCAACACCTGGTGGACCAATAAGACAAATAATTTGTCCCTTTAAGTCGGGTGCTAAGGTGTAAACCGATAATAATTCAAGTATGCGTTCCTTAACCTTTTGCATACCGTAAATGTCACGGTCCAAAATTTTAGCAGCCTTTTTGATGTCGGTATTAGTTTTGGTTACAGCATTCCAAGGAAGTTCAATGCAAGTATCAAGATAATTACGTTCAACTGTACCCTCATGTGAGCCAGAAGGCATTTTTGCAAGCTTAAACACATGCGAATGAAGCTTTTCTTTAACATGATCATCAGCACAAAGTGAATCAATTTTAGTATGATAAACATCAATTTCATCTGCTTCATCATTACCGTAAAGCTCGGAATTGATTGCTTTTATTTGCTCACGCAAATAATATTCTTTTTGGTTTTCATCAATTGCCGCACGTGCTTTAGCATTGATTTTTTTATCAATTTCGTTAATTTCACGCTCTTTTTGAAGCATTTCAATTAAAATTTTAGCGCGGTTAGGAATAGACGACTGTTCTAAAATATATTGCTTATCATCAAAGGGCACATTAACACCCGCAGCAATAGCATCACAAATATAGCCAAGATCATCACTGTTTTCTACAATAACAGGTAAATCGGGTGTTACATTTATGCCTGAAACAATATACTTTAAAAATTCGTTTCTGACACGCCTTAAAAGTGTTTCAATATAAACCGCGCGGTTTAATAGGGGCTTGTCATTAACGGGCAAAATACTGCAAGCATAACAATTATCAAACAAACGAACCTCGCTATGCTTTGCCCTGTAAAGACCTTCAACCAAAACCTTGGTTAAATCCTCCGACACTTTTAAAATTTGCTTAACACGAACCACACAGCCGATTTCGTACAAATCATCAGCCTCGGGCTCGTCAACATAAAAATTCTTTTGAGTAACCAAATAAATCAGTTCATTTCTTTCCATAGCACGCTTTAAGGCGTTAATTGACCTTTTTCGGCCAACGTCAAAGCTTAAAGTGGTCTTTGGAAAAGCTACAAGTCCCCTTAAAGGAATGACTAACATATGATTTATTTTTTCATTTTCGCTAACAGACATTTTTTCTCCTTATTTCCAGGAATTAGTTTTATACAATGCGGTTGCGTAAAGCTCGCCCTCTTGGAAAATAAACATAACAGTTTTTTCGTCAATTTCGGTGCTTAATGCGGTACCGCTAAATAAATAATCGGCGAAAAAAACGCTTCCTTCGGTAATATCAATTTCGGTAAATTCAATGCTCGGCATAGCTTTTTTTACGTCATAAATAAAAGTGCCCATTTTAAAACCAAACGCATCACCAAAGGTTACAATGCAGGAAACACCATCCTTTTCTTCGGCCTTTTTATACAAATAATACTTACTGCCATTATCCAAAAGGATAAAGTCGCCCTCGTCACTTGCGTTAAAGTAAATTTCTTCAGCGTCATGGTCGTGGTCATCGCCTTCATGTGAGTCATCTGCTAAAAATTCATCATATTCCGCCTGCAGTTCAGACTGTACCTTGTCACATTTAGCGCCCAGTTTATACGGCATTTCAGGGATTTGGCCAAGACTTGTGTAGTAATGTAAATCAACCTTGTCAGCGTTTTTCTTGCTCTTTTCACCACAAGCAGTAAATGAAAAAACTAAACCTAAGCACAAAAGAAACACAAATATTTTTTTCATTAAAATCACCTAATTAGTTTTATTTAACTTCCTTAAAAGATCATTTCTTAAATTCCACAAATCTTCCGAAAGGTCAACATAGTATGTGTGCGGATTTTCAAAACGTTTAACTTCATCCCACATAGAATCAACCTGTTCCTTACAGTAAGCAGCAATTTCAGAAACAGAGGGACTTTCATAAACCTGTTTACCCTTTTCGAAGATTTTAACCTGAAGCTTTTTAGCAATAAAGTTTGTAACAACCTTACGTTTCCAAGTGTGAACAGGGTCAAAAATCTCATAAGGCTCTGTACTGTCGATTTTTTCGTAATTTAAAGTAATTACGTCAGCAATAGCTTTACCTGTATCCTTATCGTAAAGACGCCACGGAATTTTAATACCGGGTAAAGTGATTTTAGCGGTATTTTCACTAATTTTAATTTTTGGAATAACCTCACCGTTCTTTTCCAAAGCGGCAAGCTTATAAACACCGCCGAAAACAGCCTCGCTCGAAGCGGTAATAAGGCGTTCACCTACACCGTAGGAATCAACCTTAGCGCCTTGTGCTATCATATCACGAATAAGATGTTCGTCCAACGAGTTGGAAACACAAATCTTACAGTCAGGATAACCTGCATCATCAAGCATTTTACGGGCCTTTTTAGAAAGATATGTAATGTCACCGCTGTCAATACGGATACCTAATGGGCGCTTGCCAAGTGGCTTTAAAACCTCATCAAAAACCTTAATTGCGTTAGGAATACCCGATTTTAAAACGTTGTAGGTATCAACCAACAATAGACAGCTATCGGGGTATTTTTCAGCATAGGTTTTAAAGGCGGTATATTCGTCCTTGAAAAGCTGTACCCAGCTGTGCGCCATTGTGCCCGATGCTTTAACCCCAAAATCCTTAGCGGTTAAAACGCAAGAGGTACCAACCGCACCGCCTATAATTGCCGCACGGGCGCCATAATATGAAGCGCCGCTTCCATGCGCACGGCGTGCGCCGAATTCCATTACAGGCTTACCCTGAGCAGCACGAACAATACGGTTAGCCTTTGTGGCAATAAGCGACTGATGGTTAATTGTAACAAGCAGCATTGTTTCAAGCATTAAAGCCTGCATTGCATTACCTCTTACAGTTACAATGGGCTCGTGCGGGAAAATAACCGTACCTTCAGGCACTGCCCAAACATCACAGTCAAACTTAAAGTCTTTAAGATAATTAATAAATTCGTCTGAAAACAAATTAAGCGACTTTAAATATTCGATATCGTCGTCATCAAAATGCAAATCGTTCATATATTCGATAAGCTGCTCAACACCCGCCATAATGGCATAACCGCCCTTGTCTGGCACACGTCGGAAGAACATATCAAAATATGTTACGGTATCACGCATATCGCTTGTAAAAATACCGTTAGCCATTGTCATTTCGTAAAGATCCATAAGCATTGTGAGATTTAAGCTTTTCTTTTTCATTAAGTTCACCTACATTTTTTCAGGAGCATCAATTTTCATAAGATTTAAAACATTTTTAATTGTAACTGCAGTTGCAGAACAAAGTGAAAGACGGGCTTGTGTCAAGCTTTCATCGTCACCCTTTACCCTACAAGCAGAATAAAACTTGTGGAATTTAGTTGCAAGCTCTTGCACGTAGTGGGTAATTTTTGCTGGGTCATAAGCCTTGGCCGAAGCAATAATTTCATCAGTAAGGGCGGCAATGTGTAAAATAAGTTCACGTTCTTCAGGTGCTGTTAAAAGCATTAATTCGTTTGCAGCTGCGGGGTTATTTTTAATTCCCTCGCCCTCTAAATTACGAATAATACTGCAAATACGGGCGTAAGCGTACTGAACGTAATAAACCGGATTCGAGTTTGATTCATTAACAGCTAAGTCCAAATCAAAGTCAAAATGGCTGTTAGGCTCACGTAAATTGAAGAAGAAGCGTGCCGCATCAATCGGAACTTCATCCAAAAGGGTTACAAGGGTAATTGCTTTACCCGAACGCTTAGAAGCTTTGATAACCTCACCGTCACGCACAAGACGCACCATTTGCATAAGCACAACGTCTAAACGGTCAGCATCTACACCAAGTGCTGTTAAAGCAGCTTTCAAACGAGGAACATAACCGTGGTGGTCAGCGCCCAAAATGTCAATAGCCTTATCAAATTTACGTGTAACAAGCTTGTTATAGTGATAAGCAATATCAGGTACTACATAGGTTGGAACACCGTTTGCACGAACAAGCACAAAGTCCTTATCGCAGCCAAATTCGGTTGCCTTAAACCACAAAGCATCTTCGTTTTCATAGGTATAACCACTTTGCTTTAAAAGCTCTATAATACGTGTTGTTTCACCATTATTATGAAGTGTACTTTCTTTAAACCAAGTGTCATACTTAATACGGTATTTGCCAAGGTCATCCTGCAAACCTTGAATGTTTTTAGGAAGTGCAAATTCAACAAGCGCTGCTCTACGCTCGGTTTCATCCTTTTCTACAAAGCAATCCCCGTAAATCTCAGCAAAGGCTTTGGCGTGGTTTACAATGTCTTCACCGTGATAGCTGTCCTCAGGCATTTCAATACCGTCTTTATAAAGCTGTAAATATCTTAAATCAAGCGAAAGCGCAAACTTATTAATTTGGTTACCCGCATCGTTTATATAAAATTCACGCTCAGTGTAATAGCCTGCGGCATCCATAACAGCGGCAAGGCAGTCACCTAAAGCGCCACCACGCGCATTACCGATGTGCATAGGACCTGTAGGGTTTGCTGAAACAAACTCAACAAGTACACGCTTGCCTTCACCAAAATTGCTGCGGCCATAAGCCTCCCCTTTATTTTCAACGTCTAAAACAATGTCGGCATAATACTTTTGTGATAAATAAAAATTAATAAAGCCGGGGCCTGCAATTTCATATTTTTCAATATAGGTGCCGTCAAAATCAGCATTAGCCATTAGAATTTCAGCAATTTGACGTGGTGCTTTTTTGAAAAGACGAGACCATACCATTGCCGCATTAACCGCATAGTCACCGTTTGAACGGTCCTTTGGTACTTCAATTGTAAAATCACGAAGCTCGGCGCTTTCTAAAACACCTTCGTTTATTGCCTTATTAGCGGCAGTAAAAATTAAATTTTTAATTTGCTCCTTTGCATTTGCTACTACGATAGACATTTAATTAACCTCTCTAACAGAAATATTAACTTTATTACGGCTTAAAAGCTTTGCATCAGCATCAATAAGATATGTAATTGCAACGCTTCCGCCATTTTCATTTAAATCAGATAAAACCTTTTCACCGAAAATCCCCAGTAATAAATCGCCCACAGGGGTGGAATAAAAACAACTTGTTCTTACACCTTTTTCAATTACCATTCGGCTATTGTATGAGCCCCTGCGCTGTAAAACAACAGTGTTATCGGGCTTGACGTAAAGGGTGGTTTTAATTTGTCCCTCAACATCTAAAAGACCGCTTTCATCATAACTGATAAAATAGCTTCCGTCCTTTATACCGAAGCGCCCGTCGGTTGAAAATTCAATGGAATCACTTTGACCGTCAAGCGACTGCTCGGTTTTAATTTCAATAATTACGTCTTTAATCATAAATTGTTAATATCAACCTTTTGAACTTTATTACCATCAACCTCACGACCAAGCAAAATTGATGCTTGCTTTACAAATGAATCGGGTTTGTCACTTACATAAAAGCTGTGCTCGCTCTCTTTATTACGTATGTTTTCCATTCCCTGCTCATTTAAGTATTGCTTAACAGCCTCAGCCGTAGCCACACCTGCATTAATAAGGGTAACGCTATCCCCTAAAACCTTTTCAATAGCCTCACTTAAAATTGGATAATGGGTACAACCCAAAATTAAAGTATCAGCCCCAAATTCAAAAACAGGCTTTAAGTAACGGCTTACCGTTTCAAGCACAACAATATCATCAGCAGAATACCAGCCCTCTTCAACAAGCGGCACAAACAAGGTACAGCTTTGGTTAAAAACCTTAGCATCGGGCATGAGACTTAAAATTACCTTTTCGTGCTGACGGCTTTTTACTGTTGCATTTGTACCAATAACAGCAATTTTACCGTTTTTGGTTGCCTTTACCGCCGCTTTAGCCGCATGGGACACAACCTCAAAAAAAGGAACGGGTAATTCATAAGCGGTGTCAGCCGCAACGCTTGATACAGTACCGCAAGCGGCAATTATTAACTTGACATTTTGATTCAGTAAAAAGCGTTCATCCTGACTTGCATACTTCTTAATGGTTTCAACACTTCGGGTTCCGTAAGGTACTCGACCCGTATCACCAAAATAAATAATATCCTCATTCGGTACGGTATTAAAAAGCTCACGAACTACAGTCAAACCGCCTAACCCCGAATCAAACACGCCAATTGCACGATTATCGGACACAATAGCATCTCCTCATATACGTATTCATTTTATATTACCATATTTTATTAATATAATCAATATATAAATGCAAAAAACGCCCGATTTTCTCGGACGTTTTTACTTTGCAAGTGGATGAAATTTAGCATAATTTGACGTATATTTGTTTTTTATGTACTGAGCATAAATTTGAGTTGATGAAATATCGCTATGGCCAAGCATTTCCTTTATATCCTGAAGCTTTGCTCCGTTTTCAAGCAAATGAGCCGCAAAACTGTGACGCAACGTATGCGGAGTTATTTCTTCCTTGATGCCAGCCTCTAACGCATAGTGCTTTATCAGCTTCCAAAAGCCTTGACGGGACATCGGCGCACCGTTCATGTTAGTAAACAGCTTGTCCTGTTCGGTTTCTAAAACAATAGCGGGACGAACATTTACAAGATATTCCGTAACCGATTTTACAGCAGCAGGATATATTGGAATAATTCTTTCCTTTTTGCCGTTTCTTAAATGTAAAATGCCGAGTTGTAAATTAAAATCATAAACAGTAAGTTCTAAAAGCTCAGACACTTTAATACCCGTTGCATACAAAAGCTCAAGCATTGCCTTATCACGAATTGATTTATAATCGTCCCCTGAAGGCTGTGATAAAAGCAAAACAATTTCAGAGGCGTCAAGAACACCCGGAAGTTTCTTTGAAACCTTGTTTTTTACAGCGGCATTGACAGGGTTTTCATTCACAACACCAATGCTGATGAGATATCTAAAAAATGCTCGAAGCGATGCAGTAATTCTTGCCTTTGTCGCATCAGATTTTTTCTCTTTAGAAAGGTATTCAAGATAGCTGTTAATTGTTGCAGTTTTAACCTTTTGGGCATTATTTATTTTTAAAGAAGTGCAAAATTGTGAAAACTGAAGCAAATCACGAATATAAGATTCAACAGTATTTTTTGATGAACGCTTTTCAACTGTTAAATATTGCTTAAACCCTTCAATTTGCCTTTTCATTTTTGCACCTCCTAAACATTAAAAATCAAAAAATCTTAACATACTTACTGCAGTTAACCCGTCAAGCAAAGCAGCGCTAATGCTTCCAAGGGTTAAAAACAAAAACTTTAACGAATAATCCTTAAACTTAAAATACAAATCCCCTTGCATTCCATTTGGCAAGGTAAGCTGTGCGATATTTAAAGAAAACATTATCGCATAGCGAGCTGTGAAAATTAAAAAAATAATAAACAAAAGGTTTGACGGTAAAAAAATTACCGCATTAAACGCTACGCCCTTTATCGCAAAGGTTGAGTATAAATAAGCAACAGCCGAGCCATAAAAAAAACCACAAAAGGTAAGGGTTAGCGGTACAGTAACAACACCAAACAGTGTTGTGCCTGAAATATATAAAAGAAAAAACAAGGATAGTGATTTTAAAAATGAATAAAAAACAATTTTTAAAAACTTACTTTCTTGCCTCAGTGATATGAATAAAGTAAAAAACTTTTCTAAAAGATATGTAACAATTTTAAAATTATCAAACAATACCAGCCCCAAGCATATACCCAAGGTTATAAACAAAACACCGATTAAAGAGTAAGCGTTTGTTTTTAAAAAACCAATTATTTGATATTTAGAAAAATTAAGCACTTTTCCTCGCTGCATAATAACATCTCCTTTTACAAGAAAATATTATGCAAAGCGTGGACAAGATATGCCATTCAAGATATAGACAAGTTCTGAAAACTGATACAATATATAGAAAATTATAAAAAAATTATGTAAACCTCTTATAAAAGATAAAAAAAGCGACACGAAAAACATGACGCTAATCTTCACAAAAAAGCCTTATATATCCCGTATATAATATTTATACAATACTTTTTAAATTATGTCAACCATTAATTTTTCTAATATAAAATGTTATGTAAACTGTTTATGTTAACCATACAACATATTGATTTCCTATAATTATGTAAACCCAATTTATTGTAAAATAATGCTTTATTTTTTTGCGAAAATATGTTATATTATTTTTGGAGATGATTATATGAAAAAAACAGCAATTATTACAGGCGCGTCAAAAGGTATCGGCGCCGCAACAGCGATTTTATTTGCGCAAAAAGGCTATAATGTTGTACTAAACTATAACAGCTCATACGAGTCCGCTTCCCTGCTGGCTCGTTCACTTTCACAAAACGGTTTTTCCGTTACCCCAATTAAAGCAAACGTCGCAAATCGTTTAGAAGCAGAATTACTAATTAAGGAAGCGCTTTATAAATACGGTAGTGTTGACGTAATTGTAAATAACGCAGGCATTGCTTTTGAAGGTCTTATAACTGAAACTGATGAGGTTGATTTTGACCGAATAATTGACATCAATCTAAAAGGCACGTTTAACTGTTGTAAAGCCGCCGCACAGGTTATGATAAATCAAAAGTCAGGCAAAATTATTAACGTTTCATCAATGTGGGGTCAGGTTGGCGCTTCGTGCGAGGTTGCCTACTCTGCCTCTAAAGCAGGTGTTATTGGTCTTACCAAGGCGCTTGCGAAAGAACTTGCTCCATGCGGAATTACTGTAAATTCAGTTGCACCAGGTATTATTGAAACATCCATGAATTCTAATTTAACCATTGAAGAGCTTTCTGAATTTGTTGAAACTGTTCCCCTTGGAAGAATGGGCACCGCCGAAGAGGTTGCGCAAACCATTTACTTCTTAGCAAGCGACCAAGCCGATTATATTACAGGTCAGGTTATTGGAATTAACGGTGGTTATGTAATTTAAATGCAAAAAATTAAATCCCCTATCGTTTGATAGGGGATTTTTTATTTGTAATAGCGCTTAAACAGTTCACAAAGAGGAACTATGAGCATAGCCAGCACAAAAGCAACAATAAATTGCCAAAACTTTAAAATCGTAAGACCAAATACAAAGCCAACAGGTGTAAACGATAAGAAAACAATAATAAACGCTGTTGCAAATACCGATAAATTCATAAAACGGTTATTAAATGTTTCTAATTTAAATATGCTACCCTCAAGCTTTGAATTAAAGCAGTGTAAAAGCTGAGCAGTGCCAAGTGTAACAAAGGTCATTGTGGTTGCTACAATTGGTGACGAGAAATATCCAATAATATAAGAAATTAGTGAAATCAAAGCAATAAACGCACCCTGAACACCAATTTTTATAAATGTTTTTACGTTTAAAAGCTTGTTTTCATTTGTTAATGTTTTTGCGCTCATAACCGATTTTTCGGCCTGTTCCATACTAAATGAAATTGCGGGTGCACAGTCAGTTAAGAGGTTTATTAATAACAGCTGAACAGCAATTAAAATTGGTGTTTTAAATGCAATCGAGCCTATAAGGAAAAGTAAAAGCTCGGCAAAATTACAGCTACATAAGTATTTAACTGTCTTTTTAATATTACCAAAAAAGCCACGGCTTTCCTTTATTGCACGAACAATTAAACCAAAATTGTTTTTAAGAATTATAACGTTTGCGTTGCCTTTTGCAACGTCGGTACCAAATTTACCAATAGCACAGCCAACATCCGCAATTGCCAATGCTTCGGCATCCTGAAGACTATCGCCGGTAATTGTTACAATGGCGTTTTTAGCTTGCCAAGCCTTAACTATTCTAACCTTGTGTAAAGGCGAAATACGAGCAAATACACAATAATTTTCAATAACCTCTTGAAGCTCATCATCGCTTAATTCATCAAGCTGAGCGCCGGTTATTGCCTGAGTATCATCAGTTAAAAGTCCGATTTGTTTTGCAAGTGAAACTGCCGTTTGTAAATTATCACCCGTAAGCATAACAACCTTAATTTCAGCATCATTACAGGTTTTAATATCTTTATAAATTTCTTCTCTTACAGGTTCGCTAAGGCCCAAAATACCGGCAAAGATTAAATTGCGTTCTACCTCTTCAGCCTTAGGATGAGCAGGAATTACATCAAGACGCTTAATTGCAATTGCAACGTTACGAAGACCTTCAGATGCCATTTCATCATTAACCTTCAAAATTTCCTCTACATCACAATCAACACAATTCGGCACAACAATTTCGGGAGCACCCTTAATAATGGCAACAGGTTGCTCATTCATAATTGTGATAATTGTCATCGTTTTACGAAGCGAATCAAAAGGTATAACCGCAAGCTTTGGGAACAGCGTTCCGATTTCAGCTTCACCCTTAAAATTATATTGAAGACAAGCCGCTGAAATTGCATCCTCGGTAGTATCGTTTTCAAGGGTATTACAAGCGGCGGCAAGGCTTAATATAGCTGATGAAGTATCATCAATGTATCCGTCCTTTAAGCTTGAAACCCTTTTTCCGTCATAAATTTGCTCCAAAACCATTTTATTTTGCGTGAAAATACCCGTTTTGTCGGCGCAAATAACATTTGTTTTACCAATGGTTTCTAAAGCGTTGCTATCCTTAAAAATGATTTTATCATCTAAAATACGCTTAATACCTGTTGCAATTACGATAGTCGAAATTGCATTAAGACCTTCAGGCATTGCCGCAACAGCGAGAGCAGCGGCATTTAAAAGTGCAGTTAATGTAACAACTGCAAATGGCTCTGTTGTATTAAAGTTTTGAATCATTGTAATTACAAAAACCAAAACCGAAACACAAAGAATAAGTATATTAAATAGTTTAGAAATTATGTCAAGCTCGTTTTGCATAGGCATTGTGGTACCGCTAATTTGTTCATTAATAGCAATAGATTTACCAACCTCTGTATTAATGCCGGTTGCAACAACAATTGCTTTTGCAGTGCCGTGAATAGCCGTTGTCGAGGCATATACCATATTTGCACGTTTATCAGACGGAACAATATCATCTAGTACCAAGGAAGCGCTTTTATCAACAGGCACCTCTTCCCCGCTTAGCGCAACCTCGTTGCACCTGAACTCAAAGGTTTCAATTAAACGGGCATCAGCACAAATATAGTCCCCTTCGGATAAAAGCATAATATCACCGGGCACCAATTCAACTGAATTTACGGTTTTTACCACACCGTCACGCAAAACCTTTACCGATGGATTAGTAGTATTCTTAATATCGGTTAAAGTGTTTTCACAGTCAAATAAATGAAAAGCAGAAATCACAGCATTAACAATAACAATAGCAATAACCAAAAGACCAAAATAAGCTGTGTTACTGTTATAACTATTTGCAACAAAAAAGTAAATTAATGATAAAACAATTAACAAAATACCTGTTTTATTAAACTCAGCAAAAAAACGTTTAACAAGAGATGGTTTTTCAATTTCAGTAATAATATTTTTGCCGTAAATTTCTTGTTTTTCAGTTGCAGCACCATTGGCTAAACCAAACGCCGCATCTACACTGTAATGATTTAAAACATCTTCTTTAGAAGAACTGTGCCAAATCATAAAATCTCTCCTTACAAAAGGGATAAATAATAATCCTTCATAATTTTAGAATCCTCCGCTTGAGTACCTGCGGATTCACATACAAATGTTGGGCTTAGGTTGTATTTGGCAACAAGCTCCATTACAGGCTGAAAATCAGGCCCGTAAACATTGTCTTCAAACGTAAGATGACGTTTTTCGCCACCCGTAGTGTATTCTATCTTTGAAAAATGTGAATGAAAATTATTAAGACGTTCACTACCAAGCTGATTTTTTATTTCTAAAAAAATCTTTTCAAAATCGTCCTTGGTTTTAAGAATTCCCAAATCTCTTGCATTAAGATGACCAAAGTCAATACAAGGGATAATTCTTTCATCAATTTTGCAAAGCTCTAGCACCTCATAAAGTGTGCCAAGCTGATTAACCTTACCCATTGTTTCGGGGCAAATATGAATGTCCGTTAGACCTTCTTCATCTAATGCTTTTTGTGACAGCTTCATTGTGTCAATTGCAAGTGTTAAAGCTTCCTCACGAGAAATTTTACCGCAAGAACCCGTATGAACAATTATTCTGTCACCACCCATTGCTTTTACAGCACGAGCAGAAGACAAAATATAGTTAACCGAATTTAGTCGCTTTTCTTCATCAACTGATGACATCGAAATATAATACGGTGCGTGAAGCGAAAGAGTTATTCCTTTTTCTTTGGCAATTTTGCCAAGCTCGGTCGCTTTATCAAGGCCGATATTAACGCCGCGACCGCATTGATATTCAAAATGGTCAAGACCCATTTTTACAAGATAATCCGGCACTTGAAGGCTTGATTTAAAGCCTTTAGCTTTAAAATCGTCACCTGTGCCTGCGGGACCAAATTTTGCAGCCATACTAATCCTCCGTATTAACAATATTCAGCTTCTTCATAACAAAGCGTTCCACCCTACGTTTGCAGCGGAAACGAAGCGAGGTTTCTGGCTTTATAGGCGTCAATAAAACCGTAGCTACACCAACAAAATTGCCACCCACAACGTCAGTAAAAAGCTGGTCGCCAACAATTGCAGTTTCTTTTTTACTAGTACCAAGACGCTTAAGCGCACGAAGATAACCAAACGGCAACGGCTTTAAACCAAGGCTTATAAAATCAAGCCCAATTTTTTTCGCAAATGGTGTAAGCCTTTTGGAATTAGAATTTGAAAGCACAGTCATTTTGATACCGTTTTTTCGCATAGTTTCAAGCCATTCGGGTAGCCCGTCTGTCAGAACTTGTCCGTGATGGGTTGAAAGTGTGTTATCAACGTCTAAAATAAGCGCTTTAACGCCATATTTATTTAAAATATCGATAGAAATATCGGTAACCTTTTCAAGTTTAATTTTGGGTTTTAAAAACATTTAGATACCTCAATAAAAAAGGCGGTTGAAAAACAACCGCCTTTATCACTTAATATTAGCGGAACTTTCTTTTACGAGCAGCTTCCGACTTCTTCTTACGCTTTACAGAGGGTTTTTCATAGTGTTCTCTCTTACGTACTTCTTGAATTACACCGTCTTTAGCGGTTTGTCTCTTAAAGCGACGTAAAGCGTTATCGAGTGATTCATTTTCTTTAATTCTAACTTGACTCATTATATTCCCTCCCTCCACTATAATAGCAGGGGTAATTTTTTATTAGTGAAAAAGGAAAACCTTTTTACTGATTAAGTGCAATAATATTTGCAACAATTGCTAATACGAAGAATGCAATAGCAAAGTATTTAGTCATACGAGAAAGTCTTGCATCCCATGTTCTTGCCTTGGTTTTTGACAAGAAAGTATCAGCACCACCGGAGATAACGCCGTTAATACCTGCACGACGGCCTTGTTGGAAAAGGACAATAAAAATAATTGCCAAAGATACCAAAATAACCACTGCGCCAACGATATATTCAAGTGCGCTCATATTTTCACCTCCAATGATAAATAAGCATTTTATATAATAACACATATTATAAAAAAATGCAACAAAAATTTTTGAATAATGAGTTATTTTACAACAATATTTACTAATTTTTTCGGAACATACAATTCCTTAACTATTGTCTTGCCTTCAATTTCAGCTATAATCGCCGATTCAGACTTTGCAAGTGCAATAGCATCCGGTGCGGTAATGTCAGCCGCAACGTTAAGACGAGCACGAATTTTACCGTTAATTTGAACTACAATTTCAACTGTAGCATCAACACATTTAGCTTCGTCAAACTTGGGCCATTCGGTTTGGTTAAGCATACCATTAAATCCGCAAATATCCCAAAGCTCTTCGGTAATATGAGGTGCAAAGGGATTTAAAAGAATTATAAAGGTTTTAAATTCGTCCTTTGTAACTGCACCGGTAGAGTTAATGCTGTTCATAAGTGACATAAGCGCCGCAATTGCGGTATTCATCTTAAGGCCTTCAATATCTTCAGTCACCTTTTTAATGGTGCGATGCATTTCGGCTTCAATATTAGGACGGTAACCCTTTTCATCAACAAGAATATCTTGCATTGCCCAAACCTTATCGAGAAAACGCTTACTACCCTTAATGGATGACATACTCCAAGGAGCAGCCTTTTCAAAATCGCCGATAAACATTTCATAAACACGCATAGTATCAGCGCCATAATCGTTGATGATTTCATCAGGGTTAACTACGTTACCACGTGACTTTGACATCTTTTCGCCGTTTTCACCCAAAATCATACCGTGACTTGTACGCTTAGCATAAGGCTCAGCATTGGGAACAGCGTCAATATCATAAAGGAACTTGTGCCAGAAACGGCTGTATAAAAGGTGGAGTGTTGTATGCTCCATACCACCGTTGTACCAGTCAACAGGGCACCAATACTGAAGCGCTTCTTTAGATGCAAATTCCTTATCATTATGCGGGTCGCAATAACGGAGGAAATACCAAGAAGAACCCGCCCACTGAGGCATAGTATCAGTTTCACGCTTTGCAGGCGCGCCGCAATGAGGACAAGTTGTGTTTACCCAGTCGGTCATTTTGGCCAATGGTGATTCACCGTTATCGGTGGGTTCATAAGATTCAACATTAGGTAAAAGTAAAGGCAATTCGCTTTCGGGTAGCGGAACATAACCGCACTTTTCACAGTAAACCATAGGAATAGGTTCGCCCCAATAACGCTGACGTGAGAATACCCAGTCACGAAGCTTGTAATTAGTTTTAACACTGCCTATACCCTTTTCAGTGAGCCACTGCTGAATTTTCTTCTTAGCATCCTCAACAGAAAGACCGTTAAGAAAATCAGAATTAACTAAAACGCCTGTTGCACAGTCAGTAAAGGCTTCTTTTTGAACGTCCTCGCCGCCTGCAACAACTTCAATAATAGGCAAATCAAACTTTTTAGCAAATTCCCAGTCACGTGTATCGTGTGCAGGAACAGCCATAATAGCGCCTGTGCCGTATGAAATAAGTACATAGTCCGAAATAAAAATGGGAATTTCGGTATTATTTACGGGGTTAATTGCCTTTACACCTAAAAGCTTAACACCTGTTTTATCCTTAGCAAGCTCAGTACGTTCAAAGTCTGACTTTTTGGCCGACTGTTCTTGATAAGCCACAACCTCGTCATAGTTTTCAATTTTGTCAGCCCACTTTTTAAGCAAGGGATGTTCGGGTGACATTACCATATATGTTGCGCCAAAAAGTGTATCAGCACGGGTGGTAAAAATTTCAAATGTGTCGCCAATGGTAGTATTAAAGGTAACCTGTGTACCGTAAGAACGGCCAATCCAATTGCGCTGTTGAGTTTTAACACGGTCAATAAAATCAACATCGTTAAGACCGTCTAAAAGCTTTTCGGCATATTCGGTAATTTTAAGCATCCACTGGCTCTTTTCCTTTTGGATAACCTCACTTCCGCAACGCTCACAAACGCCGTTAACAACCTCTTCATTAGCTAAAACACACTTACAAGATGTACACCAGTTAACCGACATTTCCTTTTTATACGCAAGACCTTCTTTAAAAAGCTGTAAGAAAATCCACTGAGTCCACTTATAGTAAGAAGGGTCGGTGGTATTAATTTCACGGCTCCAGTCAAAAGAAAAGCCAAGGGACTTCAACTGCTTTTTAAAGTTAGCAACGTTATTTTCGGTAACAATTGCGGGATGAATATGATTTTTAATTGCAAAGTTTTCGGTAGGAAGACCGAAAGCGTCCCAACCCATAGGATAAAGCACGTTATAGCCCTGTAAACGCTTTTTACGAGCAACAATGTCAATTGCCGTATATGAACGGGGATGACCTACGTGAAGGCCCTGAGCCGACGGATACGGAAATTCAACAAGACCGAAAAACTTCGGTAAAGTATAATCATTTTTAGCTTCAAAGGTATGGTTATCATCCCAAACCTGTTGCCATTTCTTTTCAATTTTAGAATAATCGTAAATATTAGCCACTTTTTAGTCCCCCATAGCTTCAACTAAAATTTCTTCTAAATTAACTGTGGGTGCATCCGCCCACATTTTATCAAGTCCGTAAAAATCACGCTCAGTACGTGAAAATACGTGAACAATAACCGATTCATAGTCAAGGGCAATCCAACCTGTTGTTTTACCTTCAATGTGATGTGGTCTAACCCCCGCCTCTTCAAGCTTTGCTTCAACCTCGTCAGCCAACGCACGAACGTGTGTTGAAGAGGTTGCAGTTGCAATTACAAAGTATTCGGTTAAAACGGTTAAATCGCTTACTTTAACGGCTGAAAGCTCTTTTGCTTTCTTGCTGTTAAGCGCAT
The DNA here is from genome assembly GCA_017622555.1 of Clostridia bacterium. Classification (GTDB taxonomy): domain Bacteria; phylum Bacillota; class Clostridia; order Oscillospirales; family Acutalibacteraceae; genus UBA737. The sequence goes on from JAGAQV010000014.1 coordinate 31,875, forward strand.
TTGCCGCAACCTTAACAATTTCAAAAGAATCCAAATTTATTTTCCTCCCACTGCCTGATTATAGGCATTAAGTGTATCTAAATGAACACATTTTTTATTATTTACTAAATCACAAATTGAATACTGAAGCGCATAAACAAAGGCTTTCTCCAGCGATTCGTCAACATACTGCCTTATAACAGATACATCGTCATAATCTCTATCAGCTGAAGTAAAATCAGCGAGATAAATAATTTTTTCTAAAAGCATCATATCAGCCTTTGCGGTTGTGTGATAACGAATTGCCGAAACAATTTCCTTATCTTCAATTTTCAAAATGTGCTTTACATAAGCCGCGCCTGACATTGCATGCCAAAGCTTTACGGCGTTTTTTTCAATATCGTTTAGCATTATACCAAACTGTGTGAAGATTTGCAAGTGCTCTTCTTTAGGGGCGTTTTTGGTAATATCGTGCAGAAGCCCCGCAAGATAAGCCTTGTCCACATCCCCACCATATTTTAATGCCAAGCGCTTGGCTTCATCTGCAACACAAAGCGAATGGTAAAAACGCTGTTCATTAAGGCGAGACTTTAACAAATCAATATACTGTTTATACACCGTAAAGTCCCCTTTCCTTAATATAGTCGTATATTTTTTGGGGTAACAAATCAACATTGGGTGAATTTCTAAAATCAGTTGATGACATATTAGAAATTTCATTATCCATTAAAATGATTTGCATACCCATTTTTTTTAATTTTTCAATACAGCTTAAAAATTCCGCATTGTCGGTTGAGGTGCGACTAAAAACAATAAACGGCAGCATTTTCATAAGCTCTTCATATTTATACCATTTATCAAAATAAACAAGCATATCGCCGCCGCACACAAAAGCAAGGTTATCGTTTGGGTAAATTTCCTTTAAAAGACTCACTGTATCGTAAGTATAGCTTTTACCCTTCCGTTTAAATTCAATGTCACAAACCTCGGCCTTATTAAAATCAGCCGCGGCAATTTCGCACATATTAAAACGGTCAGCATCACTTGCTAAAAAATCAACCTCTTTATGCGGGGGGATTTTATCCGGCATAATTAAAATTTTTGAAACCGTTTCACAATCATTTAATGCCTTGAGCATTTCATAGTGACCTTTATGAAACGGATTAAAGGTTCCGCCGAAAATTGCGGTAAGTGACATAATTACTTCACCAATTTTATAGTTTTATTGTCTTTACTTTCACGGTAAAGAATAAAGCGAGAGCCGATTACCTGAACAACGTCGGCTTTAGTTGCCACAGCAAGCTCGTCAGCGGCTTGTCTTGAAGAAATCGGACAGGTTTCCAAAACACGAAGCTTAATAAGCTCACGGGCTTCTAAAGCATCATTAACCTGCTTTATAGTGTTTTCACTAATACCCGATTTGCCAACCTGTAAAATTGTTTCATAATCGTTCGCTATACCGCGAAGCTGTGCTCTTTGTCTACTATTAAGCATATTTAAACCTCAATATATTTTTTAAGTTCTTCTTTAAATAAAACAAGTGCCTTACCACGATGGCTTATAGCATCCTTTTGTTCGGCAGTTAACTGGCTGAATGGACCTTGTTCGCTAATAAATAACGGATCATAACCGAAGCCGCCGCTTCCCGATTGCCTTTCAAAAGCAATATGACCGTGACATTCACCTCTGACTGTAAACTGTCTTCCGTCAGGAAAAACACAAGCAATAGCCGCCACGTAATAAGCAGTACGCTTTTCTATGGGAACACCGCTTAATTCACTTAAAAGCTTATCGTTATTTTGCTCATCGTTACCATGCTCACCCGAATACCTTGCCGAAAACACGCCCGGCGCACCGCCAAGATAATCAACACATATACCGCTGTCATCCGCAACGGTAATATAGCCTGTTTGCTCTAACCCAGACCTTGCTTTAATTATAGCATTTTCTTCAAAGGTTAAACCATCTTCAACAGCATCTTTAAAAGGAAAATCCAAATCAGCTTCACACAAAACGTCAAAGCCCATAGGAATTAAAATTCTTTTAAGCTCAAGAAGTTTTTTCTGATTTTTGGTTGCAATAAAAATTTTCATAATTTATGCCTCGTCGAAAATACCGTTTACAAATTCGTTTGCGCTAAATGGCTGTAAATCATCAATACCTTCACCAACACCAACGAACTTAACAGGAATATTAAGCTCGTTCTTAATGGGAATAATTATACCGCCCTTGGCTGTACCGTCAAGCTTAGTTAAAACAATACCCGTAATGTTAGTAACGTTTTTAAATTCGCGTGCTTGGTTAACAGCATTTTGACCTGTTGCGGCATCTAACACAAGCAAGGTTTCAACCGAAGCGTCGGGCAGCTCGCGACCAATAACACGGTTAATTTTTGCAAGCTCGTCCATAAGGTTTTTCTTGTTATGAAGTCGACCTGCGGTATCACAAATAATAACGTCAGCACCCTTTGACTTAGCCGAAGCAATTGTGTCAAACACAACTGATGCAGGGTCAGTACCCTCAACACTTTTAACCATTTGAACACCCGAACGTTCAGCCCAAACGCCAAGCTGGTCAATTGCAGCCGCACGGAATGTATCTGCCGCACCCAAAACAACGTTTTTGCCCTGTGACTTTAAGATTGAAGAAAGCTTGCCGATGGTAGTGGTTTTACCAACACCGTTAACGCCAATAACAAGGATGACCGAGGGCTGTGTATTAAGTGACAAGCCCTCATCCTCACCAAGCATTTCGGCAATAATTTCTTTCATCAAATTTTTAATTACAGTCGGGTCAGTAATGCCCTGCTCCTTAATTTTTTTACGTAGCATATCGCAAATTTCAGTAGCAGTATTAACACCAATGTCCGACATAACAAGCATTTCTTCAAGCTCTTCAAAAAGCTCTTCATCAATTTTTGTAAAACTGTTAATAATGCTTGTAACACCGCTTGCAATTGAATTTCGTGTCTTTTGCAAGCCAAGTTTAATTTTACTGAATAAGCCCATTAAATCACCTATAAGTTATATCTCACTTAAAAAATAAGCTTGTGAATCGGCACGACGTCCAAATTCATCCACAACCGAAATTCTAAAATAAACATCACTTTCTAAAAGTTTAAATGATGCACTGTTAACACTTTCATCTTCGTCAGCAGTAACAAAACCGCAACGTCTACCGTGAGTAGAATAAAATACATTCTTGGCATCCGAGCATTTCACAGTAACTAAATCGCCATCAACCGAAATTTTTTCAATTGTAGGGCCAGTTGATGTATAAAATTCACCTTTCAGTAAAGCTTCAACAATTTTAGAATATTCAAGTTTATCTGCCTCAACCATAACAAAGGTACCAAACGAATCATCTTTTTTGTTGTGGTTATCATCACCCGAGGTAATAAAAATACGTTTGCCGTCACGCAAAAAGTCATCATGAACATTTATATCATATTCATAAAGACCGCCACGGTTGCAGCTTGTGTTAAAAATTTCAACACCCCAAAGACCGTCATATTTTGAATATTCACGGTAATTTTCCAACGACCAACGCGGATGATTGTAAGAAACGAAAAAACCATTGTCATTGGCTGATTTAATCAATTTGTTTATACCGTCGGCGCCGTAAACTCTTTCACAATCGTAATTAGGTTTTTTAATTTTTTCTTTAACATCTGATGCTGAAAAATGGTCATAGGTCGAATTATAGAAAAAACTATAATCATTGCCCTGCTCTTTTGCGTAAAAATTAAGATGGCAAACCTTCATATTATGGTTTTTAAGGGTTGACTGGTCAGGAAATTCTTTAATAGCAACCTCACAGCTTGTTATCGTTAAAAAATTTTCATCATCAAGATAAGAATTATTGTGAACAGCCTCGTGGTCGGTTATAGCCAGAATACTATACCCACGTGATTTATAATATTCCTTTAATTCTTCAGGGGTCAGCTTGCCATCCGATAATGTGCTGTGACAGTGTAGATTACCCTTATATTTATTGTTCTTATAACCAAAAAGAACCTTTTCCATTATTAAGCACCCTGACTATCTAAATTTAACTTCTTTTCAAGCTCGGAAACGTTAAGCTCCAAAAGCTTGGTAATACCCTTTTCCTGCATTGTTACACCATAAAGCATATCAGCGGCTTCCATTGTACCACGGCGGTGTGTAACACAAATAAACTGGGTATTAAAATCAGACGAACGCATATAATCAGCAAAGCGTTCAACGTTAATATCGTCAAGTGCAGTATCAACTTCGTCCAAGAAGCAGAAAGGTGGCGCACTTACACGCATAATTGCAAAATAAATTGAAAGTGCAATAAGCGCCTTTTCACCGCCCGAAAGACCGTCAAGACTGGGAACGTTTTTACCGGGAAGCTTAACGTTAATGTCAATTCCGCTTTCCAAAATGTTTTCGGGGTCGGAAAGTGTTAGACTGGCTGTTCCGCCACCAAAAAGCTCGGTAAAGGTTTTAGTGAAGTTTTGACTAATCTTTTCAAAGCCTTCGGTAAAGATTTCCTGCATTTGCGACGTTAACTGATTAATAAGCTTTTGAAGCTGTACTCGTGACGCTTCAACGTCATCAATTTGCGCTGATAAAAAGTTATATCTTTCGCTAACCTCTTTAAATTCTTCAATTGCTGAAACGTTAACGTTACCAAGTGAGCGAATCTTATTTTTAATATCAATAAGCTCCTTCTTGGCTTGTGCAGGATTTTCAATTTCAATGCCGATTTTTTCTGCTTCGCTACGCGTTAATTCGTATTCATCATAAAGTTTACGAATAACGTCGTCATATTCACGCATCATAACCTCTTTGCGTTCGGTAAGACGGGCAAGCTCGCCACCTATTTGTTCACGCTTTAAGGTATTTTCACGCTCGCTGTTGCGAAGCTCAACGCCAAATTTTTCGGTTTGATTGCGTTTTTCAATAAATTCGGCAATATTCTTTTCACTTTGTTCAATTTTAGCCGAAGCGTCACCAATGCTGTCATTAACCGACTGAATTTCAGCCTTTAAGTTTTCATTCTTAAACTGTAAAGCGGCAATTTCGCTGTCAATGGTGATGCTACGTTGCGCACGGTCACTGATAAGCGCCTCAAGACCATTGGCTTGTGATAATAAAGCTTCAATATCCTTTTGTGCTTCAATAACGGATAATTTAACCTCAGTAATACTGTTAGCAAGACCTTCACGAACAGTGTTAAGGCTATCCCTATTGCCAGACATTTCATCTATTTTAGCCTGAATTCCAGCCTTTTCACTTTCAATTTGAGAAATCTCTTTTGCGGCCTCAACCGACAAAAGCTTTAATTCTTCAAGCTTTTTATTACCTAAGGTTTGCTCGTCGGTAAGCTCTTTTAATGAAACCTTAACGCTTTCACGAATATCACCAATACGCTTAAGCTCACTAACTGCACGGATTTTATCCTCGTTAGCAGTTAAAATGTCGGCCTTAATTGCAGTAATATCAGCTTCAACCTCAGCCAAAGAACCTTGTGCTTCGCTCAAACGATTTGAAAGATCAGTCGCCTTATCCTTTAAAGCTTTAACCTCGGCTTCAATGTTGATAATATCGTTACCGCGACTTAAAATACCCGAATTTTTAATAACAGAACCACCTGTTAAAGAACCACCGGGGCTTACAACCTGACCATCAAGGGTTACAACCTTTATACGATAACCAAATTTTTTGGCAATTGTAACTGCACAGTCAATATCCTCAGCAACAACACAAGCACCCAAAAGATATTTAACAATTTCGTCGTACTTTTTGTCATTCTTAACAAGCTCGCTTGCAATACCAACATAACCGAGCATATCCTCAAATCCGTGTTCTTTAAACTCACGTGATTTAATTGTTTGAACGGGTAAAAAGGTTGCACGACCAGCCTTGTTATTTTTAAGGAAGTTAATTGCGGCTTTAGCATCAGCTTCGGTTTCGGTAACAATGTTTTGAATAGCATTATTAAGTGCGGTTTCAATAGCAAGTGAATACTTGCTATCAACCGTAATAAGCGAAGATATTGGACCGCAAATACCACGCAAAAGACCTGTCTCAGCCTTAGAAATTACAAATTTAACCGAATGGGCAAAGCCATCCATATTATTTTGCAAATCACGAAGTATTTGTATACGGCGTTCCTTTGCCTCAACGTCCAGATTAACGGTATCAAGCTCTTGCTTCAATTTTTCAACCGACTGAACCCTTGAATCAAAACGAAGCTGATAACCCTTTAAAGAATTATTATAGCTTTCAATTTTTTCTTCAATATCGCCTAAAAGCTTTTCAATTTCACCGAATTCGCCGTTTAAATTTTCAATTTCCTTTTCTCTGCCTGCAATAAGGTCAACCGAAACACCACGACGGGCTTCAATTTCACCAATAGTAGTTTCAGCGCTAACCAATTTAACACGCATATCCGAAGCCTTTGCAGTTAAAGTATTAAGCAAACGGATTTCATTTTCTATTTTACGACTGTTAGAATCATTTTCAAAAAGTAATTCATTAAGTTGTGATTCAAGCAAATGAAGCTTTTGTTCAAGCTCAGCTTTTTTAGCTTCCATTTCCTTGGCTTCGTTGTTTTTGGCTTCAATTTCAGCCAAAGCGTCACTGTCAGAATTGGAAAGCGCCTGCTTTTCATCCATAAGCCTTGCAATGCTTTCCTCGTTGTGAGAAATATCATTATTCAAAACAGTAATAACACCGTTTGACTTAACAATATCCTCGTTTATTGAAGAAATATTAAGACGTTCGCCCTCAATATCAGATGTAAGCTTTGCAAAAAGCGAGGTGTTTTGCTCGGTTTTGCGGTCAAAGTCCTCAAGCATTTGCTCAATTTCCTTATACTGCAACTGAGCCACCATAATTTTGCTTTCCTGACTTCTTAACGCTTCCTTTGAATTGTTAAGGGTATGAAGCCATAAACCAATTTCAAGCTCTTTCTTTTCTTCAGCTAATTTTAAAAACTTTTCAGCCTTTTTACTTTGCTCCTCCAAAGGACCAACACGGGCTTCAAGCTCGTCAACAATATCGTGTAGACGCAACAAATTATCCTGCGCTGCGGTAAGCTTTCTTTCGGCTTCTAATTTACGGTAACGGTATTTTGAAATACCTGCTGCCTCTTCAAAAATATCACGGCGTTCATTTGATTTTGAACTGATAATATTATCAATTTTACCCTGACCAATCATAGAATAACCGTCACGGCCAAGACCTGTGTCCATAAACAATTCGTGAATGTCTTTAAGTCGTACAGACACGTTATTTATAGCATATTCACTTTCGTGTGAACGGTAATAACGACGGGTAATTGAAACAAAATCGTTATCAAAATTCAAAGAACGGTCGGTATTATTAATGTTAAGTGTAACCTCACAAAAGCCGTGAGGGCGGCGTGTTTCGGTACCGCCGAAAATTACATCTTCCATTGACTGTCCGCGAAGGCTTTTAGTAGATTGTTCACCCAAAACCCAACGAACAGCGTCGGAAATGTTACTTTTACCACTGCCGTTAGGACCAACAACTGCAGTAATACCCTTGCCGAATTTTAAAACCGTTTTGTCCGCAAAGGATTTAAAGCCCTGAATTTCAATTGAGCTTAACAGCATTTATAACACTTCCCTTTCTATTCTAAATTCCAATTCTTCTATACTATCGTCAGCAATAACCTTACAGTCAAAGCCACGTTTTTTGAGATATAATAAATTACTTTTACGTTGACCCGTCATTTGTGAAATACATTTGGGGTTAACGTAAATTTTATATTTGCCCTCAGTAAAAAGACAGCCAAGCACCTTTGAAAGCATAATTTGTGAATAACAAAGCTCGGCAAAGGCAGGATGCCAAGGCCCCGCAACGTAAGAGCCCTCTTCAATTGAATGAAGACCCAGTCTTATAACACGAATACCCGCACGGGTGAGTTGTAAATACAGCTTGCTTGCAAGCTTTACAGCTTCGCCTAATTCTTGCGGTTTATAAATGTTATCAAGATAAAGCGCTTCTAAATCAGTATCCTTTAAAACAATTGTGGGGTAAATTCTTACCGTATCGGGCGCAATTTCAATAATTTTTTGAACGGTACGAAGTGTTGAATCACTATCATCGGCATAGAGGCCTGTCATAATTTGAAGACCTAATTCAAACCCGTGCTTTTTAATAAGCATTGCAGCCTTTTCAACGTCCCTTGCGGTATGTCCACGATTATTCATTTTAAGCACACGGTCGTTAAGTGACTGAGCGCCCAATTCAATTGCGGTAACCCCGTAGGACTTTAAAAGCATTAAAATTTCATCATCAATAGCATCAGGACGGGTAGATATCCTTATACCCGAAACAATACCTACGTTAACGTAGGCACTTGCAGTTTCCAAAAGGGCTTCCATATAGCCACGGTTAATTGCTGTAAAACTACCACCAAAAAAGGCTATTTCGGTGGTTTTAGGGTCATAATTTTTTGAATTAAGCGCCGATTTTACAGCATTTTCAACATCCTCGGGGTGAGGCGCCTTACAAGTGCCCGTAATATAACGCTGATTACAAAAGCTGCATTTATTAGGGCAACCAATATGCGGCACAAAAACCGAAATATTAGAATGTGTTTTTCTCATATTTCGGCACCCATAAGCTTAAGCGCTTCCTTTGCGGCCATTTGTTCTGCTTGTTTTTTACTCTTACCCTTGCCCTTACCAATTGTATTGGAATTCAGGTGTACCTCAACCTCAAAAATCTTATCGTGGTCAGGTCCGCTTTCGCCCGTTAAGTGATAGGTAACACTTTCTTCTGGGTTGCGCTGAATAATTTCCTGCAAAGCGGTTTTATAATCCTTAAATACTTCGTCATCCCTGTGCTGTAGCTCTGGCAAAACAAAGCGCAAAACAAAACGTTTAGCCTCATCCATGCCGCCGTCAAGATAAATTGCGGCAAGCACAGCTTCAAAAGCGTCAGCTAAAATAGAATCCCTTTCCCTGCCGCCGCCTTTTTCTTCACCCTTACCAAGATGCAAAAAATCTCCAAGACCAATTTCACGGGAAAAGGCGCAAAGTGACTTTTCACACACTAAGGATGCGCGAAGCTTTGTAAGCTCACCTTCGGGAATGCTTTTAAAGTTTTCAAATAAATAGCTAGCAACTATTACCGAAAGCACCGAGTCGCCTAAAAATTCAAGGCGTTCGTTAGAGGTTACACCACCCCGTACCTCGTTAGCGTAGGATGAATGGTTAAGTGCATTTTCCAAAAGCTTTACATTATTAAATTTGTAGTCAAGTTTATTTTGTAAAACTTCCATTAAAAAAATCCTTTATTCGTTTACTTCTTCTAATGATTTTGTAATGTTTTCAATTACATTGTTTTGTGTAAATAACACAGCTTGCTTAATTGCATTTTTAATTGCCTTAGCGTCGGAATTGCCATGCGCTTTAATAACGGGTTTTCTTACACCCAAAAGTGGTGCTCCGCCTACTTCAGATGAATCCATCATACTTTTAAGGGAATATAAGTCCTTTTTTATAACAAGAGCTGCAAGCTTGTTTTTTAGACTTTTATAAAGCGCATTTTTAACTAGCTTAAAAAAGGTAATTGCAGTGCCTTCAATAAGCTTTAATGCAATATTACCCGTGAAGCCGTCGGTTACGATTGCATCAACAACACCCTTGGGCATTTCACGTGATTCAACGTTACCAACAAAGTTAATTGGGGCTTCACTTAACAGCTTATAGGCTTCCTTTTGAAGCTCGCCACCCTTTGAATCCTCAGTACCGATATTTAGTAGACCGATGGTTGCATTTTCTTTGCCCTCAACACCCTTTAAATAAGCCGAAGCCATAATACCAAACTGGCAAAGCATTTCGGGGCGACATTCAGCGTTTGCACCCATATCCAAAAGCATATAGTGACCGTCGGGTGAAGGAATCATACCTGCAAGTGCGGGACGTTTAATACCCTTAATGCGCTTAACAATAAATGTACCGCCTACAACAATTGCGCCTGTTGAACCTGCTGACACAAAAGCGTCTGCCCTGTCCTCAGCCAATTCCTTAAAAGCCAAAGCCATTGAAGATTCCTTATGAGCTTTTAAAAGGGTTGTAGGCTCGTCGTGCATATCAATAACATCTTCGGTGTGAATAATAATAAGCTGACCGAAGAATTTTAAATTGTTTTCTTCAATAACCTTTTCAATTTCGACCTTATTACCTGTAAGGGTAATTTCCACCTGATTTTCAAGGGAAGCAATTGATGCGCCCTTAACAATTTCAAGCGGTGCGTTATCGCCACCGAAAGCGTCTACTACTATACGCATATTAAAACTCCTTTTCTTTAAACCACGAAAGTGAACGCTGAGAAAGCGCCATATACCTTTCGCGTTTATCTCTTATATGGGGTAATAACTCGGGAATAATGCCAAAATTAGCACCCATTGGCTGAAAATTAGATACACTTTCATCCGTAATATAGCCAAGTAAAGCACCAATCATTGTAAACTTTGGTAAAATAACAGGATCGGTTTCATTAAGCCTTGCCACCGCATTAAGACCAGCAATAATACCACTTGCGGCCGATTCCATATAACCCTCAACACCTGAAAGCTGACCTGCAAAGAAAATATTTGGATTAGCTTTAAGTGATAAATCCTGACCTAAAATTTGGGGTGAGTTTATAAACGAATTGCGGTGCATAACACCAAAACGCATAAACTCAGCATTCTCAAGTCCCGGAATAAGTGAAAAAACACGCTTTTGTTCGGGAAATTTAAGGTTAGTCTGAAAGCCAACAAGATTATATAGTGTACCCTCACGGTTTTCGGCACGAAGCTGAACCACCGCCCAAGGTCTGTGGTCGGTTCTTGGGTCACGAAGACCTACAGGCTTTAATGGACCGAAACGAATAGAATCTTCTCCCCTTTTAGCCAAAATTTCAATTGGCATACAGCCCTCGTAAACGTTAGGCTGTTTATCAAATTCGTGAATAGGGGCAGATTCCGCATTTATAAGCTCGTTATAAAAAACGGTATATTCCTCTTTATTCATTGGGCAGTTAATATAATCATCCCCGCCCTTGCCATAGCGTGCTCCGTAAAACACCTTAGAAAAATCAAGACTTTCTTTAGTAACAATAGGCGCTGCGGCATCATAAAAACTTAAACTACCACCCTCACACAGCTTTGAAATATTTTCAGCAAGAACGCCGTCTGTCAAAGGGCCTGTTGCAATTACAGTAATTAAGTCGGTAGGAATTTCATTTACAACCTTGTTAATAACAGTAATATTCGGGTGATTTTTAATTTTTTCGGTAATATACTGTGCAAATAGCTCACGGTCAACCGCCAAAGCGCCGCCTGCCGCAACCGAACAGCTATCAGCCGCTTGTAAACAAAGCGACGAAAACTGCCGCATTTCTTCCTTTAAAAGCCCTGCCGCCGAATCAACACGACTGGCTTTTAAGGAATTCGAGCACACAAGCTCAGCAAAGTTATCGTTTTTATGTGCAGGGGTTTTCTTATTTGGCTTCATTTCATAAAGGTTAACCTTTATGCCTTTATTAGCTATGGCAAATGCCGCCTCACAGCCTGCAAGACCTGCACCGATAACGTTAATTTGTTTCATTATTATTTTTCCTTTTTGGTTTTTAAACGGCTTTTGCATTCAGAATTCATACAATACTTTTTACCCTTCATGCCGTTTATAATATAGCTTCCACATTCCGGACATATGTCACCTGTGGGAATACCTGGGGAAGCAAAATCACAGTTGGGGTAATTAGTACAGCCGTAAAATTTATTACCCTTCTTTGAAAGGCGTTTTACAAGCTTTGCGCCACATTTGGGGCAAGGCTGAGTAATTTCATCCTCGGGAACGGGCTTTGTATTCTTACATTCGGGATAACCCGGACAAGCAAGAAATTTGCCAAAACGACTTGATTTTACAACCATTTTTCTTCCGCACTTTTCGCAAATGACGTCACTTTCAACGTCGGGTACTTTAACCTTTTTGCCAGTTAAAGAACTTTCGGCCTTGGTGTAAAGTGTGTTAAAATCTTTATAAAATTCTTCAATAGTGTTAGTCCAATCAAGCTCGCCAGCACCAATTTTATCGAGCTGTTCCTCCAAGCCTGCAGTAAACTTAATTTCAAAAATCTTGTTAAAATATTGTACCATTAAATCAGATACAACCTTGCCAAGCTCAGTCGGCTTTAAGAACTTTTTAACACGCTCAATATAATCCCTGCCCAAAATATTTGAAAGAATAGGCGCATAGGTTGAAGGACGGCCAATGCCGTTTTCATCAAGTGCTTTAATAAGGGTGGGTTCAGTATAGCGTGCAGGTGGCTGTGTGAAGTGTTGATTGCCTGTAAGGTCACGGAGCTTCAGCACGTCACCCTCGTTCATATCGGGAAGTGAGCTTTCCTGCTCTTCCTCTTCGTCCTTGCCCTCAACATAAAGCGCTGTATAACCGTCAAAACGAACTGTATAACCGCTTGCTTTAAAAAGATAATCGTTAGCGGTAATATCAACATTTACGGTATCCTGCACACAAGCAGCCATTAAGGAAGCAATAAAGCGTTCCCAGATAAGCTTATAAAGCTTATACTGTTCGCTTGTAAGAGATGCTTTGATTTCATCGGGCTTTATGCCTGCGACAGTAGGACGGATAGCCTCGTGAGCATCCTGTGCACCGCTTTTAGTTTTATAGTAGCGTGGGCTAGAGGGTAAATATTTATTACCATAGGTATCAGCAATAAACTTATTACCTGCTGCTCTTGCCTCTTCGGAAATTCTAAGTGAGTCGGTACGCATATAGGTGATAAGACCCATTGTGCCGTGACCCGCAACGTCAACGCCTTCGTAAAGCTGCTGTGCAATACGCATTGTGCGCTGTGCTGTAAAGCCAAGCTTACGGGATGCTTCCTGTTGAAGTGTTGAGGTATTAAACGGAGGTGCGGGCTGACGATTTCGTTTGCCCTTTTTAATGCTTGAAACTGTATAAACAGCGTTTTCAAGGTCAGCCAAAATCTTATCGGCTGCGGCCTTGTCGGCAATTAAATCAATCTTGCCGTTTTTGTCACCATAAAGCTTTGAAACAAAGGTTTTGCGACCTGATGCGAGTTTTGCATCAACAGTCCAATATTCCTGCTCTTTAAACTTTTCAATTTCCTTTTCACGTTCAACAATTAAACGAAGCGCAACAGTCTGAACACGACCTGCTGACAAGCCACTTTTTACCTTTTTCCAAAGAAAAGGACTAAGCTTATAACCAACAATACGGTCAAGCACACGGCGTGCTTGCTGAGCATCAACAAGGTCCATATCAATTTTTCTCGGCGCTACAATACCTGCTTCAACACCGCTTTTTGTAATCTCGTTAAAGGTAACACGGTTAGCGGCATTTAAATCAAGCGCTAAAATTTGCGCCAAATGCCAAGAAATTGCCTCACCCTCACGGTCAGGGTCGGTTGCGAGGAAAACTTGATCACTTTCGGCGGCGGCGGCTTTTAAAGATTTAATTAAATCCTTCTTATCAGCCATATTTATATATTCGGGTCTAAAACCCTTATTAACATCAATACCAAACTTAGACTTGGGTAAATCACGGATATGACCTTGAGAAGCCATAACAGTATAATCCGTGCCTAAATACTTTTTAATGCTTTTCACCTTTGTGGGTGACTCAACTATCAAAAGCTTTGACATAATATTCCTCCGATACTTATTTGCAAATCTCGTACTGCCCACCTGGGAGCGCACGAATAATAAATTCCATTTCAAGTTCAGTTAAAGCTGAAAGTAAATCTGACGATGATAAACCTGTGTTTAAATCGTCAGGATAAAATTTTTGCTTATTTAAACAATTATACACTATTTTTGCCTGATTTGAAAGAGTTACATTCAATATTTTTTTATTATTTTTAACTTTTTCAGGTTTTGGTGCCTCTTTATAAGCTTTTTCGATATCAATTTTATCGGAAAAACGGGAAATATATTCGTTAAAAATGTCGGACGTATCTAAAAGCGGCTTTGCACCGTCACGCAAAAGCGCATTCGAACCCATATATTGCTTCATATTGGGCATACCCGGAATTACGAAAACGTCCCTACCTTGACTTGCGGCGTGATTAGCCGTTATTAAAGTGCCGCTTCTTTTCCCTGCTTCAACTAAAACCGTACCAAGCGATAAGCCAGACATTAAGCGGTTTCTAACCTGAAAAGTACCACGATTTACAGGTACATCGGGTGGATATTCACTTATAAGACATCCGCTTTTAGCTATATGCTCACGAAGTGCGCGGTTTTCTTCAAGGTATGAAACCGAAAAGCCACAAGCCATAATTAAAACGGTTGTACCCTCTGCCTTTAACGCGCCGATATGCGCATAGGTATCACTACCAACAGCACCGCCGCTTACCACAACAAACCCAGCTTTAGCAAGACGGTAGCCAAGTGAATATGCCGCCTTTTTACCGTAATCACTTACACTGCGTGGTCCCACAATACAAATAGACGGCAAATTATTAAAATCAGGAATTGTGCCTTTAACGTAAAGTACAACAGGTGGGTTATCAATTTCCCTTAGCATTTCGGGGAAATTGCGGTTGTGGTAATGTATAAGCTTTATGCCCAAAGCATCACACTTTTCGCAAATTTTCTTGGCTTCGCTTAGCTTTGAATTATTAAGTTTTTCGCAAACGCTTTTAGGTAAAAGCATTTGGCGGGTTACATTATCGCTTTCATACACAGCCTTGGCAGATGGAAAAGCTTCAAAAATTTTCGTAACATAGCGGTTACCTTGCGTTAAGCAAAGCTGTAGCCAAACATAATATTCCATTATTTCATCATTTCCCACATTGAAATTGAAGCAGCGGTTGCGGCATTGAGCGATTCAGCCTTACCGCACATTGGTATTGTAATAAACTGTGTTGCCGCCGCTTTTATGCTATCGGTCAATCCGTTTGCCTCATTTCCGATAAGTAAAATGCTGCCGTCAGTGAAGTCAACCTTGCTAATGGGCATAGCATCACTATCAACAACACAAGCATAAGTCTTAAGACCTGTTGCAACAATTTCATTAACAAAATCATTAAGAATTATAACAGGCATACGCAAAAGCGTACCCATTGAAGCACGAAGTGATTTTGGTGAATATGGGTCTACACTGTCACTTGATAAAATAATACCGCTGACTCCCAGAGCCTCCGCCGTGCGGGAAATTGCCCCCAAATTTGATGGGTCGTTAAGGTTTTCAAGCGCAATATATCTGCCGTTTTTTGAAATTTCAGGTGAAAGTGTTGGGGTTTTAACAACTGCAATTACTCCTTGAGGTGAGGTCGTATCACTAATCTTAGTAAAAAGACTATCGGGAACTTCATAAATTTCGTCCGCATTAGCGTAGAATTTAGAAAGCATTTCAGCATACTTTTCCCCTGCCGTTTTAGAGATAATCAGTTTATCAAACCTTATTGAATTTTCACACGCATCATCACAAATGCGAAGCCCCTCAAGCACAAAAAGCCCCTCTTTTTTACGGGCTTTTGCCGAGGTTTGCAAACTGCAAACGAGCTTGATAAGCGGATTATCTTTGCTGGTAATAACGTTAAAATTCACCCTGTTTTCACCTCTTTAAAAATGAAAAAGTCGCCCGAATATATAATACTCGGGCGAAAATAATTACTTTTCAATAGCCTTCTTAGCAGCCTTTACTAAGGTTTCGAAGCCCTTAGCATCATTAACTGCGAGGTCAGCCAACATCTTACGGTTGATTTCAATACCAGCCTTGTTAAGACCGTTCATAAATGTTGAGTAGTTCATACCGTTCATTTTGCAAGCAGCCGAGATACGTGTAATCCAAAGACGACGGAAATCACGTTTCTTAAGACGACGGCCGATGTATGCATACTGACCGGATTTCATAACTGCTTCTTTAGCAGTTTTAAAAAGCTTAGACTTAGCGCCAAAGTAGCCCTTTGCAAGCTTTAACACTTTATTTCTTCTTTTGCGTGTAGCTAACGCACCTTTAACACGTGCCATTTCTTATACCTCCGATAAATACTTCTTACTTGTAAGGAATTAACTTCTTAACGGTTGCGGTGTTTGTTACGTCAGCAACTACAACCTTGCGAAGATTTCTCTTACGTTTTGTGGTTTTCTTGTTGAGAATGTGTGACTTGAAAGCATGTGCACGTTTTACTTGACCGGTTTTGGTAAGCTTAAAGCGTTTCTTTGCGCCACTGTGAGTTTTAATTTTAGGCATTTTAATTCCTCCATTTGATAATTTACTATGTTATTTACTAGATTTGGGAGCCAGGAACATAAGCATGTTACGTCCTTCAAGCTTAGCAGGCTTTTCAACATTGGCAACATCCTGACAAAATTCAGCAAAACGCTTCATTGTATCAAGGCCTATTTCAGGGTGTCCCATTTCACGACCGCGGAAGCGGATGGAAACCTTAACCTTGTTACCGCTTTGAATAAACTTAATTGCTTGCTTGCCTTTGGTTTCAAAGTCATGTACGTCGATACTTAAACCTAAGCGAATTTCCTTGGTTTCAATAACCTTTTGGTTTTTCTTATTTTCCTTTTCACGCTTTGCCTGTTCGAAGCGGTATTTACCATAGTCCATAACCTTACAAACGGGCGGTTGAGCGTTGGGTGAAATGCAAACCAAGTCAAGCTCAGCTTTATTTGCTGCTTCAAGTGCTTTTTCAATTGAAACAATACCAAGCTGACTTCCGTCATTCATAATGACGCGAACTTCCTTAAATTTAATACCTTCGTTTATAGCAACTTCTTTACTGCTAATGCTAACGCACCTCCAAATTAGGAATATAACAAAAGCGTGGACGCAATAACGTCCACGCATAAGAATACCAAAGAGATTGGAACTTATTGACCCTTTTAAACAAAATCTGAGGGTGAGGACGATTTACGCACTACTTTGTTGTAACAATTATTATACACTAATTTACGAATTTGTCAAGTACTTTTTTAATTCTTCGGCTTTTTCGGTGTTTTCCCAAGGAAAATCAATGTCAGTTCTGCCCATATGACCATAAGCAGCAGTCTGACGGTAGATAGGACGGCGAAGATCTAATGCGTCAATAATTGCCGAGGGGCGAAGGTCAAACGTCTTGTTTACTGCTTCAACAATTTTTTCGTCACTAATTTTACCTGTACCGAAGGTATCAACCATAACAGATACAGGGCGTGCGACACCAATTGCATAAGCCAACTGAATTTCACATTTGTCAGCCAGACCTGCCGCAACAATGTTTTTAGCAACCCACCGTGAAGCATAAGCGGCGCTGCGGTCAACCTTTGTGGGATCCTTACCAGAAAAAGCACCACCGCCGTGACGAGCGTAACCACCATAGGTATCTACAATAATTTTACGGCCTGTAAGACCTGTATCACCCTGTGGGCCGCCCACAACAAAACGACCTGTGGGGTTAATAAAGAATTTAGTGTCATTATCTAAAAGGCTTGCGGGCACTATGGGCTTAATAACCTTTTCCAGAATATCGGCACGCAGGGTTTCAAGTGAAACGTCATCGGTATGCTGACTTGAAACAACAACAGTATCAACACGGGTGGGCACACCGTCGTTATATTCAACAGTAACCTGAGTTTTTCCGTCAGGGTTTAAATAATCTAATTCCCCACTCTTGCGAACGTCTGTAAGGCGCTTTGCCATTTTGTGCGCAAGTGAAATTGCAAGAGGCATTAATTCTTCAGTTTCGTTACAAGCATAACCGAACATCATACCTTGGTCGCCTGCACCGTTTAAGTTGTAAGCATCTTCCTCGCCGTCTTTAAGTTCATATGACTTATCAACACCCATTGCAATATCAGGTGACTGCTTGTCAAGCGATACCATAACAGCGCAGGTATTACCATTAAAGCCCGCCTTTTCGCTGTTATAACCAATATCACAAACAACCTCACGAACAATAGCGGGAATATCAACCTGTGCAGTGGTGGTAATTTCACCCATTACGTTTACAACGCCCGTAGTACAAAAGGTTTCACAAGCAACACGAGCATAAGGGTCTTGACTAAAGATAGCATCTAAAACCGCATCTGATATCTGATCGGACACTTTGTCGGGATGACCTTCAGTAACCGATTCAGAAGTGAAAAGCATTTTTGCCATTTTAAAATTCCTTTCCATTTTTAACTACAAAAAAATAACCGCCAACTTTCGAGGCGGTTTTTATAAAACAACCTCATCTGTGGCACATTCGTGCCACAACTAAGTTTGCCCTCGCGGGCAGGTGAAGTTTTCTTCGAAAATGAAATTCACTTCGTGAGTGAAGTTTCGCCTGCGGCGAAGTGGCAAACTTCACAAAAAAAGACGGAGAAACTTTTTTATAGCATCTCCGTCAGATAAGGCGTTAATTTTTAACCTCATCTTTCGGATAAACCGACGGATTTAGCACCTTGTAAAAACAGGTTGCCGGGCTTCTTCGGGCCGTACCCCTCCACCACTCTTGATAAGGACGATATTTAATTTGCGATAATTATTGTAACATATAATCGAAATTTGTCAAGTTATTTTTTTAGTATTGGTGATAACTTTTTATAAACCAAAAAGCAAATTGCGGCATCAATAATTCCCTTTGCAAAATTAAAGGGCAAATTGAAAATAATAAGTGCCTCAAAAAGACCGTCGACTGACGGTAAAATTGCCTGATACATGCCAATAATTGCCGGCATAGGCAAATGATATAACACTGAAAATGCGGGGTAAACAATAAAATAATTTGAAAAAATACTTATAATCGCCATAGCTAATGCACCCGCAAGCGAGCCTAAAAGCGCATATTTACGACTTTTGTTGTACTTATAAATTAATCCCGCTACTGCAACGAAAATTGCGCCAAGAATAAAATTGGAAACCTCGCCAACACCTGCGCTTGTTGTAACAAAAAGATGCAAAACATTCTTTAAAAAGCAAACCAAAACACCGTAAAGCGGACCGTAAACAAAGCTAACGACAAGAGCCGGCAGTTCAGAAAAATCAAACTTTACAAATGACGGAATTATTGGAAGCGGAAATTCGAGTAACATTAAAACAAAGCCAAGTGCTCCGAACAAAGCACAAAATGCAAGCTTTTTAATTTCTTCCTTATGCATTGTATCACCCCTAAAATAATAACGCCCTTATTATACCAAGGGCGTTAAAAGTTTAGTATAACTTTTTCTTCTTTCATCCAGACTATACTGTCGGCTTTGGAATTTCACCAAATCAGCCTTATAAAAGGCTCGCGGGCTGTACCGCCGGTGAGGAATTGCACCTCGCCCTGAAGATTATATTTACATTATATGACAATATACGACGTTTGTCAATTATTTAAAGTACATAAATAGCTGACATTTAATCATACCGTTATAAAGCTTGCGACGTTTGTCAGCTTCCTTGCCGTAATGCTTTTCAAATTCATCGTGCGGACTAATAATATAATACTTTCTTCCCTCGCCCTGCTCGAATTGTTTACCCATTATCTTGTAAAGCTCTTCGGCGGCCTTGACATCCAAAAGGCGTTCACCATAAGGCGGGTTAGTAATAGTAAGGCAACGCTTTTCAGGTGCTTTAAAATCTTTAACGTCACCAATTGCTGCTTTAACGTATTTTTCAACACCTGCTTTTTTGGCATTTGCTAGAGTAAGTTCTACACAAGCGGGGTCAATATCAAAGCCCTGTGCCCTGAATTCAACGTTTTTAAGTATTAAATCTTGTGCACGGGTACGTTCTTCACGCCATATTTTCTCATCCAAAAATCCGAAACGTTCAGCTGCAAAGAAACGGCGTAGTCCCGGCGCTGTCTTTGTAGCCATAAGTGCTGACTCAATTAAAATTGTACCACTGCCACAGAATGGGTCAAAAAGCTGTGTATCGGGGAAAATTCGTGCTAAATCACACATAGAGGCCGCAAGTGTTTCCTTTAAAGGCGCGTCGTTTGAGTTACGGCGATATCCCCTTTTGTGAAGTCCCTCACCGCTGGTATCAATCATCATAGTAACAACATTTTTATGAATAGAAAAACGAATTTTATATTCGCTTCCCGTTTCAGCAAAAACGTTAATATGATAACGCATTTTAAGACGTTCAACAATTGCCTTTTTTATAATTGACTGACAGTCGGGAATGCTGAAAAGCTGTGAATTTATACTCCAACCGTTTACGGGAAAAGCATCGTCACGACCAATATAATCTTCCCAAGGAAGTGCTTTAACACCTTCAAAAAGCTCGGTAAAGGTGGTTGCTTCAAATTCGCCAACATTAATTAAAATTCTTTCGCTAAAGCGCGAGCATATATTAGCACGTGCCAGCATATTTGCTTCACCGCTTAAAAGCACACGACCGTTTTCAGCTTTTACATCGGTAAAGCCCATGCGGCGAAATTCATCAGCGGCTATGCTTTCTACACCGAATAAGCACGGTGCAACTAAATTGATTTTATTCATTATTTAACCTCAAAAAAAGGCGAAACGTTTCAGTTTCGCCAATAAATTTTATCTTGTTCTTCTTTTGGTACGACCTGTTTCAGGGTTTTTACGCTTAAGGTCAGAAAATTTTTCGTCACTTGTTTGCTTGAAACGATTCATCATTTCTTCAAAGCTTGCTGGCTCCTGCTTTTTGGGAGTCCAAGTATATGAATTATAAGCCGGTGTTACAGGCTCTCTCTGAGGGCGTGCTTCACGTGGTTTTCTTGGTGCTTCTTGAGTATTTTCAGACTCAAGCGCACGTTTAATTGAAAGGCTGATTTTGCCTTCTTCGGTGATGTTCATAACCTTCATTTTAACAACATCGCCAACCTTAAAAAGCTCGTTAATGTCGTTAACATAAGTGCGGGAAACTTCGGAAATATGTACCATACCTGATTTTCCCTTGCCCAAATCTGCAAATATACCGAAGTTTGTAATGCCGGTTATTTTGCCTTCCACAATTTCTCCCACTGTGAGCTGCTGCATTTTAGCTGATAATCCCCCTAATTTTCACTAGTTACCCGAAATGTCAACAAATATCTGTCCGTCAGAATAGATATAGCCAAGTCTTTCACGGGCGGCTTTTTCAATGATTTGTGTGTTTGATTCGTCTTGAAGCATCGCTTTAAGCTCGGCAATATCATTCTCGGTTTGAGCGTATTCTTCCTTTAATGCCTTAAGCTCGGCCTGACTTTCATTAAGAGTTGACCAAAGGTTTAAAAGGCTGCCAAAAACATAAACACACACCAAAAGACAAAGAACCTTTAAAATAATACTGCGGTCCCTGCGTGGCTTGCGCTTCATTTTTAGCACCCCCAACAACTTAATTATATATAATATACAACACCTTACCCGTCTTTTTCAAGTGGTTTTTTAATATTTTTTAGTTTTGCCAAGTTTTGAAATAACTTTTTAATCCATTTTGTTAAAAAAGCACCAATAAAATCAAAGAATTGATTAATCTTTATTATGATAATTTCGCTTACTTGTTGTAATAGTAAAAAAATTTTACACAAAAGCCAAACAAATAAGCGTGATAACGTGAAAAAGCAAAGCAAAAAGCCAAATAATAAACCAATTAATATATAAGCTCTAATTTCACCGTTTGACAAGGCCATAAACAATACAAATGTTGCAATACCAATAACTGCAAAATAAATTAAATCCTGAAAAAATACTGTTAAATCATCTACTGCTTTGCTTTTGCGATATGCTCGTAAAATATCGTAAATTAAACAATAAACGCCCCCCATGGCAATAGAAACTAAAAAGGAAAACAGCTGAAATGAATTATCAATTTCCCACATAATTACTTAAACAGACGCCCAAAGAACGAACTACCACTTTGGTTTTGTGTATATGCAAGTGCAAAAAGCTTACCCTCAAGTGAAAAGTCACCTGTTTTAGTGTCAAAATTTATTATATGAAGTTTTTCACCCTTTAGGGTTAAGGTGCCGAGGACAGTATCTAAAATAACCGTTTCATCATCAAACGACACACATTCCTTAACACCTGTAATATTTAACCGCTTTCGGTTTTCAATAATTACGTTACTGTTTTGCCTAATAATTTCTTCCATAAAAAACACCCCTTAAAAATATATTTAAGGGGCATTTTAATTATTCAATTATTTTATACATCAGCGCCGCATCTTCCTTATGAATAGTTTCATTAAGGCTTAAAACCTCAACCTTAACAACACGGGTTCCAAAGGATATTTCTACCACATCCCCCACCTTTACATCATAAGAAGCACGAGCGACCTTACCGTTAACGTTCACACGACCCGCATCACAAGCCTCGTTAGCAATAGTGCGGCGTTTAATTATTCTTGAAACCTTTAAATATTTATCTAATCTCAAAATTAAAACCTCTACACAAAAAATTAAGCCGTCTTTTAAAGACGGCTTAAAAGGTTAATTACTTAACAGCAGCTTTTAAAGCAGCGCCTGCTTTGAATACAGGGTTCTTAGCAGCAGCGATTTCGATCTTAGCCTTAGTCTGAGGATTGATACCGGTACGAGCAGCACGTTCAGCAACCTTGAATGTACCGAAGCCGATAAGCTGTACTGAGCCGCCAGCCTTTAATTCAGCAGAAACGGTGTCAACAAATGCTGCGAGAGCCTTTTCAGCGTCTTTCTTAGAAATGCCTGCTTTTTCAGCGATAGATGCAACTAATTCTGTTTTGTTCATAATAGAACCTCCAATAAAATTTTTAAACGGTAAGCTTATAAAGCTTGTCCGTATGTAACAAAGTACATATTATTTTTACCATACTTAAAACAAAAAATCAATAGTTTTTCGTACATTTTGCAATAAAAGTCAAAAAAATCACAAAATTTTGTAGTTTTTTTATTATAAAAAATTCCAAAACCACTAAATAAGAGCTTTAATAATAGCTTCAACATAATCATAAAGCAGGGTTTCATCCGAAGTATTCATCGCTCTATAAGCGTTTTTAGCATCGTTTCCCGCATCATCTGAAACACGGCGAACCGACAAAAAAGGTGTATCGGAATATTCGCAAACATAAGCAATTGCGGCGGTTTCCATATCGCACGACATAGCATTAAAGCCTTCAGCAAGATTAACCCTTACCTCATCATCACAAATAAAACGGTCACCTGTAACAGCTGTGCCGCATTTTGCATTTGGAATAATATTTAATGCTAATTCCATTAAACCCTTATCAGCGTTATAAATATAAGTTGGTTGCCCAGGCTTTTCACAAGGCTTATAGCCCAAAACCTGTAAATCAAAATCGTGTTCTAAGAATCGGTCAGGAAGTGTTATCTGTCCCCGTCCTATTCCGCTTACGCCACCCGAAAGACCGTAATTTAAAATGACTTCACAGCCCATGCTGATGAGACACACTGTCGCGGCAGCGGCATTTACTTTACCTATACCGCACAAAATTGAAATTACCTCAATATCGCCTTTATCGGTTGAAACCCAATACTTATAGGCTTCCCTATTTAAAATTTCAAGCCTTTCAAAATCGCCCTGCTCTACCTTTTCACGCAAAGCTTTATATTCGTCCGTATCGGCAACAACAATACCGATTTTATTATAATCCATTTTAATACCTCAATTACTCTTCTTCGGTTGTAAATTCAAGCTTTTGACCGCAAAATGGGCAAAAAATAGTGTTTTCTTCAATTGCGGCGCCACAGTTTGCGCAAACCCTGTCAGCTTTAGAATTTCGAATTTCTTCTTTTATTTCTTCAATTTTCAAAAGCTTTTCATCAATAGATAAAATTAACTCGTCCACAGCAGCATCATCAATTTCACCGTTCTTTTTAAATGCATAAAATGCTTCACCCAAGGTCTTATAATCCTTGCTAATTTTACTTTCCAAGGAAGCAATATTAAACTTTTGTTTTCCGGTATCTACAACATCCTCGGTAGCCTTAACGGCAACGTCAAACGCAACCCTTGCTTTGTCTAATAATTCGTCAAAAAAATCCATTGTAAAAGTCCTCCGTCAAATTATTTTATAATTGTTGTAAAAGCTATCAATGCCATCTTTACGAGCCATAAGCTCATCAAAACGGTCAATATACTCATAAGGATACTTAAAATTGAAAATTCGTTCAATTTTATCGCCATTTGGCTCACGAAGCTTGGTAACAGCCGATGCGCCGCAAGCCAAAATAGTATGTGTTTCATCCATAATATAAACGTTGTAAAGGCATTCGAAGCCACGCTTTGCATAGCCCACGTTTTCAAGATTACCGACAGTTTTGCTTTGGCGGTACATATAATACGGCACTATACCCTTTTCACACAAGTGATTATATGCAAAATCCACCATATCAGAAGCAATTCTACCCATTTCGATTTCGGGAAAATTACCGCTTACGGTAAGGTTTGAAGCACGCTTCATTGAAAGTGAATGAACCGTTACACTTTCAGGGTTAAGATTTGTAATTTTTAAAACCGAATCCTTAAAGCTTTGCAGCTCATCACCCAAAAGACCTGCGATAAGGTCCATATTTATATTATCAAAACCACATTCACGGGCTAAATTGAAAGCCTCTTCCGTTTGTAAAGCAGTATGACGACGGCCGATATTTTCTAAAACCTTATCGTTCATCGTTTGTGGGTTTATGCTGATTCGTGTTGCGCCACCCTGCTTTATTGCCAAAAGCTTTTCCTTAGTTATTGTATCAGGACGACCTGCTTCAACTGTATATTCCAAAACACCGCTTAAATCAAAATTTTCTTTAACGGTGTTCATAACCCTTGTTATTTGTTCGGGCGAAAGAGTAGTGGGTGTACCACCGCCTATGTAAACCGTCATAAGCCTTAAATTGTTATCCCTTGCCTTTTTAGCGGTAATTTTTAATTCCTCACACAAAAGGTCGACATACTGTGGTATATAAGCCTTCGCTTGTTCAACCGAATGCGATACAAAGGAACAATAATTACAGCGTGAGGGACAAAACGGCACCGAAATATAAAGGCTGAAGGAATCGGGTTTTGATTTTTCGGTAATTTCATTTTCGCCCTTTATTGTTTCCTTACACAACGCAATTTTTTTGTCACTAACCATAAGGTAATTTTTAAAATAATGTTGCGCAAAATCAATACCCTTATTTTTGGCAATGCGAGAAAAAAGCTTCGCAGGGCGAACACCGGTTAAAATTCCCCACTGTGGCGAATAATTAAAGCATTCCTTTAAGCAATCAAATAATGCCAAGGCTAAAAATAACTCGCTATCCTTTGTGAAATCGCCGTTAATGGCCTCAATATCGCGACAGGAAGTAAACCGCTTGCCGTTTATAAAAAGCTCGGCTGAGGCGTTATTAGAAAGCTGTGCAACAACTATACATTCACCCTCTACCCTATAATCAAAAAATTCAATTTTTTCAAAGGGCAGATAAATTCTTATTAACTTTTCAAGCTCATATTTAAAATCGTTATTAATTAAGCAAAGTTGCATTTTAACCTCTTACAAAGGGATTATGTCTTTTTTCGTTTAAAATGGTTGAACTGCCGCCGTGACCCGAAAGCAAGGTAATATCATCATTCGAGGTGTAAAGCTTTTTAATTGAAGTCTTAAGGGCTTCAAAGCTACCACCAGGAAAATCGGTTCTGCCAATGCTTCCCGCAAAAAGTGTGTCGCCCGAAAACAGCGTATCACCGCAAAGATAACAAACACCGCCAACAGTGTGACCGGGTGTATGAATTACTTTAAATTCAATATCACCAACGTTTAGCATTTGACCGTCTGCTAAGATTATATCAGCACAAAAAGGCTTAAGGGGTGCGCCGAACAATGCTGATAAATTAACGGTGTTCTCGCTTAAAGCGGGCGCATCAAATTCACCAATAGCGATTTTGGTATCAGTAAGACTTGCAAGCTCATCCGCATATCCAATATGATCAAAATGCCCGTGGGTAAGTAATATTAAACGTTCCTTATCCTTGGCGTTTTTCAAAAAGTCAAGAGCTTCAACTGAACGGAAGCCAGGGTCAATAACAACTGCTGCTTTTTCGGTTGAAACAAGGTAACAGTTGACATCTAAAACACCCAATACTAAAGCTTTAATTTCCATTTTTTCTCCAAATTTCAGTATCAAACAAAATAGTTACAGGCCCGTTGTTAACAAGTGACACCTTCATATCGGCGCCAAAAATACCCTTTTCTACCCTTTTAACACCAAGCTCTTTAAGCTTTTCGCAAAAAATATCGTAATACTGACTTGCCAAATCAGGCTGCATAGCGTTTATAAACGACGGGCGGTTTCCTTTTTTAACATCAGCACAAAGAGTAAATTGTGAAATTACCAAAGCCTCGCCATCAATATCTAAAATAGACTTATTCATTTTATCGTTTTCATCACGAAAAATGCGCAGATTTACAGTCTTTTTTGCAAGAATTTCAATATCCTCTAAGGTATCACCCTCGGCTGCGCCAAATAAAATCATATAACCCTCATTACAGCTGCCAACAATATTATCGTCAACCGTAACCGAAGCCGAGGATACCCTTTGAATTACTGCTTTCATTTATTGATTTATCCTTTCAACGCTGAAAATACCGCTTACCTTTTCAATACGCATAATAATACTGTTAAGGTGTTCAACGCTTTCAGCACTAATTGTTAAAATAACGGTGCAATTACCGTTTTTAAGCTGTCGTGCGCTTATGCTGTGAATTGGCACACGCATATTGTTAACCGCATTCATAATCTCAATTAAAATTCCTTGACGGTCAATAGCGGTTGCACGAAGTGTTGAAGTAAAGCTTTCGCTCTTACTTCCATCCCAATATGCTGTAATCCAGCGTGCAGGCTCAGGACTGTCGGCAATATTGACGGGAACGTTATTGCAGTCACGCTTGTGAATTGAAACACCGTGACCACGGGTTATATAACCGATAATATCGTCACCGGGAAGTGGGTTACAGCAATGCGAAAATTTAATTAAACAGTTATCAACACCCTCAACAATAACACCGTCAGAAGACTTTTTAGACCGAATTTCATTAATGGGTACAATTTCGGGCTGTTTCTTTTCAGCGGCTTTTTTGTTAAAGTCATCTTTAACACGTGGAATAATTTTTGAAAGTAAAATACCGCCATAACCAATAGCAGCATAAAATTCTTCCCCGTTTTGAAGTCGATGGCGCCGTGCCAAATCCTCAACATAGGCCTCAAGCTCGTCATCATTAATATCAATATTATTACGGCGAAGCTCTTTTTCAAAGTCAGCCTTACCTGTTGCAATATTTTCGCTGCGTTTTTCCTTTTTAAACCACGAACGGATTTTAGCCTTTGCAGAAGAAGTAACAGCTATATTAAGCCAGTCACGGCTGGGTCCATGCCCCGCTTGGTTAGTGGTTAAAATTTCAATAACCTCACCTGTTTTAACCTCGTGGTTAATAGGCACAATTTTACCGTCAACCTTAGCACCAACCATTCTTACACCAACAGCTGAATGTATTTGGAAAGCAAAGTCAACAATTGTGGCGCCAAGCGGCAGGTTAATAACGTCACCTTTAGGAGTAACGGCAAAAACGTCCTCTTGCGAAAGGTCAACCTTAATGTTACGAATAAGCTCGCTACCGTCATCGGTTGCTTCTTGGTTTTCAATAATTTGACGTACCCAAGCAAGTCTTTCTTCAAGCTTTTTGTCGTTGTCCTTAATACCTTCCTTATACTTCCAATGCGCCGCAATACCGAATTCAGCCGTGTGATGCATTTCAAAGGTTCTAATTTGAATTTCAAACGGAATACCGCTTCGACCGATAACCGTTGTGTGAAGCGACTGATACATATTAGGCTTTGGTGTAGAAATATAGTCCTTAAACCTATTTGGAATAGGACGGAACATATCATGCATTATACCCAAAATGTTATAACAGTCGGCAACTGTGTCAGTAATGATACGAATTGCATAAATGTCGTAAATTTCATCAAAATCACGGTTTTGAATATACATTTTACGGTAGATACCGTGAATTGATTTTACACGCCCCTGAAATGAAAGCGTAACGTTTGGCATTTCTTCACGAAGACGTTCTTCAATACGGCTTTTAATCTCATTTAAAATTTGCTCACGGTGCTGTTTACGGTGCATAAGCAAATCTTCAATATCGTGATAAGCTATGGGATCAAGGTGCTTAATCGCCAAATCCTCAAGCTCTTCTTTTACAGGACGAATACCAAGTCGGTGCGCAATAGGAGCATAAATTTCCAAGGTTTCAACCGAAATATCACGCTGTTTTTGCTCACGCATAGCATCAATTGTGCGCATATTGTGAAGTCGGTCAGCAAGCTTAATAATAATTACACGAATGTCCTGTCCCATTGCTATAAGCATTTTTCTAAGACTTTCAGCCTGCTGTTGCTCTTTAGTGGAAAAATTTAGTCGACCGATTTTGGTAACACCGTCAACCAAAAGCGCAACCTCATCACCGAACATTTCTTTTATATCTTCAAGTGTATATTCGGTATCCTCTACAACGTCGTGTAAAAGCGAAGCCGCAATTGACTGACTGTCCATACCCAAAGAAATAACAATTTTAGCAACGTTAAAGGGGTGGTAATAGTAATCCTCACCTGAAATACGTTTTTGACCTCTGTGAGCATTAACGCAAAGTGTGAATGCCTTTTCAACCATAGCAAAATCATAATTACTGCCATAATTTTCCATAACCTGTTTAAGCTCATTAAGGTTTTTAATTTCAATATCGGTCAAGCTGTTCACACTCCTTTGTTAATTTATTAAAGATTTCAGAATTTAATAAGTTTGTTTTTTCAGTTGTCTGGACTAAATAATATCTTCCATTTTCGTACTTTATAAGATTTAATTGCAATAATGCTTCAAGTGCAATTTTTGTTTTACCGTAACCAAGGTTTAATAAAAACATATTCAAAAGCTTTTCAGCAAAAACACCGTTTTTAGTTATTGCTCGGTAAACGTTGCCAACTTCACTTCGTGTCGGAGTGATTTTTAATGCGTTGTATTCCCCGCCTGATTTAAAGCCTTCAAAATTAAGAATATTATCAAACAGCTTATTTTCATCAATGTTCGACAAACGCATTTCTTTAATTACAACGTTAACAGTATAATTGCCGTTAAAACAGTTAGTAGAAACTGTAACCGCTAAATCAAGCGTATCACCAACATTATAGCAAAAGCCTTCATTGTTTACACCAAAAGCCAAGGCTTGAAAAGCATTATCACCCTTTGCAAACAATAGCTTTAAATGCTTATTATTGCCAATTGGGGTAATTCTTTGCAAGATTACACTAAAAACACCAAACAGTGGCTCGGGGTTATCGTAGCCGAAGGGCTCAAGTGCTTTAATGCTTTCAGATAAATCTACCGTCAAAGCCGCCGGATTAATTTTACAGTCCAAATTAAGTACAGGCGGTGTGTAAACAGTATTTACAGCATAATTATTTACAGCCGTTCTAAAATCGCCAATTTTATCACTCGAAAGGCTTACACCCGCCGCCTGCGCATGACCGCCAAATTTGGTTAAGTGCTCGCTTGCGCTGTTTATGGCGTCATAAAGCGAAAAGCCTTCGTAGCTTCTGCCTGAACCGTGTGCAGTATCGCCATCACGTGAAATTACAATTGCGGGCTTACCGTATTTTTCGCAAATACGTGAAGCCACAATACCTACGACACCGTGATGCCAACCAACACCGTCAACAACAATTACACGGTCATAGCAATAGCCGTTTCGTTCAATTTCGTCAATTGCCTCATCACAAATTTTCTTTTCGGTTTGTTGGCGAAGCGCATTATCGCTATCAATTTCATTAGCAATTTCAAGCGCCTGCATCATATCATCAGTAACTAACAATTCAACTGCACGGGCAGCATTTCCCATTCGCCCTGCGGCATTTATACGCGGACATATGCCAAAAGCAATGCGTGAAGCATTTATATCGCTTAAATTAACACCCGCTACGCTTAAAAGCGCACGAAGTCCTACAAGACAGGCTGATTTTTTAAACATTTTAATGCCATATTTTACAATTATACGGTTTTCAAGGGTTAGCGGCATAATGTCAGCAATAACCGCAACCGACAAAATATCAGCATAAAGGGGCAAAAGCTCCTCAGGCTCAGCGCCCTCCATAACGCAAATAAGCTTAAATGCAACCTCAGCGCCGCAAACGGCCTTAAAGCTTGAAGGACAGTCCTTTCTATGTGGGTCAACAACAGCGGCCGCTTCGGGTAAGCGTTCGGGCGGTAAATGGTGGTCGGTTACAACAACGGTCATACCAAGACTGTTTGCAAGTGCAATTTCATCATAACAGGAAATGCCGTTATCAACTGTAATTATTAAATCGACACCCAATTCTTTCAAACGGCGAACAGCATCACAGTTCATACCATAACCTTCGCTAAAGCGGTCAGGAATATAGTAAATACAGTCAGCGCCACGGCCTATAAGATATTTATATAAAAGTGCAGTTGCAGTAACACCGTCACAGTCATAGTCGCCGTAAACGGCAATTTTTTTATTTTCACTTATATTTAAATTTACAATATCCGCGGCGTGCATAATGTCAATAAGCTCATAAGCATCTGAAAAATACGGCTCGTCAGATAAAAATTGTTCTAAATCGGTCGGATCAGTATATCCACGTGAAGCCGAAATAAGCGCAACAATAGGCTCAACGTCACATTCAAGAGCCAATTCCTTTGCTTTAATTCGGTCAACAGCTTTTACCTGCCATTTCTTATATGCCATACTTTTCACCGCCTTTTAGATATACTTATCCAATATAATAATATATAATAACATATTTTAGCGCTTTTTTCAATAATTATATACATAAAAAAACACGGCAAAAGTAAGACTTTACCGTGGTTTAAAATTAATTGAATATTAAATATAAAATACCCCACACAGTAGGTAAAAGAACACCAATGTACTTGATTAAATATATAATAAGCCATACAAGCGATTCAAAAAAAGGTATTTTAATATACATAGTTAAAATACGCTGAAAAGTCGTAATAATAAGTGCCAAAGATGCCGTAACAGCAGTTGCAAGCCAATAGCTTTCCATTTGAATAAAAAGTCCCGCAATTACACAAAAGGCTGTAGCGCCCAAAACAAATGCAAACCTTTTTAAGAAATAAAAAAGTAAATACTTATTTAGCTTTTTCTTTTCAAAGCGACCCGGAATTTCTGGCTCATAGGTAAGGGTTGTTTGACATATAGGACAAGTCTTGTCCGCCCTTACAGTCATTTCACAAAGTGGGCATTTTTTCATTGTTCCTGCTCCTTAAATTTTTCTAAAAAAGAATGAATTTCACCCGAATCACAGTCACGATATGCAGGCATTGTAGCAAGATTTACATTGTGAAGACTGCGAAAAATATTATCGGCAGCGTTTGGGTTAACTGTATTCATATATTTAATAAGTGCTTTGGTTTCCTTACGCTTTGAAAGGTCTTCCCTTTCCTTACTTTCGGCGGTCAGCTTACAAGCGCACTGCAAAAAGTGAAGCCCGTTATAGTTTGCCCAGGAAATAATATCTTCTTCTTTTACACGGTAAAGCGGACGGATAAGCTGCATACCCTCAAAATTCGTGCTATGAAGCTTTGGTAGCATTGTTTTAATTTCGCTCGAATAACACATACTCATTAAAACGGTTTCTATAACGTCGTCAAAATGGTGCCCTAAAGCAATTTTATTACAGCCAAGCTCCTTTGCCTTACTGTAAAGACAACCACGTCGCATACGGGCGCATAAATAACATGGTGAGCCGCCTACACGAGTTGTAACGTCAAAAATATCACTTTCAAAAACAGTAATTGGTATATTAAGCGTTTTTGCATTTTCTTCTATAAGCGAGCGGTTTTCAGCTGTATAACCGGGGTCCATAACCAAGAAAACAAGTTCAAAGGGATATGCGCTGTGCTTTTGAAGCTGTTGCATACATTTGGCAAGTATCATAGAATCCTTGCCGCCCGAAATACAAACGGCAATTTTGTCGTTTTCCTGTATCAGCTCATATTCCTGCACAGCGGCAATAAAGTTAACCCAAATTGTTTTGCGGTATTTTTTAATTATACTGCGCTCAATTTCAATATGCTTTTCAAACTTTCTTTCAGCCAAAATAAACTCCTAAATAAAAAATTCCGTTACAAGTATAGTATACCTGTAACGGAATAAAATTTCAATATAAATTATGCGGCTTTCTTTTTGGTAAGTGCTTTAATTACAAACAAGGTGCCAACAGTTAGAAGAAGCGCAAATGCGAGTGAAATCCAAGCATTCTGAACAAAGCCCGAGAAGATATAGCTTACAAAAGAAATACCTGCAACGGTCAAAGCGTAAGGAAGCTGAGTTGATACGTGGTTAATGTGATCACACTGTGCACCTGCGGATGACATAATTGTAGTGTCAGAAATGGGTGAGCAATGGTCACCGCAAACCGCACCGGCAAGACAAGCAGACATACTCATAATACCGAGTGCGCTGTTAACGTCGAAGATGCTGGTAACGATAGGGATAAGAATACCAAAAGTGCCCCAAGAAGTACCGGTAGCAAATGCAATACCGCAAGCAACAATGAAAATAATTGCAGGCAAGAAGTTATTAAGACCGCTTGCATCTGCAAGTGCTGCTTTAACAAAACCGTCAGAATCCAGAAGACCGGTCATATTCTTAAGTGAGGTTGCCATTGTAAGAATAAGAATTGCGGGAACCATTGCATTAAAGCCCTTAGGAATACAAGCCATAGCTTCCTTAAAGGTGATAAGGCGACGTGCAACAAAGTAAATAATTACAAAGACAAGCGCAATAAGACCGCCCCAGGGAAGACCAACTGTAGCATCGGTATTACCGAAAGCATCAGCAAATGAAAGTCCGCCTGACTGACCTATGTAATAGAGAGCGTATACGCAAATACCAATAAGAACAAGAATGGGTAAAACAAGGTCAATAACCTTTGCCTTGGGATTAGAGTCGGTTTCCTCATCATTTGCTGTAACCATACCTGAAGTAAAGAGGTCGCCGTTTGCAGCATTTAATTCGTGAAGCTTCATAGGACCGTAATCAAACTTCATAAGAACGATTGCAATAATAAACACGAAGGTCATTAAAGAATAGAAGTTATACGGAATGGCCTGAATAAACATTTTAAGACCGCTAACGCCTTCGGGTGCATATTCAGAAACAGCAGCTGCCCAAGATGAAATTGGAGCAATCATACAAACAGGTGCTGCAGTAGCATCAATAAGATAAGCCAATTTAGAACGTGAAATCTTAGCCTTATCGGTAACAGGACGCATAACCGCACCAACAGTTAAGCAGTTAAAATAGTCATCAATAAAGATAAGTACGCCAAAAGCAAAGGTTGCAAGAGATGCACCGATCTTGCCCTTAACATTCTTAGCAGCCCAACGACCGAATGCCTGAGCGCCACCAGCCTTGTTTAAAAGTGCAACAATAACACCCAAAATAACCAAGAAGATAAAGATGCCTGCTGTACCCGAAACGGATGCAATAAGACCATCATTTATTATCGAGTCAATGGTTTTGATGGGTTTAAAGCTAGTTGCAAGCAAGCCGCCTGCTAAAATACCGATGAAAAGTGAGGAATAAACTTCCTTGGTGAGAAGTGCCAAGCCGATAGCTATAACGGGTGGGAAAAGTGACCAAAGGGTGCCGACAGGACTCATAATATTACCTGTAAGAGCACAAAGTACACCAAAGCCCACAACGAATGCTATTATAAGCACTTTGGGGATAATTTTCTTTGCTGTCATTTTTAATTCTCCTTAAAAATAAATAAAAACCGTAACTGCAAAAAGCAATTACGGTAATTTAAAAATAAATAACCGATAGCTCTCCACAAAAGTGACAGTCTACAGCATATTTTACTGCAAACCAACAGAAATTTTAAAGGCAATAAAACTTCCATTTCGGCGGTTGTCCCTTTCATATACAGATTTGCCTACCTGAATGTATACTACTGATGGCATACCGCACCTCTATCAATGGCATAATAACACATATATATTTTTTAGTCAACAAAAAGTTTTTATTTATTAAAATATTCGATAATATTATTCGCATTTTGCTCAGTTATGCCTTTAACCGACATAAGTGCTGACTTTTCGGCTGCTTTAATTTTCGACATACTTCCAAAATGCTTTAAAAGCGCATTCGCTTTTTTATCGCCTATACCCTTAATATTTGTTAGCTCTCTGCCTAGCATTTTTTTACTTTGAAGCTGCTTTTGGTAGCTTATTGCAAAGCGGTGAACTTCGTCCTGAATATTGGTTATAAGAGTAAAAACACGACGGTTTGATTTTATAACAATATCGCCGCCTGTAGTAGCAATTGCACGAGTGCGGTGCTTACTGTCCTTAACCATACCAAAAAGCGGAACGTTAATCCCGTACTTTTCCAAAACTGGTAAAACTGCGCCAATTTGTCCCTTTGCACCGTCAAGCAAAATAAGGTCAGGCAAAACTGCAAAATCCGGGTTTTCGCCCTTTTTATATTCACTAAAACGGCGGTCAAGCACTTCATTCATTGAACGGTAATCGTCCTGTCCCAAAAAGCCCTTGATTTTAAAGCGCTTATACCCTGCCTTATACGGCTTTGCGTCCTTAAAAATTATCATACCAGCAACATTGTTGTCGCCCGACATATTTGATATATCATAAGCTTCAATAACACGTGGAACCTTATCAAGATTTAACAGCTCTTTAAGCTCATTCAGTACCGACATTTCACGTGTGGTTTTTTCGGTTTTTTCCGAAAGGTTCTGCACAGCATTATTTTGACACATTTCAATAATGCGCTTTTGTTCGCCCTGCTTTGGCACAATAACGCTTATCTTTTTATCACAAGTTTCACTAAGCCAAGTAGCTATCAGTTCGCTTCCGTCAAATTCCTCATCAGTTAAAATACGTGTTGGAATATCAGTTTTACCTGCATAATATTGCTGTAAAAATTCGGCATAAAAATCCTGCTTTTCCAAAACGTCTTCAATAAAGAAGTGTTGCTTATCCCAAAGCTTAAAATTGCGGAATTTTAATACTGCAACACATGCTGTACCGTCAAAAATAACCGATGCAAAAACGTCCTGTTCCTTATAGCTTATTTCAACAACCTTTTGCTTTTGTTTGATTTTATTTATAGCATTTATTCGGTCACGAAGACGTGCCGCAAGTTCAAAATTAAGGCTTTCGGCGGCATTCTCCATCTGCTTTGTCAACGTGGTTATTGAATTTGCCTCAATATCGCCTTTTTTAATAAAATCAACTGCGGCAGATATGTTATTATTATAATCCTGTACCGAAATGTTGGCCCTACAGGGCGCATCACAAAGCCCGATATGATAATCAAGGCACGGCTTTGTCGGCTTATCAAAGCTGCGGTTACAGCTTGGTAGTTTAAAAATTTTTCTCACTTCATCAACCGTTTGTGAAACAATAAAGCCCGAATTATAAGGTCCTATAAATTCACCCGTTTTATCAAGCTGTTTAACCGACTGAATTTTCTTCCATTTATCGTTAGTGATTTTAATGTAAAAGCTTCCTTTATCGTCCTTAAGCAAAATATTATATTTGGGTTGGTGCTGTTTAATAAGCGAATTTTCAAGTATAAGCGCTTCAAATTCGCTGTCGCAAATAATATATTCAAAATCATTAACACAGCTTACCATTTTATGCACCTTCGGTGTGTGCTGGTTTCCTGCGCCAAAATACTGCGTAACACGGTTTTTAAGCGCTTTCGCTTTGCCGACGTATATAACCGTTCCACCCTTATCCTTCATAATATAAACACCTGGTTTTAAGGGCAAATTATTAGCCTTTGATTTAAGTTCTGATAAAGTCAAAAAAATCACCACCTTTAATGCTATTTTATATTATTTTATGCTTTACTTCAATAAGAATTTTTTATATAATAATTAAAAATACTTAAGGAGGGATTTTGTGAGAAAATTTTTAGCATTAAACTTAGCTTTAATTATTCTTTTGCTTACTTCTTGCAGTGAGGCTAATACATCATCCCATCCCGACATTGTTGTGAATTTACCCGACGGAAGCATGGCAAACGGACAAACAAGCCTGCCTGACAGTATTGATAAGAATACTGTGAGCATTGCTGAGCCTGATATAACTGTTGATTATTACGTTGGAAGCAGCACAACGAAAAAATTTCATTTAAAGGACTGCCAATGGGCTCAAAAGCTTAAGGAAGAAAATCGTGTATATTTTTCAGGATATAATGAATTTATTGAAAACGGTTTTACTCCCTGCAAAACCTGTAATCCATAATAATTGTTTAAAACCTCCATATAATTAAATATGGAGGTTTTTTTATGAAACTTAAAAATTTTATTTGGGCTTTTTTAATAATTGGCCTTGCGGGTGGTCTTGGTCACTTTGTTTATAAGTGGAGTGGTGATAACACAATATTGGGGTACTTTTTTCCCGTAAATGAGAGCACCTGGGAACACCTAAAGCTTCTGTTCTTCCCTACTTTAGTTTTTTCAGTAGTTGAATATTTCTTGATTAAAGATAAGGTGAAAGGTTATCTTCCCTCGGTTGCTGTTTCACTTATGGTGGGGCTTATTGCTATTGTAACTGTTTTCTACACCTATTCAGGTGTTTTGGGCTTTAAAATTGAATGGTTTAACATTGCAATTTATTACATTGCGTTATTTATTATGCTCGCCGTTAAAACACTTCTTATTATGAGTGAGGTTGTAGACAGTAAGCTTGCCACATGGTTATCTTTGTTATGGATATTTGTAATGGCGCTAATGTTTATATTTTTCACCTATAATCCACTTGATTTCGGCATTTTTAAAGAGCTATAAAAATTTTGTATTTTTTTGAGAAGATACAAATTATAGTTTATCGGGGACGCTAGCCCCTATGAATATACAATTAAATTGTTGTATAATTACGAATTACGCATTACGAATTACGCATTACGAATTTCGCCTCAGCGATAACCCCAAATTTCTCGCACCTCACCCTCTCAGAGTTCGAATCTTCTATATATATCAGTAAAAATTGCAAAAAAATAAAGACCTAACTTTTCAGTTAAGTCCTTACTTGGCGCGCTGAAGAAGATGTAACCGCTTCGCGTTTACCGTCCTCGGCGACCGTTTGCTTTGCAAACAGTACCCGCCTCACACTTCGGTGCTGAAAACAATTATTAATTGTTTCCTTAACGCACCTCACCCTCTCAGAGTTCGAATCTTCTAGTGCAAAAATATAATTATATAAAAAAATAAGGAACCTACTTTTCAGTAGATTCCTTACTTGGCGCGCTGAAGAAGATTCGAACTCCCGACCTTCTGGTCCGTAGCCAGACGCTCTATCCAGCTGAGCTATCAGCGCAAATCAGTCTTTTTAGACCGCCATAGTATAATATCACATTAAATCGAAAAAATCAAGTATTATTTTAATTTTTTTGAAAATATTTTTAAATTT
This sequence comes from Clostridia bacterium, assembly GCA_017622555.1. Lineage (GTDB taxonomy): Bacteria > Bacillota > Clostridia > Oscillospirales > Acutalibacteraceae > UBA737. The sequence continues at coordinate 69,273 of JAGAQV010000014.1, forward strand.
TATACTTGACTTTATAATGAATATTATGTATAATAACAAAGTCGCAATAATTGCTGCTATGGCTCAGGAGGTAGAGCGCATCCTTGGTAAGGATGAGGTCACCAGTTCGACTCTGGTTAGCAGCTCCAAAAGACCATCACTTTTGATGGTCTTTTTTATTTTATATTTTTAAATTATAAACCCCATTCTCAAATTAAGAATGGGGTTTTCATTATCTTATACCATAATTTTCAAGAATATAGTCCATATCCTTATCACCACGGCCTGAGAGGTTAATTAAAACCGAGCCGTGATCCATTCGTTTAGCAAGCTTCATACCATATGCAACAGCATGTGAGCTTTCAATTGCAGGGATAATACCTTCTAAACGAGCAAGCTTATAAAATGCATCAATAGTTTCATCGTCATTTATTACATCATACTTAACTCTGCCAATTTCCTGTAAGAATGCGTGTTCCGGACCCGATGACGGATAGTCAAGGCCTGAAGCCACCGAGTATACAGGTGCAGGTTCACCATTTTCATCCTTAAGCATAATACTGTTAAAGCCATGCATAATGCCTTCGGTACCATATTTAAGGCTTGCAGCGTGGTCACCAAGCTTTTCACCACGGCCTAAAGGCTCAATACCGTAAATATCAACAGGATCATTCAAAAATCCTGCAAAAAGGCCTGCTGCGTTAGAGCCACCGCCAACGCATGCAACAATTGCGGTAGGAAGATGGCCTGTCATATCAATAAATTGCTCTCTTGCCTCAATACCAACAACGCTTTGGAAATCACGTACCATCATTGGAAAAGGATGCGGTCCCAAAACTGAACCAATACAATAAATAGCATCCTTATATTCCTTACTATAAGCCGCAAATGCATCGTCTACAGCCTCTTTAAGTGTTGCAAGACCGTGAGTGACCTCAACAACATTAGCGCCCAAAATTTTCATTCTAGCAACATTAGGGGCTTGCTTTTTAATATCAACCGAGCCCATATAAATATCACATTCAAGGCCAAAATAAGCAGCAGCAGTTGCCAAAGCAACACCGTGCTGACCTGCGCCTGTTTCGGCAATAACCTTTTTCTTGCCCATATACTTTGCAAGCAATGCTTCACCCATACAGTGATTAAGCTTGTGGGCGCCACTATGATTTAAGTCTTCACGCTTAGCATAAAGCTGAACCTTGCCGCCCAAAGCATCAGAAAGGCGTTCCAAATGTGTAACAGGTGTGGGACGACCCTGAAATTCCTTGCGAATTCGTCTAAGTTCGGCAATAAATTTGCGTGATTGACAAATTGAATAATATGCTTCGGTAATTTCAGCCATAGCAGCCTTTAATTCATCAGAAACATAACAACCGCCATACTTTCCGAAAAAACCGTCCTTATCAGGATAATTGTTAAAATAAGTGTCAAAATTTACATTGTTAAAATTCATTACTAAAACCTCTTTTAAAATATAATATGTGTGTTAGTAATTACACCATCGTTTTGTAAATAAAAACATAATTTTCAGTACCTTTCATAAACAAACAAAAAGTCTTGCCCCATTCGGGACAAGACTTTTATTATAAAATCCTGCGGTACCACCCGAGTTGCTGAAAATAAATCAGCCTCTCTGACATTGCACAAAATGCAACTTGCCTTGGTAACGGGCGCAAATCCCGTCGACTGCTACTAACACAAATGTGCTTTCGGTCGCCCTCATAAGTCCATTCACTTAACCCCAAAGCTACGGCATTTCCACCATCAGCCGTTCTCTAAAAGCCCGAAGAAAAGCTACTTACTCTTAATCATAGGTTTAAAATATTTAAACTTATATTAGTTGTTCTGGAAGAAACTCATAACGTCATCATAAGTTTCGTCGTCATCTTTAGTGTTGCTCATAAAAGATGCTAAAAGGTCGCCCTTGTCATCCTTCTTTTCATCACCAAGACCTGTTGCAACAACAGTTACACGGATAGTGTCTTCAATGTTTTCGTCAAGCTGAGCACCCCAAATGATAGTTGCATCAGGATGAGCCATTTCAGAAATGATGGTAGAAGCAAGTTCAACTTCTTCAAGGCCAATATCAACAGAACCGGTGATGCTGATGATAACACCACGAGCATTTTCCATAGATGTTTCGATAAGAGGACTTGAAATAGCAGCACGAGCAGCCTGTTCAGCCTTGTCACGACCTGTAGCAACACCAACACCCATGTGAGCATAGCCTGCATCAGCCATAATTGACTTAACGTCAGCAAAGTCAAGGTTAACAAGTGCTGTAACATTGATAAGCTCAGAAATGCTTTGAACACCCTGACGAAGAACATCGTCAGCAATGTCGAATGCATTCTTAAATGTAATCTTTTCAGCAGAAACGAACTTAAGGCGTTCGTTAGGAATAACGATAAGGCTGTCAACATATTCACGTAAAGCAGCAATACCCGATTCAGCCTGAGTCATACGCTTTTTGCCTTCAAATGCGAAAGGCTTGGTTACGATACCAACAGTAAGGATACCAAGTTCCTTAGCAATAGATGCAACAACGGGAGCCGCACCTGTACCGGTACCGCCGCCCATACCTGCGGTAATAAAAATCATATCAGCTTCACGAATAGCAGCAGCTATTTCGTCACGTGATTCCTCAGCAGCAGCGTGGCCGTTATTTGGGTTACCGCCTGCGCCCATACCTGAAGTAGTCTTGTCGCCGATTTGCAATTTAACGTCTGCCTTTGACTTGATAAGAGCAGCTTTATCGGTGTTGATTGCAACAAATTCAACACCCTTAACGCCGGCATCAACCATACGGTTAACAGCGTTTCCGCCGCCGCCGCCAACGCCGACAACTTTAATCTGTACTACGTTTTGATCTTCTACGAATTCAAACATTTTTTAATTCCTCCGTGTATGTAAAATAAGCATAAGTAGACTATTTGCATAATATATTTAAATAATAACATAACATTTTGCAAATTTCAACACTTTTTATTACAATTTTGTTATTTTTTTAATTTGTGTGATTTTTAACAAAAGTCCCCTCTGGGTTTTGTTCATTCCATACACTTAAATTTATGCTTCCTGAAGCCTCAGGTTTCATATTTTCAATCATGGTTTTTAAGTGTTTTACTTTATTTTCCAAATAATTTTCAGTGCCAAAGTTTACGTCAAAGCGGTTTTCAACCCCAACTTTAACTGTAATTTTATTAGTAATGTCAACATAATTAATTTTTAAGTTGTTTTCTTGTAAAAGTGAAATTATATTATTAAGCATTTCTTCGGATTTTTTATCCTCAAAAACAATTTTGCTTCCCACCGTGCATTTTACACCGTTTAGCTTAATTTCAAAAATATCGCTTTGCTTTTCGGCCACCTTTTCAAGCACCCAGCCCGCTTTGCTTACGTTAAAATATTCACCGTTTTGCAACACACAAAAATGCGCCTTAGCGTCAGTTACTTTAATATTAAGTGTATCGGGCAATTTGCGTGAAAATTCAACCTTTTCTATAAAAGGAAGCTTTGCTTTAAGTAGATCAACTGCACGTCGGCTGTTAAAGGTGAAAATGTTATCGCCAAGCTTTATACCGCTGTTTGCAATGATTTGTTCATCGGTATAAATTTTACTGCCCGAAGCATTTATTTTAGCTATTGGAAAAAACACAGTAAGACAAAGTGTTAAAGCAGTTATTACTAAAGCAATTATTAAAGCAATAAAGCTTATAATAAGACGCCTTTTTCTCGCCTTTTTTTGTCGCACCTTACGTTTTTGCAAAAACTCGTCACGAATAGGTTCGTTTTTCAAAAAATCATTCCTTAGTTTTAATATCAGCGCCAACCGACGCCAAAACACCCGTAATATCATCATATCCACGGTTAATGTGCGATATATTATCAATTTCACTTTGACCGTTCGCCGAAAGCGCCGCAACAACAAGCGCCGCACCGCCACGAAGGTCGGGACAAACACACTTGGCGCCCGAAAGTGAATTTACACCCTCAATTACAGCAACCTTTCCCTCAGTTTTAATATTAGCGCCAAGACGATTAAGCTCGTTTATATACCTAAAACGGTTTTCAAAAATATTTTCAATAAAAACCGTTGTTCCCTTAGCCATTGCAAGCATTGAAATTAAAAGAGGCCCTGCATCAGTCGGGAAACCTGGATAAACCAAGCTTCGAATAGTAGGTACACGTGAAAGCCTTTTGGGTGCTGTAATAGTCAAAGCCTTTCCTTTAACCGAAATATCGCAGCCGCTTTCACGGAAGGTATGCAAAATTGCCACCATATGTGACGGCATTATATGTGAAAGATTTAATTTACTACCTGTAATCGCCGCCGCTGACATATAAGTTGCGGCTACAATTCTATCAGGAATTATTGTATGTGTTGTGCCGTGAAGCTTATCAACACCGTGAATATATATTGTATCCGAACCACTGCCGTAAATTCGAGCGCCTGCGCTGTTTAAAAAATCAGCCAAATCACTAATTTCGGGCTCTCTTGCGGCGTTATGTATAACCGTAACACCCTTTGCGGTTGCCGCAGTTAAAATTACGTTTTCCGTAGCCCCAACACTTGGAAAGGCTAAATGAATTTCAGTACCGTATAAGCCCTTTTCAGCGTTACAGTTTAAAAAGCCGTGTTCTTCATAAATTTCAACCCCCAATTTTTTAAGGGCGGACAAGTGTAAATCTATAGGTCTTGGTCCCAATTCACACCCACCTGGGTTTGAAATAATTGCACGCTTTGTGCGGCCTATTATACCACCGAGAAAAACAACCGACGAGCGCATTTCGCGCATTAGACTTTCGGGAATTTCATATTTTTCAATGCTACGACAGTCAACCGTAACTGTATTATCTTGATAGCTTACCTTTGCGCCGAAATTTCGCAAAATTTTTATGGAGGACTGAACGTCGGATAAATTAGGACAGTTATGTATAACACATTCGCCGTCACACAAAACGGCACCTGCTAAAACAGGAAGTACGCTGTTTTTTGCGCCCTGCACCGCAATTTCACCCGTTAACTGTTTGCCTCCGTTTACAATAATTTCAGCCAAAATAATGCACCCCGCAAGTATAAATTGTTTTACAACTTATACTATGCAAAAATGCAAAAACGGTCACGAATTAGAATATAATTCCATTAAAACAGCATAAATTCGTTCATTTGCATCAATAATAGCGTTTTCACGTGCTGCTTTTTCCATTGAAGCAATTTTATCTTTATTATCAATAAGGTCTTTAACCGTTTCAATTATTTTATCACTCGTTAAATCCTTTTCTTCAATAAGCTCAGCAGCACCTGCGTTTTTCAAGGTCATACCGTTATGGTATTGATGATTTTCAGCCACAAAGGGTGACGGAATTAGCACAGCGGCCTTACCGCAAGCCCCTAATTCACCCAGTGTAATGGCGCCTGCTCTGCTTATTACTAAATCAGCCGCAGCCATACAAACATCCATATCAGTTATATATTCACGAATCTCAATGCCGTCGTGAAGCTTAATCCCTTCAAGACTTTTTATCATATCATCATAACCAACCTTACCTGTTGCGTGGATATGATAGTAATTCTTTGTGGGATTATGCCATTTAATAAGTTCAGACACAGCCTCGTTAAGATGCTTTGCGCCAAGACTTCCGCCAAAGGATAAAATTAAAGGACGGTTGTCCAGCTTTAAAATTTTACGGGCAGTTGCCTTATCCATTGAAAGTAATTCTTGTCTTATAGGATTGCCCGTTACAATTGGCTTTTTATTAAGCTTTAAATATTTTTCTGCTTCGGGCATTGCAAGCATTACACGGTCAGCCTTTGGTGCTAACATTTTAGTGGTAACGCCCGGAAATGCATTTTGTTCGTGAATGGCAGTTTTAATTTTAAGCTGCTGCGCCGCACGAAGTACCGGACCGCTAACATAACCGCCTGTACCTACAACTAAATCAGGCTTAATTTGTTTTAAAAGCTTTTTAGCCTTAACCGAAGAAGTTACGGCAAGCTTTACCGAATTTATATTATGAGCAATACCTTTAACAGACATTTTACGGGAAAAGCCTGCAACCTTTACGGGATAAAAGGCATATCCCTTTTCGGGCACGAGCTTAGCTTCCAGCTTATCAGGTGTACCAATATAATAAATTTGGGCATCAGGATGCTTTGATTTAATATAATCAGCAACAGCTAAAGCAGGGTTAATGTGACCAGCTGTACCGCCGCCTGCAAATAAAACCTTCATAAAAATTCCCCTTATGTTTTTTCAAGATTCGTACTTCGTGAAATTGAAAGCACAATGCCCATTTCGGCAAGTAAAATTAGAAGTGACGTGCCGCCATAGCTAAAGAAAGGCAAGCTTATACCTGTATTAGGAATTGTATTCGTAACAACCCAAATGTTTAAAAGGGCTTGAAGTCCGACCTGGAAGGTAAGACCAATAGCCATTAAAGAGCCAAATTTATCCGAAGCCTTCATAGCAATTGTAAAGCCACGCCATATTAGTAAGCAAAACAGAATAATTATTACCATTGCACCAATAAGTCCAAGCTCTTCGCAAACTATTGAAAAAATAAAGTCGTTATGAGGTTCGGGTACCCATAGGTGCTTTTGACGTGACTGACCTATTCCCCTGCCCCATATTCCGCCTGAGCCTATTGCCAAAAGTGATTGAATGGTTTGAAAGCCCTTACCTGACGGGTCAAGCCAAGGGTTAAGCCAGTACTGAATACGGTCTGAGGCATAGCCGATAGCACCGGTTACAATTAGTCCTGCAACACCTACAACACCGATACCTACACCCGCAATAATATACCTTACGGCAAGACCGCCGCAAATAAGCAAAACAATGCCAATGGCAAACACCAATACAGTAGCCGAAAGGTGCGGTTCTAAAACAATTAATACACAAGGAACAGCAACCAGGCCAATTAAAAATGCCACAAAACCGAATTTTTCCATTAGCTTATAATTTGCCGCAATTAAAGAAGATAACAGCAAAATTACCGCAAATTTCGCAAGCTCAGACGGTTGGAAGTTAATTGGGCCAATAACAAGCCAACGTTTAACGTCCATACCCTGCAGCATTGGCGGAATAGCCAAAAGCACACCCAAAATGCCCATAATCAAGGCGTAAAAAATCCAAGCAAATTTACGGTAAAAATGATAATTAATTGTAGACACAAAAAGCATAACTGCTACACCCACCACAGCAAAAACTGCCTGACGAGCAATAAAACGGTAGCTGTTGCCATAATTTTCATAAGAAAAGGCATAGCTTGCCGAAAACAGCATTACAAGACCAATTGTTAAAAGTATGAGTACTAACGATAAAAAGGTGATATCCATCTTACCGTCAGTATTGAAAAAAGACTGCTTTTTTCTTGACTTTTGCATTGAATATCACCTCGTATAAATATTTTTATTAGAATGAAAAAATTATTGGAAGCAGTGCTAAAACACAACCAATTAAAGCAACGGTTGAGAAAACTAAAACGATTTTATCCTCCGACCAGCCGCATTTTTCGAAATGGTGATGAATAGGCGCCATTTTGAAGATGCGTTTTTTAGTCTTCTTATAATAAGCAACCTGAATAATATCAGACAAAGCTTCAATTAAGTAAACAATACCTGCCAAAATAAGCAATATCGGACGTCCAATACCAAACGAAAAGGCAACAACCATACCGCCAAGGAACATCGAACCTGTATCACCCATAAAAACTTTTGCGGGGTGCGAATTCCAACAAATAAAACCTACAAGAGCACCTGCCAAAGCAGCGGTTAAAACGTTGATAGACGGAATGTTCAAAAAGCCTGCAGCCATCATAAAGCCACAAGAAACCACAAGCGTTACGCTTGAAGCCAAGCCGTCGATACCGTCGGTAAGATTTACCGCATTTGTAAAGCCGTAAATGAACATTAAGGCAATTGGCCAAAAGATAAGACCAATCCCGCTTGTAATAGAAACGTCACCCAAAAAAGGAATGTAAGTTGTTTTCATACCCGCAAGCGCAAGTGCAGCAAGATATGCCGCCGACACTAAAAACTGCATAAAGGTTTTTTGGCGCGCTGTAAGACCTAAATTACGCTTTTTAACAACCTTGATATAGTCGTCAAAAAAACCGATAGCCGCCATACAAAGCGCCATCACAACGCCTGCAACAAGCGCAATTAAGCGGAAATTATCTTTGAAATCAAAGTAAAACGGTTTTTTGAATATTACTGCAAAAACAAAACCGACAATTAAAGAAATTATAACACCGCCGATAAACATTACACCGCCCATTGTTGGTGTGCCCTGCTTATCCTTATGCCAATTGGGGCCTATTTCCAAAATAGTTTGCCCAAATTTAAGCTTTCTTAAAAAAGGAATTACTATAAAGCCCGAAAGTGCAGTTACGGCAAACGCTACTGCCGCAACAATTAGAGAAGTAAAATCCATCATTTTAAAAACCTCTTTTTAAGATAACGCTTGGCGTATAACCTCACGTTCATCAAAATGTATTTTTTCTTTACCTATAATTTGGTAGGTTTCATGTCCTTTGCCTGCAAGTACTATTATATCATCTTTTTGCGCAATTGAAAGAGCAAATTTTATAGCATCTACTCTATTTTCTAAAATCTTATGCGGTTTTGCAGGTGAAACACCCTTTAATATGTCAGAAATTATAACATTTGGGTCTTCAGTTCGGGGATTATCACTTGTAATAATTACATAATCGGCATAAATTGATGCTATTTCACCCATAATCGAACGTTTTGAACTATCACGGTCCCCGCCACAGCCAAAAAGCACGATTAAGCGGTTTTTAGGGCATTCCTTAAAGGTTTTAAGAATGTTTTTCAAACCGTCAGGGGTGTGGGCATAGTCAATAATTACGGTATAATCACCGGTATTTTCAATAACCTCAGCCCTGCCTTTAACACCATTAAAATGTTTTAACGCTTCAATTGAAGTTTTACGTTCAATTTGCAAAAAATCACAAACAGCCACTGCGCATAATGAATTATAAACCGAAAATTCGCCCGGTATATTTACTTTTATGTGGTTAATAAAATCGGTCAAAAGCTTATATTCCACAAAGCGTGACTGTAAATTTAACGATTTTGCAATATAATCAGCATCATTTTCTAAAGAAACGGATACTTTTTTGCACCTAATTTCTTTAAAAAGACGCTTACCATATTCGTTATCAATATTAATTACTGCGTTATCGCACATATCAAAAAGCTTTTTCTTTGCAAGATAATAGCTTTCCATATCATTATGATAATCTAAGTGGTCCTGTGTCAAATTAGTAAATACTGCTGTGTTAAAATGCAAGCCCTCTACCCTGCCCATTGCAAGTGCATGCGAGGACACCTCCATTATAACATATTCACAGCCCTTATCACGCATTATAGAAAATAGTCGGTTAAGTTCGAAAGCGTTTGGCGTTGTGTTTACTGCGGGAATAATCTCTCCGCAAATTACGTTTTGAATTGTACCTATAACGCCAACCCTTTTACCCGATCTTTCAAGCATTTCTTTTAGCATATAAGTAATTGTTGTTTTGCCGTTTGTCCCAGTAACGCCAACAAGCTTTAAATCCCTTGCGGGATTATTAAACCATCTTGCTGACATTTGTGCAAAAGCCAAAACTGCATTTTTAACAATTATTTCGTTTTTATAATTTGCTTTATTTTCAACTACCAGTGCAATTGCACCGTTTTTAACGGCATCCGCCCTGTATTGCGGATTATTATGGATATCTACAAAGACAAAGCCGTCTTTTACATTAGCCGAATTATCGGTAATACCCATAATCTCTAACTGCCTTAAATGTTCATCGCAGGCAATTATAGTGCCAAGTTTCATTTTATCCTCCAATTAGTCTACAGCTGTTTCATCACAGAAATAAACAGTAATAATTGTACCAACGTCAACCTCAGTACCACTTGCAATACTTTGACTGTAGGCCTTAAGTCCTGCAATGGCAATGTTACCAGAAAATTCAATGTTAAGACCAAGCTTTGCAGCTGTTGTATTAACTTCGGTTGCAGTATAACCGGTAAAGTTGGGTACTGTTACCTTTGCGCTTTCGGTTTCTTCAGTGTAAAGAATTACCACGCCGCCTGTTGATACCTTGTTTCCAACCTCGGGAAGTTGACGAATAACCTTATCACCGCCGCCAACTATCTTATATTCAAGCTTAGCGCTTGTAACCTTTGCCTTGGCTTCATCAAGTGTAAGACCAACAGCATCGGGTACATCAATAGCAAGCTTTTTAATTTCTTCTGTATAGCTAGGCTCATAGCCAAGATACGGCAAAACGTCTGCCATAATCTTTGCATTTACAGGCGCTGAAATTACACCGCCGTAATAGTTAGAGCCCTTAGGCTCGTCAAGCATTACCAAAACAGCAATTTCGGGGTTATCAATTGGGGCAACCGTCATACAAGAACCAATATAAAGATAAGTATCACCCGTTGCTTGAATTTTAGATACCTTTTGCGAGGTACCTGTTTTAGCACCGATTTTATAACCCGGAACAAGTGAGTTTTTAGCGCCGTTTTGTGCCACAAAGCCCATAAGCTCACGCATTGTTTGTGAAGTGGTTTTAGAAATTACCTGACGCTTATACGTCGTTGTTGTAGTGCTTACGACCTTGTTATTTTGGTCAACAGTTTTAGACACTAAATGCGGCTGAACAAGATAACCACCGTTAACAGCGGCTGAAACTGCAGCCATCATTTGAATTGGTGTGACGTTAAAGGTTTGACCGAATGATGATGAAGCAAGTTCAACAACACCCATATTTTCTTGCTTATGATAGGTTGAACGTGATTCACCAGGTAAATCAATACCTGTTTTTTCGGCAAAGCCAAAGGCTTTAAAATATTTTGAAAAGGTATTAACACCTACAAGCTGACCAATGGTAATAAATGCCGGGTTACAAGAATTTGCAATTGCTTGTTCCAAGCTTTGTGTACCGTGTCCAAAGCTTCGCCAACAGCCATAACGCTGACCTGCAACGCTTGTATGACCGTTACAGTAAAATGTGTTACTTTTGTTTACAAGATTTTCTTCAATAGCAATTGCTGCTGTAACAACCTTGAAAACCGAGCCCGGTTCATAAGAGTCGGAAATAACCTTGTTACGCCATTGACGGTTTAAAAGCTCATTTTTCAATGTAGACTTTTTAGTTTCATCGGTTTCAGCATCAACTTTAGCTTGGTCAACACTTGACAAAACAAAGGGCTCGTTGGGGTTAAAATCACCCTTAACAGCCATAGCCAATATAGCGCCTGTGTTTACATTCATAACAACAGCGGCACCACGTTCAGCAACCTGATTTTGTTCAATCGCAGTTTGTAAATATTTTTCAGCTGTGTACTGAATGTATGAATCAAGTGTTAAAACAAGCGAATTACCTTTTACCGCCTCTTCAACCTTTTCATAAGTAAAGGGCATATCGGTACCAAGTGCATTTTTTGCCGCAACTACACGGCCTGCAATACCTGTAAGTTCATTATCGTAATAGCTTTCAAGTCCCGAAAGTCCCTGTTCATCAGAGCCAACAAAGCCAAGCACAACCGAAGCTAAGCTGTCATTTGGATAGTAACGCTTTGTGGTTTCATCAAGGCCGATATACTTTGTAAGCTTATTATCGGCAATAAATTGGCGAACCTCATCTGCTTTTGCCTTTTCAATTTTCTTTTTAACAATTACATAGTATGAATTTTTATCGGTATTAGCATATACGGTATCATATTCAACTTCTAAAATTTCCGAAAGACCCTTTGCAATTGTATCTCGAACCCTATCACGTTCATCGGCTTTTTTTATTTTCTTAATCGCATTAGGTGTAATATAAACCGTCCACGCTGTTGAGCTTGTAGCCAACACCTGCATATTACGATCATAAATATCGCCACGGGGTGCAGTAACCAAACTATCATAAAGCTGCTGTTCGGAAGCCTTTGTCTGATATTCTTCACCCTTGATTATCATAATGTTAATAAGGCTTGCACCCGACACACCGGAAAGCGCCACAATAACAATAAGCATCATAGCAATAATTCTATTTATCATAATTTTACCCGGTTTCACGGTCATTTTGCGCTTCCCTCTTTCCTTATTTATATACCCGAATACGAGAGCCGACATTTTCAGCTCTCGTACCCTTTATTCAGTATATTAAATTTTACAAAATTTATTACTCACCCAAAAGCTCGGTACCATCAGCAGTTTTTGCCACGTTAGTGTCGTTAACCCTAATGTAAACAACGTCATCCTTATCGGGCTTCTTCATACCAAGCTGCACAGCCTCAAGCTCAAGATTCTGGTAAGAAATTCTTCTTTGAAGCTCAACCTCTAAAACGGTTTTTTCGCTGTCAAGCTCGGCAATAGCGGCCTTAACGTCGTTAATTTCCGACTTAACCTCGTTAATCTTAAGGCGAATAGCCAAATTACAGCAAATTGCCGAAAGGGCTATAACAGCTATCATAACAACCGAAACTGCGGGAGAAAGACGACGGGCGGCTGCATGACGCTTTGCTTTTGCTTTTTTAGCCACCTTAGGCATTACAACAATATTATCTTTAGGCTCGGGCTTTGACTTGGTTTTGGGCATAAACATTTCAAAATCATAAGCCAAGCTGTCGTTATAATACTTGATATTGTTCATAATCTCTCTCCTTTCAGTTAGTTTTTAACAATTACCCTAAGCTTTGCGCTACGGCTTCTCGGGTTATTTTCAAGCTCGTCCGTAGACGGCTCAATTGGTTTTCTATGCAGTAAATGTCCTCTTGGTGTTTTACCACATACACATACTGGGCAATCAGGCGGACAGGTACAGCCTGTACAATATTCTTTAAAGCGAAGCTTAACCATTCTATCCTCTAACGAATGGAAGGTTATTATTGCTAACACACCGTCTTTATTAAGCATATCAAAAGCGATATCAAGCGCTTCGTTTAAGCGGTCAAGCTCGGCATTAACGGCAATTCTTATTGCCTGAAAGCACTTTCTTGCAGGATGGCCGTCACGGCGGGCCGCTGCAGGATAAGCGGACGCAATAATTTCAGCAAGCTGTGTTGTGGTAGTTATTCTTGCCTTTTGCCTTTCGTTTACAATTTTATCGGCAATTTTACGTGAAAACTTTTCTTCACCAAAACGCCAAAAAATATCGGCAAGCTCGGTAGAGGTAAAATCGTTAACAATATCCTCAGCGGATAAACCGCTTTGGCTCATTCGCATATCAAGGCGGGATTCCTTATGATAAGAAAAGCCACGCTCAGCAGTATCAAGCTGATAGGACGAAACGCCCAAATCAAGCAAAATACCGTCAACTTTATATATACCCTCGTTTTCGGCCGCCTTATTCATATTTGCAAAGTTACTTTGAATAACCTTTGCAGGTAAGCCCTTAAGCCTTTCGGTAGCAACCGCTACAGCATCGGGGTCTTGGTCGAGTGCCAAAAGCAAGCCGTTATTTAAACGTTTTGCGATTTCTTTCGAATGTCCTGCACCGCCTGCCGTACCGTCAATATAAATACCGTCAGGCTTAATGCAAAGTGCTTCGATTGTTTCATTAAGTAAAACCGATATATGATTGAATTCCATATTAGAAATTCAGCTCCTCAACAATAGAAGCAATTGTTTCAGGTGTGTACTTGCTGTTTTCTGCTGCCCAAAGTTCAGTATTCCAAATTTCAAGGTTGGAAGCCATACCAATGATATGTGCTTCTTCCTGTAGCATCGAATACTCACGAAGTGCAGACGGAATTAAAATTCTTCCCTGACTGTCAAAGCCAACAGTAAAGGTGCCGTCATATAAGAAACGCTTAACGTCATTTGATTTTGTGTTAGGTAAGGTGCTGATTTGTTCAACCAGCTTGTCCCATTCAGCTTGTGAATAAACGCAAAGGCAACGCTTACCAAAAATGCTGCGGCAAATATAGAACTCTTCGCCCAATTCTTCACGAAGCTTTGCAGGAATGAAAACCCTGCCCTTTTTATCGATATTATGTTGATAGCCACCAAAAAGCACGGATTTTCACCTCTTTTTTCACCACTTTGGTGCACTTTAATGGTTTTTTGTGCCACTTTGCACCACTACAATGATATTATAATGCCCTCAAACATAAAAATCAAGTGTTTTTTAGTGATTTTTTAAAAAATCTAGTATTTTTTAAGAAAAAAATAAAAAAGCAAGGAATTTTACTTCCCTGCTTTTAAAAAATAATCTATTTTACGCTAAAATTAAATTCATTATTTACATAACTGCATAAAATGCTGTCACCTGTTTTTATAGTACTGTCTAAAATTCGTTCGCTTAAAGCGTCTTCTATTTTGTTTTGAATTTCACGGCGAAGCGGTCTTGCGCCATACACCGCATCAAAGCCAATTTCCGCCAAGGCGGATTTTACTGAATCATCAAAAGAAATTTCAATACCAATAGCTTTTGTGCGAACGCTTAAATTATTAAGCATTTTTTCAGCAATTTCTTCTATTTGCGGTTTTGTAAGCTTTGAGAAAACTACAATATCATCAACACGGTTTAAAAATTCTGGTCTGAAGGTGTTTTTAAGCTCACCAAGAACAGCTGACTTAATATCCTTATTACCATCGTCTTCGCCTTGTGAAAAGCCAAAGCTTACACGCTTGTCGGTTATAAGGCGGGCGCCTATATTAGATGTCATAATAATTACGGTGTTTTTAAAGTCCACCCGTCTTCCCTGCGAATCGGTAAGAATACCATCCTCTAAAATTTGCAAAAGAATATTAAAAACATCAGGGTGAGCTTTTTCAATTTCGTCAAACAATATTACTGAATATGGACTGCGTCTAACCTTTTCAGTAAGCTGACCACCCTCGTCAAAACCGACATAACCAGGGGGCGAGCCCACAAGACGTGATACTGTATGCTTTTCCATATATTCCGACATATCAAGCCTTATCATCATATCATCACTGCCGAACATTGCATTTGCAAGTGCTTTGCAAAGTTCAGTTTTACCGACACCTGTGGGACCCAAGAATATAAACGAACCTATTGGGCGCTTAGGGTCCTTAAGTCCAACACGGCCACGTCTTATTGCTTTCGATACGGCGGTAACCGCTTCTTCTTGACCGACAATTCTTGCGTGAAGCTCATCCTCCATTTTTAAAAGACGCGCGCTTTCTTCTTCGGTAAGCTGTGCAACAGGCACACCTGTCCAGCTTGAAACAATTTCGGCAATTTCCTTTTCGGTGACACTGCCATTTAACTGTATGCTTTCCTTATGCCAAGCCTCCTTTTCAGTTGAAAGCTCAGCCTTAAGTCTAGAAATATCGTCACGCAAGGCGGCGGCAAGCTCGAAGCTTTGAGCTGCAATTGCCTCTTCCTTGTCGGCTTCAGTTGCAGTAATTTTTTGTTCTAATTCTTTGATTTTTTCGGGTACGGCTGAAGCATTTAATCTTACGCGGGATGCCGCTTCGTCAATTAAATCAATTGCCTTGTCGGGCAAGAAGCGGTCACTTATATACCTTGCCGACAGCTTAACAGCCGCCGTAATTGCATCATCAGTAATGGTTACCTTATGGTGCGCTTCATACTTATCACGAATACCCTTTAAAATAAGCACGCTGTCCTCTTCAGTAGGTTCATTCACGGTAACGGGCTGAAAACGTCGTTCAAGGGCAGAATCCTTTTCAATGTTTTTACGGTATTCCGAAAGGGTTGTCGCGCCAATAAGCTGAAATTCGCCACGGGCCAACGACGGCTTTAAAATGTTTGCCGCATCGGTAGACCCTTCAGCCGAGCCTGCACCTATTATGGTGTGAATTTCATCTATAAACAAAATCACATCATCCGATTTTGTAACCTCGTCAATTACAGCCTTTATTCTTTCTTCAAAGTCACCACGATATTTCGT
The DNA here is from genome assembly GCA_017622555.1 of Clostridia bacterium. Classification (GTDB taxonomy): domain Bacteria; phylum Bacillota; class Clostridia; order Oscillospirales; family Acutalibacteraceae; genus UBA737. The sequence goes on from JAGAQV010000014.1 coordinate 85,147, forward strand.
GCCCGCAACCATACCGGTAAGGTCAAGTGAAAAAATTCGTTTATTAAGAAGAATTTCGGGCACGTTACCCTCAACAATTTGCTGTGCAAGACCTTCAATTATTGCGGTTTTACCAACACCCGGCTCACCCACAAGGCAAGGATTATTTTTTGTACGGCGGCACAAAATTTGAATCACACGCTGTACCTCGTCATGTCTGCCTATAACAGGGTCAATTTTGCCATTTTTAGCATCCTCGGTTAAATCACGGCCATATTTTGCTAGGGTTGGGGTTTTGCTGTCCTTAGGCTGTTTAGGTGTCTTTTCATTTTTAAGGTTAATATCAACCCCTGAAGCCTCTAAAAGTTCACGTGTAAGGTTTGCAACGTCAACACCTAACTCGTTTAAAAAACGAATGGCAAAGTTATCACCCTCACCCAAAATCCCTAACAATAAGTGTTCGCTTCCGACAAGCTGTTTTCCGCTTGAAGCCTTGCTTGAAAGCGCAATTTCAATTACCTGTTTTGCACGTGGAGTAAAAAAGTCGGGTGATAAGCGTGTACGGGTGCCACAGCCTATTTGACTTCTAATAAGCTCCTCAACAGCATCGGCAGTAACGCCATGGCGGTCAAGCACGGCAGACGCTACACCGCCGCCCACACGCAAAAGTCCCAAAAGTAAGTGTTCGCTTCCTACATAGGTGTGTCCAAGCACCTCGGCCGAATTTATCGCCTGATTAAGCGCTTCGTTTGCCTTTGCAGTAAAGCCTTTAAAATTATATTTCATTTTAAAATCGCCTCAATTTCTAAAGAAGCGCTTCCCTAACCATATTAGCACGGTAAATGTCACGGTCAGTAGCATCCATAGTGCCGTTTGCTTGCATCAGCATAAAGGGCTGTGCTTCTATTAAAATTTTAATTGGTAAGCATTCCTTATTAATTATGCCCATACCAATTCCCAATTTAACACGGGAAATTAAATTTACCATTTCTTCGCTGGATAAAATTCTTGCATTTTGCAGTGTGCCAAGCGCACGCCAGCAAACGTCTTCAAGCTTAATTTTATCAAGCTGTTGTCTTGCGCCGTGTTCCTTTTCAATTAGCTGTGAAGCAATAATTTTAAGGTTTTCAAGCGCATTATTTTCGCTTATACCAAGGGTTATTTGGTTTGAAACCTGATAAAGCGATGCTAATGATTTAGACCCTTCGCCATACATACCACGTACGGTAAAGCCTATTTTACTTACACTTTCAATTAAGCCATTAATTTCACCGCTGTTTTCAAGCGCAGGTAAATGCAGCATAACCGACGCCCGAAGACCCGTGCCCAAATTTGTGGGGCATTCGGTTAAATAGCCTAAATTTTCATCAAAAGCAAAGTGAAGCGCATCACACAAAAGCATATCTACACTTTCAGCAATATCATAAGCCTTTTTAAACTCCATACCCGCCAAAATTACCTGTATTCTTAAATGGTCTTCTTCGCCTATCATAATACTTATGCTTTCATCATCTGACAGTATGATAGCCGCATCCTCGGTTTTGGCGGCAAATTCGGGGCTGATGATATGCCTTTCAACCATTGCATAACGCTGAATTTCGGGTATGTCACACATATTTATATATTTAAGGTTTTTTGCGAAGGGTGTGTTGCTGTTTAAAACAGCCTCTTTAACACGGGAATTAAGTTCTCGCCTATCGTCTGCAGTCATTCGATTAGGAAACGGAAGCCCTTCAATATTACGGGCAAGGCGAATTCTGCAGCTTACCGCAATATCGTTTTGCGCTGACTGTTCCAAATACCATCTGCTCATTTATTTGCCCTCCATTTCCTTAATTTTATCACGCAGGGTTGCCGCCTGTTCGTACTTTTCTTCGGCAACCATTCTAGCAAGCTCTTGCCGTAAATCCTCAACTGTTTTTTCTTTAGGCTTTACAACAAGTGGTGCACGGTTAGGTATTTTGCCAACGTGTCTTGTTGCGCCGTGTACCCTTTTTAGATAAGGTAAAATTTCATCATTAAAGGTTTTATAGCATTCGCCACAACCCATTTTACCGCTGTGGGCAATATCCGAAAAGGTTGCGCCGCAAACCGAACAGCACTTTTGATTTTTAACAGCTTGAGGTGTCATATCGCCAAGCATTGATGCCAGCATTCCTGTAATTGAATTTGAGCCATAACCACTTTGCGCCGCACAAGTGCTACACAGGTTATATTCCCTTACGATACCGTTAACTACAGTTTTAATATGAGTTGTAGCGTGGTTTTTTCCGCATTTTTCACAAAGCATTATAAATACCTCCTATATTTGAGTCATAAGCATTTGCTTTAGTATTACCGCACGAATAACGTCCTTATGCTGTGGCGGTATATTCTGCATTACCGAATTTGAAACAGCCGCCGCCATAACCTTTGCGACCTCGCTTGAAACAATACCGTTTTCAATACAGTTTTCCAAAAGCACACGGGTCGAAAGCGCATCAATTCGGTCACCAATAGCATTAATAAGGTGCATCACTGCCGAGGTGTGATTCATAACCACACGTTTTATTCTGATATATCCCCCGCCGCCGCGCTGACTTTCAATAATATAGCCGTGCTCGGGTGTGAAGCGTGATGACAAAACGTAATTAATTTGACTGGGCGCACAGCCCATAAGGCTTGCAAATTCGTTTCGCTGAATTTCAGCAATTTGCCCTTCCGATTCGTTAAGCATTCTTATAATTTCTTTTGTAATCAAATCACTTATTCGCATAATGTCACCTCAAACAAATTTGACCTTTCCTGACTTTAATTATACACAAAAGTCAGGAAAAGTCAAACATTTTTTAAAAATATTTTTTGTAACACACTTTTTGCCTCTTACATAGTATGTAACGAAAACCAAAAAGGAGGTTTGCAATATGTGTAATAATAACGGTTGTACCTGGATTATCATTTTAATCCTCATCCTCTTCTGCTGCGGCGGTTGGGGCAACAACGGCTGTGGCTGTGACAATGGCTGCGGTAACGGTTGCTGCTAATCAGCACAAAAAAATGCGGCGCTCTTTCGAGCGTCGCATTTTTATTTAAATTTTGAAAAGCAAATCGCCATAGCTGGGGTACGGCCAATAGCTTGACGGAACAAAGCTTTCGGCACAGTCGGCATATTTGCGAATATCAGCCATAAGCTTTAAAATTATGTTGTAATATTCTTTCGACTTTTCTAAAATATCCTTTTCCCTTTCGGCAGAAGCCACCGCCATTTTAAGCGAAGAGCCCAAACCGAAAAGTTCTTTATTGCAAGCAGTAAGACGGCTTAAAAGCTCGTATTCAACGCTGCTGTCAGCACGGATTGAATTTTTATTGTTTATAGCCTCACACAAATGGTTTGAATAAGCCGTAATTGCAGGAATTACGTCACGGTTTACCATTTCCAAAAGGGTTAATGCTTCAATATGTAAAACCTTAGTGTAATTTTCTAAAATAATATCAACACGGGAATTGATTTCCGCACGGTTAAATACGCCGTGTTTTTCAAACAATGCAATGTTGTCCTCTGTCTTAAGCAAAGGTAAAGCATCAACCGTACTGTGCAAATTCAAAAGACCACGCTTTTCGGCCTCCTTTTCCCATTCGGCCGAATAACCGTCACCGTTAAAGATAATGCGCTTGTGATTATCCATAACGTTTTTAACAATTGCGCAAATTTCAGCGCTTATATCATCGGCTTTTTCAAGGCGGTCGGCATATTCGGCAAACACGTCAGCAACCATGGTGTTAATCATAACATTAGTGTCAGATATAGACGAGGCCGAGCCAAGCATTCTGAATTCAAACTTGTTACCCGTAAATGCAAAGGGAGAGGTACGATTGCGGTCAGCATTATCCTTTTTAAATTCGGGAATAATTTCAGCCGCAATTTTCATTTTTACTCTTTTGGCATTATCGTGGTGACAACCGTTTGCAACCGATTCAAGCATTTCGGTTAGTTCTTCCCCAAGGAATATAGAAATAATTGCAGGGGGTGCTTCGTGGCCGCCAAGACGGTGGTCATTACCCGCAGTTGCAACTGCAATTCTAAGTAAATCCTGATGCTTGTCCACAGCTTCAATAACAGCCGCCATGGTAATTAAAAACAGCTTGTTTTCGCTTGGATTTTTACCCGCCTTTAAAAAGTTAATACCCGTGTCAGTAGAAATTGACCAATTGTTATGCTTACCGCTTCCGTTAACACCGTCGTAGGGCTTTTCGTGTAAAAGACATACAAGACCGTGGCGAAGTGCGGTTTTCTTCATAAATTCCATTGTAAGCTGGTTATGGTCAGCCGCAATGTTTGTGGTTGTAAAAATAGGTGCTAATTCGTGCTGTGAGGGTGCAGCCTCGTTATGCTCGGTTTTGGCAAGTACACCCAATTTCCATAGCTCACGGTCAAGCTCACGCATAAAAGCAGCAACTCGGGGCTTTAGAACGCCAAAATAATGGTCATCCATTTCCTGTCCCTTAGGCGGCATTGAGCCTATAAGGGTGCGGCCGCAATAAATAAGATCGGGGCGCTTGTCGTAAAGCTCCTTATCAACCAAAAAATATTCCTGTTCGGGACCAACGGTTGTGGTAGTGCGCTTAACGTCATCATAGCCTAAAGCCTTAACAACACGAAGGGCTTGCTTGTTTATAGCCTCCATACTGCGAAGCAAAGGGGTTTTCTGATCAAGCGCTTCGCCCGAATATGAACAAAAGGCGGTAGGTATACAAAGGGTTTCATCCTTAATAAAGGCGTAAGAGCTTGGGTCCCATGCGGTATAGCCGCGGGCTTCAAAGGTGGCACGAAGACCGCCAGATGGGAATGATGAAGCGTCAGGCTCGCCCTTAATAAGTTCCTTACCTGAAAATTCCATAATAATATGACCGTCTTCAGTTGGGGAAATGAAGCCGTCGTGCTTTTCGGCAGTAATGCCTGTTAGGGGTTGGAACCAGTGGGTGTAATGGGTTGCGCCCTTTTCAATTGCCCATTCCTTCATGGCAAAAGCAACAGTATCGGCAATACTGCTGTCAAGTGACTTACCCTCTTTAATTGTGCTTTTAAGAATTTCGTATGTATCGGCAGGCAAGCGTTCCTTCATAACAGCGTCATTAAAAACGTTTGTGCCAAAAAATTCATAAACTTTTTCCAAGGCTACTCCCCCAAATTAAATATATTATTTAATATACTTTAAAAACCACAATTTGTCAATGACTTAAAAATTTAATATTTTTTGAAATGTCATCCATAAACTCGGCCCAAAAGTAGCAGTCGGGTATTTTCAGATTAGTTTTGCTTTGAGTTATAACGTTATTCAAAAAATCAACACCTATTCCCTGTTCGGCCATTTTTTGAAAAATTGCTTCAACCACCTTTATGCGAAGCTCGTCTGAAGTATCACTTATAATAAGCTCAACAACCTGATTTCCCGTATAGCGTAGGGTTTCAGCATTTAACGTTAAATTTATACCGTCAAAATAGTCGCACATATAAGCAATAAGACTATAATTGGCATCAACGGTATAATCAGCAGTGTAACCCATACTTGAAACGTTTTCGGGGTTTAAAATTACCGTAACAGACGATAAATCAAAATCCAAATAAGTATAAATACTGCCCTTACTGAATGTAAATAACACACCCTTGCTATCGGGTGTTTGAGTATAATACGGTACTGATTCCGCCTCGTTTTCAACCTTTATATCGTGGCTGTCAATATAATAATACCCCAAACCGACAAAAAGCACTAGACACCAGCCGCTTATTACAAAAGTTTTTAAAAATGTTCTAAAGCTTGACACATAAATCACCAATATGATTATGCCCTATAAAGCAAAAAATAAGCACCCGATTTTGTCGGGTGCTTAAAAATTATTCGGTTATTTCCAAAGGCTTGTTTTCCATAATGGCAATAAATTCTTTACCGTCAATTTTTTCTTTTTCAAAAAGAACCTTGGCAGTTTCGTGAAGCTTTGTCATATTAGCTTCAAGAATTTCAAGCGCCTTTTTATACTGCGCCATAACAACGGCTTCAATTTCATCATCAATTAAAGCGGCAGTTTTTTCGGAATAGTTGGGTGTGGACGAGAAGTCACGACCTAAGAATACCTCGTTATTGTCGTTACCGTAAGCAACAAGACCAAGCTTTTCGCTCATACCAAAGCGTGTAACAATCTGGCGGGCAATATCGGTTGCGCGTTCAATATCGTTAGAAGCGCCGGTGCAAATATCGTTTTGGGTAAGCTGTTCAGCAGCACGACCGCCCAAAAGTGAACAAATTTGTTCCAAAAGCTGATTTCGTGAAACGTGTCCCTTTTCCTCTTCGATGGGAAGATACATTGTATAACCTGCCGCCATACCACGACGGATAATTGAAATTTGATGAACGGGGTCTTGAGTGGGCAAGAAATAAGAAACGACAGCATGACCTGCTTCGTGATATGCTGTTATCATTTTGTCCTTTTCGCTTACAATGTGCGACTTCTTTTCAGAACCCATTACAACCTTAATGGTAGCTTCCTCAATTTCGGACTGGGTAATTGCCTTTTTACCACGGCGAACGGCTAATAATGCCGATTCGTTAAGCAAATTAGCAAGGTCAGCACCTGTAAAGCCTGAAGTGGATTTAGCAATAGTTTTAAGGCTAACGTCAGGGCCTAAAGGCTTACCACGTGAATGAACCTTCAAGATTTCTTCACGACCTTTAGTGTCGGGATAGTTTACGGTTATTTGACGGTCAAAACGACCCGGACGCAAAAGTGCCTTATCCAAAACGTCGGGGCGGTTGGTTGCCGCCATAATGATAACACCCTCGTTATCACTAAAGCCGTCCATTTCAACAAGCAACTGGTTAAGGGTTTGCTCCCTTTCGTCGTGACCGCCGCCAAGACCTGTACCACGCTGACGGCCAACGGCATCAATTTCGTCAATAAACACAATTGCGGGAGCTTCCTTTTTAGCCTGAGCAAAAAGGTCACGCACACGTGAAGCGCCGACACCAACAAACATTTCAACAAAGTCGGAGCCTGAAATTGAGAAGAACGGAACACCTGCTTCACCTGCAACCGCACGTGCTAAAAGGGTTTTACCTGTACCGGGAGGGCCCATAAGCAGCACACCACGGGGTATTTTGGCACCCATTTCGCTAAAGCGGGTTGGATTTTTAAGGAAGTCAACAATTTCGGTCATTTCTTCCTTTTCTTCATCCGCACCTGCAACGTCAGCAAAGGTGGTTTTACGCTTGCCATCCGCCTTGCGAGCACGTGATTTGCCAAAGGTGAGGGTTTTATCGCCACCCATTGTGTCGTTCATCTTTTTAAAGAGTAAATACCCCAAAACCACCATAACGATTATCATTAAGACAATTGGGCCAAAGTTTAGTAAAATTGCCCCGCTGTCTCCACGTTCATAGTGGTATTTAATTTTATCGTTTTCATTTTGAGCGTTAAGATTGATTTCCTCAACAGCTTCGTGCACGTCGTACCAAAACATTTGTGTGTCAGCAACGGTAAAACGGTATTTTTTACCGTCCTCACGAAGCACATAGGTCAACTGACCGCTGTAATTATTTAGTTCGTATTCGGAAACCTTGTTTTCCTTAATAAGCTCAACAATTTCGTAATACTTTTTTTCGGCTGTGTTTTTGTTAAGGTAAGAAATCATACCAACTGTGATTATTAAAATCAAGGGTATGCCCAAATACAAAAGCACGTTTTTAAAATTCTTTTTCAAAGGTATTCTCCTTAATATAAATTATTTAGCGTAAATTTTAGGTGAAAGCACACCTACGTAGCTTAAATTTCTATACTTTTCGTTATAGTCAAGACCATAACCGATAACAAATTCATCGGGTATGGTTTTGCCGACATATTCAGCCGTAAGCGGAACCTTTCGGTTTGCGGGCTTGTCTAAGAAGGTGCAAATCTTAACACTTGCGGGATTGCGAACACCCAAAAAGTTTTTCAAGTAAGAAAGGGTTAGGCCCGAATCCAAAATATCCTCAACAATAAGTATGTCACGACCTTCGGGATTTATATCCAAGTCTTTTTTAAATGCAACACGGCCTGTGGTTTGTGTGCCCTCATATGATGACACTGCCATAAAGTCAATTTCGCATTCAAGGTCAATATCTCTTATAAGGTCGGTCAAAAAGGGTACGCTTCCCTTTAAAACACCAACTACCAATAGGTTTTTGTCCTTATAATCTTCAGTAATTTGTGCGCCAAGACGCTTACAAATTTCTTTGATTTCTTCTTCGTCAATTAAGACCTTTTCAAGAAAATCCTTTTCCATAAAATCCCTCTTCTATTCAATAACTCCCGCGCGCACCAAAGCTACATTTTTACTGCCTGCTGTAGCTGCGCATTTTTGTGAAACGCCCATACCATAAACCCAAACAACACCCTCGTCGTCACTTACAACAGGTATAACGTCACGAAGTGCTTTAGGTATTTTATTTTCGGTAAAAAGCTTGTTGAGTGTTTTTGTGCATCCACGGTTTTTAAGCCGAATGGTGTCACCCTCGCGCCTTGTCCTAATTATTAAGTCGCCAACTATTTTATCACAGTCAATAACGTCATTTGATAATAAATTGTTAACATTTTCAGCTTTTACAATTTCAACATAAAATTCAGGCAAATCTTGACTTTCACCGTCATTAAGTGTCAAAAACCCGTTTTCACATACGCCGTAAAGCTTATTCGGTAAACTTATTTTACCGCCTTTTATACAAATTTCATACAAGGCGTTTATGTGAAAATAATCAAGCGTAAGGTCAGTGTATAACGCTTCGGCATATTTCATAATAACCCTTTTTGCCACAGCCGTCGGTGCCGCCTTTAATCCTTCGATTAAAAGACCGTCTTCACTTAAAGATTTAAATAAAAGCTCACTTGCATAATAATCAAGTGCTGAATTGTCCTCACTCAAAGCGTTAGCAGTACGGCTTACGGCATCTTCAAAGGAAGGGTTAACTTCCTTAAGCACCGTAACGGCGTTATGCCTGATTTTATTGCGGGTGTAATCATCAGTTAGGTTTGTGCTGTCAGTTACAAAGGAAAGCCCGTTTTCACGGCAATACTCTTCAATATCAGCACGGCTACACAAGATAAGCGGACGAATATACCGCTCACGCTTTGGCGGTATACCGCAAAGTCCCTTAATGCCACTGCCTCTTGTTAAATTAAAGAGTAGTGTTTCGGCATTATCAGAAGCGGTGTGAGCGGTTGCAATAAGCCCGTCTGCATTACGGCTTAAAAAGTCATACCTTACTTCCCTTGCCGCAAGTTCCAGACTAATATGCTTTTCCTTTGAAACGGAGGGCACGTTCAATTTTTCACAAACAAGCGACACGTTAAGGTCACTACATAGCTTTTTAACAAAGGCTTCGTCACGGTCGGCCTCAGCGCCACGAATACCATGGTTTAAATGTGCGGCATTTACGGTAATTGAAAGCTCGTCCCTAAGAGCCAAAAGCACGTGTAAAAGCGCAACAGAATCCGCCCCACCTGAAAGCGCAACTGTAACTGTGTCACCCTTTTCAATAAGCGAAAAACGCTTAATTGCATTTAAAACTTTTTCTAACATTATCGGTACTTATCCACCGAAGTGAAGCGAGTAAACTGACCATTCCAGTAAAGGTCAACACTGCCGATTTCACCGTGACGGTTTTTAGCCACAATGCATTCAGCCTTGTTAGGATCACCCTTGTCCTCGTCTTCCTTCTTTTCGTTATCATAATATTTTTCACGGTAAAGGAACAATACGATATCTGCATCTTGTTCAATTGAGCCAGATTCACGAAGATCAGCAAGTCCAGGCTTATGTGAGCCGCCCTTACCTTCGGTACCACGGGAAAGCTGTGCGCAAACAAGCAACGGTACTTTAAGGTCCTTAGCCATAATTTTTAAATTTCGTGTAATTTCGGAAACTTCTTGCACACGGTTTTCAGTCTTCTTGGCCGATTTCATAAGACCTAAATAGTCAACTACAACCAAGTCAACCTTTTTCATTCGTAAAAGCTTAGCTTTCATTTCCTGAACGGTAATTCCCGAGGTTTCATCAAAATAAATTTGAGTTTTTGAAAGCACATCACCCGCTTGTGCAAGGCGTGTCCATTCGTCAGGCTCAAGCTCACCTGTGCGTAGCTTTGCACTTGGGATACCTGCTTCACTCGAAAGCATACGCTGTGCCAACTGGTCACGTGTCATTTCAAGTGAAAAAAAGCAAACCGTTTTGTTTTCATTCACTGCAACGTTGCGGGCAATATTAAGCGCAAAAGCGGTTTTACCCATACCTGGACGAGCGCCCAAGATTATAAGGTCAGACTTATTAAGTCCCGTAATCATTTTATCAAGCTCGCCAAGACCGGTAGGAATACCAACGTAATCGCCGCGGGTTTCAGGATCTGACATTTTGGTAAGACGGTCATAGGTTTCGTTTTCAATAACGCTTTTAATGTGGGTAAGACCTGTGACATCCCTGCCCTGACGAATATCATAAATGCGCTGTTCAGCCGCGCTTATAAGCTTGTCGGCATCCTCACTGTCCTCGTTAATATCCTTAATAATGCCTTGTGCGGCAGTCATTAAAGCACGTGCATAATAACGGTCACGCACAATTGCAGCGTATGTAAGCACATTAGCCGAGGTTGGTACAGTTTGTACCAGCTGGGTTAAATATGCTTTACCGCCTGCATCGTCATAAACACCGCTTTTCTTAAGCTTTTCCAAAAGCGAAACAAAGTCAACAGTTTGGCTAAGCTCGTACATTGAAGAAAGTGCGGTGTAAATTTCCTTATGCTGTGGAATATAAAAATATTCGCTTTTCATATTAACGGCAATGTCGTTAAGGCACTGTGGGTCAATAATAATTGACCCCAAAACTGCCTGCTCAGCTTCAACCGAATACGGAAGCCTTACGCCGTCTAAATCATAAATAAGCTTGTTTTCAGCCATATTACTCACAAACCTTTACAGTGATTTTTGCGCTAATTCCCTGATAAAGCTTAATTTCGGCGGTGTATTCGCCAAAGTTTTTAATGTCAGCAACCGACATTTTCTTTTTATCAATTTCAATGCCTAAGGTGTTTTTGATTTCAGCGGCAATTTCCTTAGAGGTAACCGAGCCGAAAAGCTTACCGTTCGAACCTGCCTTTGCTTTAATGGTAACAGACTTACCATTTAACGCTTCAGCTGTGGCCTTTGCGGCATTAATTTCCTCCTGCTTGTGATGTGCGGCAGCCTGCTCGCGATTTTTAAGCTCGTTTAAAGCGGTGCTGTCAGCTTCAACCGCCAACTTTTTGGGGAACAAAAAGTTTCTAGCATATCCGTCAGAAACATTGCAAAGCTCACCTTTTTTGCCGTGGCCTTTAACGTCCTGTAATAAAACAACCTTCATAATGCTTCTCCTTTACACTTCCATAATAATGGGTAATACCATAGGACTGCGCTTTGTTTTTGTAAACAAGAACTTTGAAACGCCATCCTTAATTTTGTTTTTAATTGTTGCCCAGTCACGAATGTTCTGGTAATAGCAACGGTCCATAATATCCCAAACCAAGTCGCTGATTTCCTGTATCAGCTCTTCAGATTCCTTCATATAAATAAAGCCACGGGAAACAATGTCAGGACCTGCAACAATTTCACGTGTCACAGCATCAATTGTAACACCAACAATAATTATACCGCCGTCAGATAATAGCTTGCGGTCACGAAGCACAATACTGCCAACGTCACCCACTCCAAGACCGTCAACAAGCACCCTGCCTGCTGTTACAGCATCGGTTGATTTTACAGCTTTTTCACTTATTTCAATTACCGAGCCGTTTTGCGCAACCACAGTGTTTTCCTTGTTTATACCCATAAGCTGCGCTAATTCGGCGTGCTTCATAAGATGCTTTTGTTCACCGTGAAGGGGTATAAAATATTTGGGCTTTACAATGCTCATAATAAGCTTTAATTCCTCAGCACAAGCGTGACCCGAAACGTGAACGTCGTACATTCTTTCGTAAACCACGTTAGCGCCACGCTTCATAAGCTCGTTAATTACCTTGGTAACAAGCTTTTCGTTACCTGGAATTGGTGTTGCAGAAATAATAATCATATCGTCAGGGGCAATTTCAACCTGTCTATGATCCGAAAAAGCCATACGGTGAAGCGCTGAAAGCGGCTCGCCCTGACTTCCCGTTGTTACCACAACAATTTGACCGGGTGTATAATTTTTTATTGCTTCAATTGGGGTTAAAACGTTTTGCGGCACCTTTAAATAGCCAAGCTCCTCCGCAATAGATACAACGTTCAGCATACTTCTGCCCGATACAGCAACCTTACGGTTACAGCGTGCGGCCTCGTCAATAATTTGCTGAATTCGGTGAATGTTGGATGAGAATGTCGCAACAATAATCCTTTTACCCTCGGCCTGACGGAAAAGGTTTGAAAACGAACCGCCAACCAGTTTTTCACTTGCTGTAAAGCCCGAACGTTCAGCGTTAGTTGAATCAGACAATAATGCTAAAACGCCTTCCTTGCCAAGCTCGGCAAAGCGAGCAATATCAATTACCTTATCATCAATTGGGGTTGTATCAATTTTAAAGTCACCCGTGTGAACAACCGTACCGCCTGCGCATTTTATTGCAAAAGCCGTAGCGTCGGGAATGGAATGGTTAACGTGTATAAATTCAACCGTAAACTTGCCAAGCTTAACAACGCTTCCTGCTTTTACAACGTTAAGGTTAGCGCTTTCCAAAAGCTTGTGTTCTTTAAGTTTGCCTTCAATAAGTCCAATTGTAAGCCTTGTGGCATAAATCGGAACGTTAAAATTACGTAAAAGGTAAGGTATTGCACCAATATGATCTTCGTGACCGTGGGTAACAACAAGACCTTTAATTTTATCCTTATTTTCAAGCACAAAGGTAAAATCGGGAATAACTATATCAATACCGGGCATATCCTCATCAGGAAAGGACATACCGCAGTCAACCAAAAACATATCACCGTCATATTCATAAAGGGTAATGTTTTTACCAATTTCACCCAAACCGCCAAGTGGAATAATCTTAATCGGTTTTTTGTTATTTTTTCTATTTTGTGTGTTATTTTTAACATCCTTTTTAGGCGCACTTTTCTTGGGTGCGGCCTGTTTTTGTGAACGGCTTTTTTGTGTATTCTTGCTTTGAGTCTTATTGTTCGTATTTTTAGTGTATTTCTTAGACTCTTTTCTTTCAGCCATCAATTTACCTCCATTTAATTTTTTATGTAAATGCGCCTTCTCACAGCGCAAAAAGTTTAAAATAAGTTAAATTTTCCCTTATACATATATCTCATAATATATTACTATCTTTTACACCCCGTTGTCAAGCAAATTAGTAATATTATTATTTATATTTAGAAAATTTATGCAAAAAAAGACCGCCTTATAAAAGACGGTCAAATTTTTATTCATTTTTTAAATACTCATCAATTGCTTTTGCGGCAGTTTTACCTGCGCCCATAGCACTAATAACGGTTGCAGCGCCTGTAACGGCATCACCGCCTGCATAAACACCCTTGAGTGATGTCAATGCCGTATCCTCGTTAACAACAATACCACCATATTTATTAACCTCTAAGCCGTTTGTAGTATCCTTAATTAATGGGTTTGGTGAAGTACCGATAGACATAATTACACAGTCGGTCTTAATTTCGTATTCGCTGTTTGGAATTTTAACAGGTCTAGCCCTACCTGATTCATCAGGCTCAGAAAGCTCCATCCTGTCACAAACAATACCGCTTACCCAACCATTTTCGTCCCCATTAATTTTAACGGGATTAGTGAGCATTGCAAAGTTAATACCTTCTTCCTTTGCGTGCTCAACCTCTTCCAAACGGGCGGGCAATTCCTTTTCGGTGCGACGATAAACAATTGTAACGTCACTACCAAGTCGCTTTGCGGTACGGGCGGCATCCATAGCAACGTTACCGCCACCAACAACGACCGTATGCTTTGCCTTAAAAATGGGGGTATCGCTTCCCTCTTTATAAGCTTTCATAAGGTTATTTCGTGTTAAAAATTCGTTTGCAGAATAAACACCGTTTAGGGATTCACCCTCAATATTCATAAAGCGTGGAAGTCCTGCGCCAGAACCAATAAACACAGCCTTGAAACCGGCTTCAAACAATTCTTCAATTGTAAGAGTTTTGCCAATAACAACATTGGTTTGCAAATCAACCCCAAGTGCCTTTAAAGCATCAACCTCTTTTTGAACAATTGCTTTTGGCAAACGGAATTCGGGAATGCCGTAAACAAGCACGCCGCCTGCAGTATGAAGCGCTTCAAAAACGGTTACCTCATAGCCTTTTTTAGCAAGCTCGCCCGCACAGGTAAGACCTGACGGACCCGAACCGATTACAGCAACCTTTTTGCCGTTACTTTCGGGCTTTTTCAAATTTTCGGTAGAATGTGCATTGTGCCAGTCAGCCACAAAACGTTCAAGACGGCCAATGCCAACGCTTTCACCTTTAATACCACGAATACAACGCTGTTCACATTGCTTTTCTTGCGGACAAACACGACCGCAAACAGCGGGTAATGATGAAGACTGATAAATTACCTGATAAGCGCCCTCAAAATCCCCATCCTTTACCTTTGCAATAAATTCAGGAATATGTATATTAACGGGACAGCCCGCAACACAGGGTGCATTTTTACAGTTAAGACAACGAAGCGCTTCATCTATTGCGGTTTCTTCGCTATAGCCTAAAGCAACCTCGTTAAAATTACACGCACGGATTACAGGGTCCTGTGTGGGCATTTCATTTCGTTTTAAAGACATATTTGCAGCCATTATTTTGCTTCCTTTTTAAATAAATTACAGCTTTCCTCATAAGCATGACGTTCAAAATCACGGTATGTAGTACCACGCTTCATAGCCTCGTCAAAATCAATTAAAAAACCGTCAAAGTCGGGGCCGTCAACACAAGCAAATTTGGTAACACCGCCAACGGTCAAACGGCAACCGCCGCACATACCCGTGCCGTCAATCATAATCGGATTCATAGAAACAGTTGTGGGTATGTTATAAGGCTTTGTTGTTGCAACAACAAACTTCATCATAATAAGCGGACCAACGGTTATTACCTCATCATAAACAGTGCCGTTTTCAAGCGCTTCCTTTAAAGGCATTGTAACGTTACCCTTAATACCATAGGAACCATCGTCAGTAGTAACAATTAAGCTATTTGAAGCGGCTTTGAATTCATCCTCTAAAATAAGTAAATCCTTATTTCTGAAACCGATTATAGAGTCGACCTGTGCTCCCATTTCCTTAAGCTTTTGGGCGATAGGAAGTGCAATTGCGCAGCCAACACCGCCGCCAATAATGCACACCTTTTTAAGCCCTTCTACCTTTGTGGCTTTACCCAAGGGACCGACAAAATCGATTATGTAATCGCCTGCTTCTTTTTGGTTTAATTTATTGGTTGTACCGCCAACAATTTGAAAAATTATTTTAACCAGACCTTTTTGGCGGTCATAGCCAGCAACAGTAAGCGGTATTCTTTCACCATCAGCGTCGACACGCAAAATTATAAACTGACCTGGCTCGGCCTTTTTTGCCACTAAAGTCGCTTCAATTTCCATTTGAGTAACAAACGGATTAAGTACTTTTTTACTTGCTATTTTATACACTTTATTCACCTGTTTTTGTGATTTTTGTAACTGTTAAAAGGTTGTCATTTACCTTAAATTCAATGTGATAACTTGAAAATTCAAAGGCATAAATTCGGTCTGGGTCGTTTTGGTAATGAGGTCGTGGGTCGCCCTGTAAAACCGCAACCGTTTTATCGTAATCTTCACCCAAAACCGCACAAAATTCGTTTGGTATATTAACCTTTAAATTATCGTTTAGAACCTCCTCCGAAAAGCCACCCAAAGCGTCAGCGTGACAGTCGGTATAAGGTATATACGGCTTTATATCGTAAATGGGTGTGCCATCAAGCAAATCGGCACCTGAAACAAAAATTTCGCCGTTTTTAATTTCTAAAATTTTCACACTTGAAAGACCAATGGGGTTTGGTCTGAAGGGCGAACGTGTAGCAAACACCCCTACCCTTTTATTACCGCCAAGGCGTGGGGGGCGAACGGTTGGTGACCAGTCGGTCTTGTCCACTTTACTAAAGCCCCAAATGAGCCACAAATGTGAAAAATTCTCAAGTCCGCGAAGAGCTTCACTCTTTTTATATTTTTCTTCAAAAACAATTTTACCCACCGTATCGACAAGACCACTTTGGCGCGGTATGCCGAATTTAGTAGGAAAATCGGTCTTGATTCTCGCAATAACCTTTAATTCGTTCATAAATTAAAATTCGTAATTTTGGGCATAGTCTTCCCATTCGGGTTTATCATTTTCGGGAAGAGCGTTATATGCTTCATAAACCTGTTCCAAAACCTTGCTATAGGCTTTTTTGGTTTTGAAATATGCAGTTATAACAACCAAAGCCATACCAACAGCGCATAATGCCATTATTGCAAGGGGTGCTAAATGGCGCCAGTAATAATTAACATTTATACCACCAACGGCAGTGCCATCCTTCATTAAATTCATAAAAACCAACAAAAGTGCTGTGGCCGAGCCTAAATTTACACTGCCGAAAACTGATGCCACAATTACGTTAGCATTATATTTAGAAGCAACTAGAGCCGCAATCATTAAAACTACGCAAACAGCAACACCAATTACGTTGCCAATATTTTTAGTTGCAATAGCACTATCCGACAAGGCGATAAGCATACCAAGTATGTACAATAAATTCATAACGTTTGCAAATGCAAACGCCAACACATAAAACACCTTTAACGTATTATAAAGCTTTCCATCCTTTTGGGGATAACTAATGCCTTGTTTGTACTCTTTTTCGCGGGCACGTTCTAAGATATTGTTATAGTATGTCATAATCTTCTCCAAAACAGTTTTTTACATTATACTACCAATTTTTAAAGTTGACAAGTGGCATTTTAAAAATATATAATAACATTTGGTGATTTATTATGGCAAAGCTTAACATTGTAATGGTTGAACCCGAAATTCCGCAAAATACGGGTAATGTCGCGCGCACCTGTGCCGCAACAGGCGCAAGACTTCACTTGGTCGGTCCTATGGGCTTTAAAATTGATGACAAAAAGCTCAAACGCGCAGGGCTTGATTATTGGCAATATCTTGATATTACTTATTACGATTCTTTGAATGATTTTTTAGCAAAAAACGATGGTGATTTCTACTATTTCACAACCAAGGGCCGACACGTTCACAGCGACGTCGAATACCCCGATAACTGCTACCTTTTATTTGGTAAGGAAACCAAAGGTCTTCCCGAAGAATTACTTATAAAACACCCCGACAAATGTGTAAGAATACCCATGGAGGGCGAAATCAGAAGCCTTAATCTTTCAAACTCTGTGGCAATTGCCACTTATGAGGTTTTAAGGCAGTGGAACTACCCTGCTTTGCAAAATTTCGGTCAATTACACAATTATCGTTGGGAAGATATCTAAAATTTCTACATATAAATATTTAAATAAATATTGAAAAAAGTGAAATTTGTGGTAAAATAGTAATTGTAAAAATTTTAACAAACTTTGAAAGGATTGTTTTAAATGAGTGCACTTAACAAAAAAACTGTTGACGACATTAATGTAAAAGGCCAAAAGGTTCTTGTTCGTTGTGACTTTAACGTTCCGCTTAAGAACGGCGTTATTACTGACGAAAACCGCATTAATGCTGCTCTCCCCACTATTGAAAAATTAATTGCTGACGGCGGCAAGGTTATTCTTTGCTCACACCTTGGTAAGCCCAAGGGTGAACCTAAGCCCGAGCTTTCATTAGCTCCTGTTGCTAAGCGTCTTTCTGAAAAGCTTGGTAAAGAAGTTGTT
The DNA here is from genome assembly GCA_017622555.1 of Clostridia bacterium. Lineage (GTDB taxonomy): Bacteria > Bacillota > Clostridia > Oscillospirales > Acutalibacteraceae > UBA737. Next base: position 103,031 of record JAGAQV010000014.1, read on the forward strand.
TTCGCTGCTGATGACTGCGTTGTAGGTGAAAATGCAAAGGCTGCTGTTGCTAATATGAAGGATGGCGACGTTGTTCTTCTTCAGAACACTCGTTATCGCGCTGAAGAAACCAAAAATGGCGAAGCATTATCTGCTGAGCTTGGCGAATTGGCTGACATTTTTGTAAACGATGCTTTCGGTACTGCACACCGTGCTCACTGCTCAACCGTTGGTGTTGTTTCACACGTTAAGGAAGCTGTTGCAGGCTACCTTATCGGTAAAGAGCTTAAATACCTTGGAAACGCTGTAGAAACCCCTGTTCGCCCCTTCGTTTGCATTTTAGGCGGCGCTAAGGTTGACAGCAAGCTTCCCGTTATTGAAAACCTCTTAACCAAGGCTGATACTCTTATCATCGGCGGCGGTATGGCTTACACCTTCCTCGCTGCTAAGGGCTACACTGTTGGTACTTCACTTATCGACGAAACCAAGATTGATTATTGCCGTGATATGATGGCTAAAGCAGAAGAAAAGGGCGTTAAGATTTTACTTCCTATCGACTGCACCATCACTAAGGAATTCCCCGACCCCATCGATGCTGAAATTGAAATCTCGGTTGTTGATGCTGACAAGATTCCTGCTGATATGATGAGCCTTGACATCGGCACAAAGACTGCTGCTCTTTATGCTGAAGAGGTTAAGAATGCTAAGACTGTTGTTTGGAACGGACCTATGGGCGTATTTGAAAACCCCATTTTAGCTAAGGGCACAATGGCTGTTGCACAGGCTATGGCTGATACTGATGCTGTTACCGTTATCGGCGGTGGCGACTCGGCAGCTGCAGTTAACATTATGGGCTTTGGTGACAAGATGACCCACATTTCTACCGGTGGCGGCGCTTCTCTTGAATTCCTTGAAGGTAAAGAGCTTCCCGGTATTGCAGCACTCAACGATAAATAATCTTTAATTTGTAGGGCGGCAACGCCCTACATTTATGTAAAAAGGAGTTTTTAAAAATGAATAAAGCTAAAAGACAAGCTGTTATCGCAGGTAACTGGAAAATGAACAAAACCCCAACTGAAGCTGCAGCACTTATTAACGAAATGAAGCCTTTAGTTGCCGATGCTGACTGCAAGGTTGTTCTTTGTGTTCCCTTTATTGATATCCCTGCTGCTGTAGAAGCTGCAAAGGGTAGTAACATTGAAATTGGCGCTGAAAACGTTCACTTTAAGGCTTCAGGCGCTTACACAGGCGAAATTTCAGCTGAAATGCTCGTAGAAGCAGGTGTTAAGTACGTTGTTGTAGGTCACAGCGAAAGAAGACAGTACTTTGGCGAAACCGACCAAACCGTTAACCTTCGTACCCTTGCTGCTGTTAATGCAGGTCTTACTGCAATCGTTTGTGTTGGTGAAACCCTTGAACAGCGTGAGCTTGGCTACACTGAAACCTTGCTTAAATTCCAAACTAAAATGGCTCTTACCAACGTAAGTGCCGACCAGCTTAAAAACATTATTATTGCTTACGAGCCCGTTTGGGCTATCGGCACAGGCGTTACTGCTACTGCTGAACAGGCTGACGAAGGCAACGGCTATGTTCGTGAAGCTATTGCTGAGGTTTACGGCAAAGACGTTGCTGAAACCGTTACAATTCAGTACGGCGGTTCTATGAACGCTAAAAACGCTGACGAATTGGTTGCTAAGGTAAACGTTGACGGCGGTCTTATCGGCGGCGCTTCACTTAAGGCTGAAGATTTCTCTGTTATCGTTAAAGCTGCTTCTAAATAATTTTAAGGTGATATTATAATGAAAAAACCTATTGTTTTATGTATTATGGACGGCTTCGGATTTAATCCCGAAGTAAACGGTAACGCTATTAAAGCGGCGGCTACTCCCCGTCTTGATAACATTTTTGCTTCCTGTCCCACAACCGAAATTGGTGCATCAGGTATGGACGTTGGTCTTCCCGATGGTCAAATGGGCAACAGCGAGGTTGGTCACACCAACATTGGCGCAGGCCGTGTTGTTTATCAGGAGCTTACCCGAATCACAAAATCAATTGCTGACGGTGATTTCTTTACAAACGAAGCATTTTTAAACGCAGTTGCTAACTGCAAAAAGAATAACAGCGCTTTACACCTTATGGGCCTTTTGTCCGACGGTGGCGTTCATTCTCATATTGAGCATTTATACGCTTTAGTTGAGCTTGCAAAACGCAACGGTCTTGACCGTGTTTACATTCACGCTTTGCTTGACGGCCGTGATGTTCCACCTTCAAGCGCTGCTGATTTTATTGATGCTTTAAACGCTAAGCTTCAGGAAATCGGTTGCGGTAAGCTTGCAACCGTTTTAGGCCGTTTTTACGGTATGGACCGTGACAACCGTTGGGATCGTGTAAACAAGGCTTATGCCGCTTTAGTTTACGGCGAAGGCATTAAAACAGATGATGCCGCTGCCGCTGTAAGATATTCTTACACACAAATTGATGAAGATGGCAAAAATATTACTGACGAATTTGTGCTTCCCACCGTTGTTGAAGGCACTGAAAGAATTAAGTCGGGCGACAGTATGATTTTCTTTAACTTCCGCCCCGACCGCGCACGTGAAATTACCCGCACATTTGTTGATGATGAATTTACAGGCTTTGAACGTATTGGCGGTAAGCTTAATCTTTATTACGTTTGTATGACACAATACGACGCTTCAATGCCTAACGTTGAGGTTGCTTTCAAGCCTCAGTCACTAGTTAATACTCTTGGTGAATACTTAAGTGTTAAGGGTCTAAGTCAGCTTCGTATTGCCGAAACCGAAAAATATGCCCATGTAACCTTTTTCTTTAACGGCGGCCGTGAGGTTATGTTCGAAGGTGAGGACAGAATTCTTGTTAACTCACCCAAGGTTGCAACCTATGATTTACAGCCGGAAATGAGCGCAAATGAAGTTTGCGACAAGGTTTGTGAGGCTATTGAAACAGGCAAGTACGACGTTGTTATTTTAAACTTTGCAAACTGCGATATGGTTGGTCACACAGGCTTCTTTGATGCCGCTGTAAAGGCTGTTGAAACAGTTGACACTTGCGTTGGTCGTGTTCAGGATAGTGTTCTTAAAATGGGCGGCGTAATGCTTCTTACAGCCGACCACGGTAATGCTGATAAAATGCTCGATACCGACGGCTCGCCCTTTACCGCGCACACCACCTTCCCCGTTCCCTTTGCTGTAATCGGTCACGATTGTGAGTTAAGAAACGGCGGTAAGCTCTGCGATATTTCACCAACAATAATTAAGCTTTTAGGTTTAGAACAACCTAAAGAAATGACCGGTGAATCAATAATTAAATAAATTAAAAAGCCGATGAAATTCATCGGCTTTTTTGTTTTAATTTTTTACATTTTTCGCAATTTTTACCTATAATAAATTTTAATACTCTTCACACAATAATATTGCAAACGCAAAAAATATTTATAGGAGAGTATTTAAAATGGCTAAGCATGTAGTTCCCGAAGCTAAGGACGCACTCAACCGCTTCAAGATGGAAGCTGCTAACGAAGTTGGCGTTAACTTAAAGCAGGGTTACAACGGCGATCTCACCGCTAAACAGGCTGGTTCTATCGGCGGTCAGATGGTTAAAAAGATGATCGAATCTTACGAAAACAGCATGAAATAATTTGTGCTAAAAAATAAAAAGCCGCTCGTAAAGAGCGGTTTTTTGTTATATTAAAGCGTTACGCCGTCCTTAAATATTGCAAGCTCGTGCTTATCTAAAAGCTCAGCCTTTGCCTTAACTTCGCCAGAAGCAAGCTTTAAAACAAAGCTTAAAAATTACCCTCACCAAACTGCATAACCTTAATGGGATATTCAGCTTTAGCGGTTACTTTGTCTAAAATATTCATAGCTACTCCTTATAGGTCAAAATATCTTTTTGCGTTGTTAAAGCATATATCCTGAACTAACTGACCCAACTGTTCCTCATCAAAGGGATATTCGCCGTTTTCTACCCATTCACCGATAAGATTACAAAGAATTCTTCTGAAATATTCATGACGGGTGTATGATAAAAAGCTTCTTGAGTCAGTAAGCATGCCAACAAAATTACCAAGTAATGAAAGGTTAGCAAGCGACTTAAGCTGTGCTTCCATACCTGATTTTGTATCGTTAAACCACCAAGCAGAGCCGTGCTGAATTTTGCCTTGGGTTTCAGTACCCTGGAAGCAACCAAGAATTGTGCCGAGCATTTCATTATCCTGCGGGTTAAGCGAATAAAGTATGGTTTTAGGTAAAGCATTTTCAGAAGCCAATGCATTCAAAAAGCCTGTAATAGCTTCGCCACAGCTTTTGGTTGAAATACAGTCAAAGCCGGTGTCGGGGCCTAAACGGTCAAACATTTTACCGTTTGTGTTACGCTGTGCACCATAGTGAAGCTGCATAACAATGCCGTGCTTAGCATATTCCTTGCCAAGATGAAGCATAATTGCAGTTTTATACTTGTCAGCATCCTCCTGTGAAACGGTGCCGCCATTCATAACGGTTTGGAAAATATTTTCTACTTCAGTTTCACTTGCGGGTGAATAAACCACATAATCAAGGCCGTGGTCAGTAGCACGACAGCCAACCTCACAGAAAAAATCCAAACGGTTAGACAGTGCAGCTTTAACATCATCAACAGTTTTAATTTCAATGCCAGAAGCAGCTGAAAGCTTACCGATATATTCCACAAAGCCTGCCTTTTCAATATTTACAGCCTTATCAGGACGGTATGACGGCGCAACAGTAACATCAAAGCTTTTATCCTCTAAAAGCTTTTTGTGCCACTCGAGTGAATCAATAGGGTCATCGGTAGTTCCTATCATACTCACATTTGACTTTTTAATTAAGCTTCTGACTGTCATATCATCCTTTTGAAGCTTTTCATTACAAAGTGCAAACACCTCATCAGCGGTTTTAGCATTTAAAACGCCGTTATAATCAAAGTATTTTTTAAGCTCCAAATGTGTCCAATGATACATAGGGTTGCCAATAGCCTTTGGAAGCATTTCGGCAAAATGTCTGAACTTTACCTGTGCATCGGCATTACCTGTAATTTCATCCTCATTAACACCGTTACTGCGGATAAGACGCCATTTGTAATGGTCACCGCCAAGCCAAACCTGAGTAATATTTTCAAACTTTCTATCCTCATAAATTTCCTGTGGGTTAATATGGCAGTGATAGTCAACTATCGGCATATTTTCAGCATACTTGTGGTAAAGCAGCTTAGCCGTTTCGGTTTTAAGCAAAAAATCATCAGTCATAAAGTTCATAATTATTTCTCCTTAATTCGCATTATGGTTTATTCTTAATTACATGCCGACGGGTTTGTCGGTATGAAGCACCTCGGAATAAGTGGGAACATTTTCAATTTCAAGTGCCTTTGCAATGCAAGAAACTACCTGATTTGTAAAGGCTTCTGTTCCTATTGGAGTATAGTAATGTACGGCATCTGAATGTGCGGTTTCGGGAAGGGACGTTGACACGCTGTAAAGGTCGTTGACCTCAAAGCCGTACTTTCTAACCACTTCCACTGCAGCAGCGTTGTACTGTTCAATTTCATTATTATAACGAATGAAATTAGGACTCATTCGTTCGGTCTGAACACTTGTAGAGGTAGCAAAAATAACCTTTGCTTCAGGGTAAACGGTTTTTATACGTTTACAAATACGGTCAATATAATGAACATAAATTTCAATTGGTGTGTGTGGCTCGTCCCCGCAAATTCGTGCGCAGTCCCAAAGGCCTGCATTCCAGTGAATTACATCAAACTTACCGTTATCAGAAAGACTATTAAATTCATGTAAATATCTTAAAACATAAGAAGCAAAACGGCAGTTATCGGTTGGGAAAACCACATTCGCAAAATCGGTTAAGGATTTCTTTGTGGATTTATCATACCCTATACGGATAGAATCACCTATTAACAATACATTTTTCATTATACACTCCACCTTTTAAATGTCAATTGACTCATAAGTTAATTTTTTAAGCTCATTAATTAAATTTTCGGAATAATGCTTAAAGCCCTTAGAATTCGGATGCAAATTGCGGTCAGCAAAGCATCCCTCATCCTCGGGCACTAAATAACGGCCGCAAATAACCCACACTTTTTCAATACCCGAAACAGCATTTTTAAGCGCATCATAAAGGGCATTAAAATCACCTGCTAGCTTTTCAGCATTAAGGTCCTTACGCCAAATTGGTGTTATTAAAATTATCGGGGCATAGGGGTAATTTTGCCGTAAATTTTCACAAAACTGACGGCAATTAGAAGCAATGTCATCCAATGTGCGAAAATTAGCACTCCAGTCGTTAGTGCCGTAAGCCACGCTTATATAATCGGGTGTTAAATCATCCTTAACGGCGGCCTCCTGCGGTCTAAATAAATCACCGCCAATAGCCTTACACACTTCGTCAGCGCCAAAATATTCACAAATTCTGCTTGCATAACGGTCACGTGGATGTGCCGCTTCAGAGCCGTGTGTTATTGAATCACCGTAAGTAATGTTGTAAACATTCTTATCACGAAAAATCACTACCTAAGGTAAGTGTTCCGCTAATATCACGTTAAACCGACGCTTTATACCAAATTTACAAAATACTGTTAGCGGATATAGCTGTCAGTAAATCTAACACTAACCCTTATTGTTAATATTATACAAAATTTTTCACTGAACAGTCAATAAAATGTACTATTGAATAATTAACAAATCCTATTGTATTTTCAAAAAAACGAATAAATTTTAAGCTTTATTCTTTTTTAAATAAAAGTTAAAAGGTTCTCAGTTTCATCTGTAATAAATCGAGCTTAACAACGTAAAAGAGAAGCTTCGTTTATCACGAATCTTCTCTTTTTGTCCGTTAAGTAATATAATGTGTAAGGTCAGCGTGATATTTTATAAAGAATATACATTTTTTAAAGCTCATTTGCATATGGTATTGACACCCGATTCGTTCAAAATGTCAATTAAAAAATCTCCCCCACTGCCAACACAGCCGCCGTGTATAACCTCGTTACCGGCACGGGATATCGCAACCGACTGATTTAGACCCTTCCCACCGGGAAAAATTGCCATATTTTCGCTTGAAAGGGTTTCACCTGCTCGTACAAAATGGTCAACCGAATAAACATAATCAATATTTAACGAGCCTAAACTGTAAATTTTCGTTTCATATCACCCAATGTATTAAACAAATTCTCAAACAGAACGCCACGGTTCATCCAATAGAATTTTTTTATAAAATATCAAGGATTAAAAGATTTTAAATTACGTTAAGGCCTTTCCAATATTAAAGACCTCTTTGTCATATATTAACAAAAAAATCTCAAAATATATAACAAATACTACTTCTTATTCATCAAAAGCCCAAAATATATAATTATTGTTCAAGTTCAGCAATTGTTACACCGTTTTCACCCTCACCAAAGGTGCCTAAACGGAAAGATTTTATATTCTTGTGATGCCTAAGATGTGCCTGAACGTTTTTCCTAAGCACACCTGTTCCCTTGCCGTGAATAATATGGATAGTATCAATCCCCGAAAGAATAGCGTTATCAATAAAGCTGTCAAGCTCTAAAATTGCCTCATCACTTCCCTGACCACGAAGGTCAATTTCGGTAACCGCTTGACGCTCGGCACGGGATTTAACACCCGTCACGTTACGGGTTTTAGGACGTTCTGTTGTTGGCGAAAAGCTTGATTTGAAGCGAAGATTATCAAAACCCACCCACATTTTAATGGCGCCTGCCATAACGTAAGCCTGTTTTTTATCAATTTTAACGTCAATAACTGTCGCATCACGGCCAATGTCAGCAATAACCACAATATCACCCTTGTTGACACTTGTAACCGCCTCACCCGCCACCTTTTTAGCGGTTATGGGATCAGCCTCGTCCTCTAATTCTTTTAGGGTGGATTTATAGGCCCCACGGGCTTTTTCAGCCATTTTTGCCGCATTTTCGGCATTGATGGCTTTCTTCATTTCTTCAAGCTCGTTTAGTAAAAGTGACGACTTATACCGTGCGTTTTCAATTATTTGATTTGCTTTCTCACGGGTATCGCTCATGGCCTTTTCAAGCTTAATTTCAAGCTCTTGCTCTCGCATATCGCTTTTGCGCTTGGCTTCATCCAACTGTATGCGAAGCTTTTGCGCTTTTTTGTGCTCTTCCTCGGCTTCACGGCGGGCGTTCTCAAGCGATGCCACAACCCTTTCAAAGCGCAAATCCTCATCCTTTACTTGTTCCTTTGCGGTTGCAATAATACTTTCATCAAGCCCCAGTTTGCCTGATATTGCAAATGCATTCGAACGCCCAGGCATACCGATTATAAGTCGGTATGTCGGCTTTAAAGTTTGGACATCAAATTCGCAAGAAGCGTTTTCAACCTTTTCGGTGTCAATTGCATAAGACTTAAGCTCAGGGTAATGAGTTGTCGCAACAACCCTGCTACCGTAAAGAGAAAGCCTCATTAAAATTGCCTTTGCCAAGGCGGCACCTTCAATTGGGTCGGTACCTGCGCACAATTCATCGAATAACACAAGTGAATCATCATCAGCATTATCTAAAATTGAAATAATGTTAACCATATGCGACGAAAAGGTTGAAAGCGACTGCTCAATGCTTTGCTCGTCACCGATATCAGCAAAAATTTTGCTGAAAATTGCAACCTCGCTGCCGTCATCAACGGGTATCATAAGCCCACACATTGTCATTAAAGTTAAAAGACCAATGGTTTTAATGGTAACAGTTTTACCACCCGTATTTGGACCTGTAATAACAAGGGTGTTATATTCCTTACCAAGACCTACGGTTATGGGCACAACCGTTTTATTACTTATAAGCGGATGCCGTGCATTTTTAAGGTAAGTATAGCCCTTTTGGTTTATTTTAGGTAGGGCCGCACGCATCTTATATGCAAGCTTTGCCTTTGCAAACACCAAATCAAGTTTAATTAGTGCATTAAAGGATGCTGTAATACCACCCACAAAGCTACCTGCCTCAGCCGATAATTCGGCTAAAATGCGGTCAATTTCTTCACTTTCTTTAATTTTTAAAACACGAATTTCATTATTGGTTTCCACAACCGACATTGGCTCAATAAATATAGTAGAGCCCGTGGCAGATGTGTCGTGCACGATACCGCTTACCTGCCCTTTACATTCAGCCTTTACAGGCACAACAAAACGACCGTCACGCTGGGTTATGATGGCATCCTGTAAATATTTAACGGTGGGGCCTTTAACAATTTTATCAAGTAAATCACGCACCTTTGACGATTTTGCGCTGATTTTACGGCGAATATCATACAAGGTGGGTGAAGCATTATCGTTAAGCTCTTCTTCATTCTTAATTGCAAAGCTTATTTTTTCTTCCAAATATTTGTTGGGTACTAAAGTGTCAAAAAGCTCCTGTAACGGTGTTTCGGTTATACCGCTACAATTTTCACGCCAAGCCTTTACTGTGCGGATAACACGAAGTGTATCAGCAGTGTCAAGCAAATCACGCATTGAAAGCACTGCGCCCGCTTCAGCACGGTTTAAAGCGGATATAACGTTCCTTGCCCCCGCAAAATTCGGTGCTTGGTACTGAGCCATAAAGCAATATGCCGAATCGGTTTGAGAAAGCAAAAAGCCAACCCTTTTAAAATCGGTTTCGGGCAAAATTTTTAAAGAGCGTTCCTTAGTTTCAGCAATAGATGCTTCGTTTGACAGGCTTTGTAAAATTTTATCAAGTTCAAGTGTTTTGGAATATCTTTCGATATTGTACATTTTTTACTCCTTAATACTGTTATAGAAGTCTAATGTTTTAAAACGGTAATCGGTTTGGGCCACCAAATAAGCAGAGGTAAGCTCACTTAAAAGCTTTGCCCTGTCGTTTGGTATATCAAAGCTGTAAAGCTTTTCAAAGTCGGAATAAACAATATGCCGCATAGCCGAAACCATTGTTTTATCGGCAGGAATGGCGTTATTATCGTGCGGACATTCACCACAGGTTAAAGTGCCTTCCTCGGCATTAAAATACATTATATCATCCTCAAACTTACCGCAATTATCGCAAGCAATAAGGTTTGGCGCATAACCCGAAATCGAGGCTGTGCGAAGCTCGGTTATGGCTTTTATAAGCGGCGGATATCGTTTTACCACCGTTAAAAAATGAAGTGAATTTAAAATTAGGCGCAAAAATTCAGTATTATTTGCACCATTCACCGCAAAGTTAAAGCTAAGCTCACAAAAATATTGCGCAAGGGTTAAAACCTCAATATCATCCCCTGCACCGAAAAACATTTTAATTGGTGTGGCTTCGTAAATGCGAAGACTTCCGTTTTTGTCCTTAATGGCAAAGCTGCCGTATGTAAGAAGGCTTGTTGCGGCGCCCTTTTTGGATTTAATACCTTTAGCGCCACTTGCAAAAGCCTTTATAATACCGTGTTCCTTACTGAAAAGTGTCACTAAGCGGTCGCTTTCGCCCACATTCATTTCCTTTATTACCAGAGCTTCGGTTGTAAATCGGGTTATATTCTCCGCCAATGACTTCACTTCCCTTACACGAATTTACATAATTTAAATAGTCACTTACCTTACCACTTTTGGCAAACTTAAGCCAACTTTTATTTTCTTCCATTTTATCACCCAAAGTTAGTTTTAGGTGATATTTTGAAATTATAAAAGGTAAATTAATCTAATCCAAAGGTATGAATAAGACCTTGGCGGTTGCGCCAGTCCTCCTTAACCTTTACCCAAAGCTTAACCGATGCACGAATGCCAAAAAATTCCTCAATATCACGGCGTGACTGCATACCGATTTTTTTAAGCATTGCTCCACCCTTGCCGATAATTATTCCCTTATGCGAATCCTTTTCGCAAATAATGGTGGCTTCAATTTCAACAATGGGCTCACCCTCGGCAGTATCACGCTCAACAAAGCGTTCCAAATCAACCGCAATACCGTGCGGTACCTCTTTATCAAGTGACCTGAGAAGCTTCTCACGAATCATTTCAGCAACAATAACCTTTTCGGGCTGGTCGGTAACGTCGTCCGACGGGAAGAAATGAGGCGAAGGCTTTGAAAACTTTTTAATTTCCTGCATCAAAATATCTACACCGTCTCCTGTACGGGCCGAAAGGGGCACAACGGCATCGAAATCAAATTCCTTGGTGTATGCCATAATAAGCGAAAACAGCTCGTCCTTCTTTTCCAAAAGGTCAATTTTATTTATAACCAAAACAGCCTTCATTTTGCGGCGCTTAAGGTCTTCAATAAGCCTTGCTTCAGCTGGGGGTAAATTGTCACCGTCAAACTTAAATTTGGGGTTAGCCTCAACCACCAAAACTGCCGCATCGACATCGGTCATACCGTCACTTACTGCACGGTTCATATTTTTATCAAGCTCGTTTTTAGCCTTGTGAAAGCCTGGTGTGTCAATAAAAACAATTTGGTTTTCACCCTCGGTTTTAATGCCCATAATTTTAGTTCGGGTGGTTTGTGGCTTGTCCGAAACGATAGCCACCTTTTGCCCCAAAATGCAGTTCATAAGTGAGGATTTGCCAACGTTTGGGCGACCAATAATTGTTATAAAAGCTGATGTTTGTTTCATTTTTTAACCTCTAAACCCATTGTTTTTAAAATTTGTTCTTGCTTATAAAACATTTCTTTTTCTTCTTCTAAATTATTAACGTGGTCATACCCTAAAAGGTGAAGCATTGAATGCACCGTTAAAAAGGCAATTTCACGTTCAACACCGTGCCCGTAAAGCTCAGCCTGTGCTAAAGCATGGTCGGCTGATATAACAATATCGCCAAGCATCAACGCATCGGTTTCGGGGTTATAGTCATACACCCCGTCTTCACCCAACGGAAAAGACAAAACGTCGGTGGATTTATCAATATTCCTAAATTCATGATTTAATTCTTGTATTTTTGCATCATCAACAATAGTCACGTTAATTTCAGCCTTATCTATAAAGCCCTCATACTTTAAAGCAGCATTACACGCTTTGCGGATAAGCGCACGGTATTCTTTAGTAATTTCAGTGCTTTTTTGTTTTACTGTTATACTAACCTTTGCGTTCATTTAGTTCCTCGTTTCTTTCATAAGCCTTAATAATTTCCTGTACTAAGCGATGCCTTACAACGTCCTTTTCAGAAAGCCTCATAATTGCAATATCATCAATATTTTTAAGAATTTTCACAGCATCCTTAAGACCCGATTTTTTACCCGATGGCAAGTCAATTTGAGTAATATCACCCGTTACAACTGCCTTTGAATTAAAGCCTAGACGGGTTAAAAACATTTTCATTTGCTCACTTGTGGTGTTTTGCGCTTCATCCAAAATTATAAAGCTGTCATCCAACGTTCTACCGCGCATATATGCCAAAGGCGCCACCTCAATATCGCCACGTTCAATACAGCGCTGAAAATTTTCAGCCCCAAGCATTTCAAAAAGTGCATCGTATAAAGGGCGTAAATACGGGTCAATTTTTTGCTGTAAATCACCCGGCAAGAAGCCAAGACTTTCCCCTGCTTCTACAGCGGGTCGGGTTAAAATAATGCGGTTTACCTGCTTTGAACGAAAAGCCGCTACCGCAACAGCCACCGCTAAAAAGGTTTTGCCCGTACCTGCAGGGCCAACACCAATTGTGATAGTGTTTTTCTTAATGGCTTCAATATATTTCTTCTGCCCAAGTGTTTTTGCCTTTACGGGCTTACCCTTTGAAGTAATGCATACGCAGTCACTGTTTAAAAGCTTGCCAATTTTATCATCCTCACCGTCACGAACAAGCGTGTCGGCATATTGAATGCTTTGGTCGGTAATTTGTTCACCCTTGTTTATCATTTCAATTAAGCATTCAACCGTTCTTACAGCAATTAAAACGTCATTCGGGTCACCCGAAACCTTAATTTGACTGCCACGGTTTGTAATAACCACGTTATAGCGTTTTTCAATATCCTTAATATTTTCATCAAAATTGCCGAATAAAGCGACTAACTGTTCAATTCTTTCAATGTCGATTGTTTTTTCAAACACCGTATCACATCCACAAGATATATTTAATTTATTATAACACAATTAAAATGAAAAATCTACTTATACTTGTATATTAGCGGTATTTTTTACGGTAAGCGGCGGGAGTTATCCCCTTATGTTTTTTCATAACTTTATAAAAGTAAGAATTATCGTAAAAACCCAAAAAATTCGAAATTTCCTCAACTGAAATTTCACTGCTTCGAAGCATTTCGCACGCAACGTCAAGCTTGCTTTTTATAATAAACTCGGTAGCCGTCATAAGATAATGCTCTTTAAAGCGTTTGCGAAAGGTTGTTTCACTTAAATGACATTTTTTTGCAAGGTCAGGCACCGAAATACGCTCGGCGTAGTTTTTTCTTATAAATTCACCACAATTTGCTACCGTAAAATCGTTCATTTCACTGCTTAAGCTTACAATATTTTTAATAAGCTTCAAAAACTCAATTTTGATACTTAAACGGTCCAGCTTAGTTTTATAAATAAGCGAAATTTTTTGAAATTTATTAAGTAATTCACCGCTTTTATCATTGCATAAACGGATTATATCTTCAGACAGTAAAATTTCTTTACCATCAGCATCCCTTAAAACAAAATTTATCAAAATACATTTTACAAATTGCCCATCGGACGAAAAGCGCACCTCATATTTTTTACCTTTAGGAAGATATATTACGTCGCCCTCTTTAGCAAAAAGCTCTCGCCCGACGGTATCGGTATAAACTGCCCTGCCGCTTGCTATAAGGTGAAATCCATTATCGGGACGAGCGGTATCAATATACGAAAAGGCCGAATTATCATACCAAGTTTGTTCGATTGAAACAATATGATTTAAACCGAAATCTACAAACGAAATATTTTTTACATCAACAATATTCACTATAATCACCGCATTTATTATACTATACCTCGTTGAAAAATACAATAAATTCATTTGTATATTACATTGATTTTCAAAATTAAAAAACTACAATAGAATTAAAGGAGTGGTATTTTATGACCGTTACAAAATATACAACAAACAATAAATTTGTCTTAAAAAGCGAACCTGTATTCCCTTCGGGTACTGAAACAGGCGCCGCAAAACACATTATAACCGAAGGCATTGTTTGTGACAGCTTTAACGGCTTTGGTGTGGCGCTTACCGGTGCTTCATGTTACAACCTTATGCAAATGGAAAAGGAAGAACGCCAAAAGCTTTTAAAATATATCTATACTGAAGAGGGCTTAAATTTAAGTGTTGCGCGCATTCCCGTAGGCTCTTGCGATTATTCGGCGGAAATTTATACATATGACGACGTTCCAAACGATACAGAGCTAAAACACTTTTCCATTGAACGTGACCGTGCATATATCTTGCCGATGATAAAGGAAATTATATCAATAAAGCCCGATTTAAAGCTTTTTGCTTCACCTTGGAGTCCTCCTGGTTGGATGAAAACGGGTGGGTCCATTTGCGGCGGCGTTATGCGTCAGAAATATATTAAAACCTATGCCGAATATATAATAAAGTTTATCAAGGCTTACAAAGCAGAGGGCATTAATATTTCGGTTATAACCCCACAAAACGAGCCTGAGGTTGACCAATGGGGTATGTTCCCTGCTTGCAAGTGGCACCCCGAGCACGAGGTCGAATACGTACTTACACTTTCAAAGCGATTAAAGGAAGAAAATTTAGATGTTGATATTTGGTTTTACGACCATAATTTTGACGGTTGGCGGCGAGTTGACTGGTGCTTAACCGAATATCCCGAAATTAAAAATGCTGCTCGTCGGTTGCGTGGCATTACTACAGCGGGACAATCGAAATGATAGATGCCGTTAAAGAGCACCATCCCCAAATCAAATTTCAATATACCGAGGGCGGTCCCCGACTTTACGACCATTACGCTGATGACTGGTGCAAATGGGCGAGTATGATTTGTAAAACCCTTAACCGTGGTTTTGAAAGCTTTACGGGATGGAATTTAATGCTTGACGAGGAGGGGCGCCCCAACATTGGGCACTGCTATTGCGGTGGTTTGGTAACCATTAACAGCCAAACGAAAGAACTTTCTTATAGCGGTCAATTCCGCACCTTTGAGCATTTTTCGCACTTTATTAAAAAGGGCGCCAAGCTCTACAAAAGCTATCCCACACACGAAGGCAGAAATATGTATGCATTCCGTACTCAAAAATTTGAAACCGAAACCTGTGTTGCCGATAATATTGACGGTAGCCACGTAATTATCGTATCTAACCCTAACGAAGAAAAACGACAATACCAATATTTTTATAAAGGAAATTGGTGGTATTTTGACGTTATGGAAAATTCGGTAAGTACAATTATTTTTAAAGATTAAATTTTAAAAACTCCCGTTAATCGGGAGTTTTATTTATATTGAAAATTAAATTTTGACTTATTGCAATATCTCGGCTTTCATAAATTTTTGCATGTATCGTTGCAAAGGTGTAATTATCGGAGAATTCCTTTTTTATTTCAGCGTTTGGGTACTTTTCTTCAATTTGCTTTGTAAGTCTTTCACAAGCCGAATCAAAGCTTAGCTTTACTTCTCTCATTTCTTTAAAAATAAACCGCTTTTTATGCAGCCGTATAGGAATTGCATTTCCGAAAAGCTTTAAATTTTTGGCAGAATAATTACTTTCATATTCACACTTTTCCATTCCCAAATAAAGCGGTATTTTAAAGGAAAAAGCCTCTAAAACGGTTTTGGTTTTTTGTTTGCCGGTTAAAACGCTTTCTTTGACAGTATAATTTTGCGAAGCTTCGGTTACAGTAACAGTTTCAGCAATTATCTTACCACGGCTTTTTACAAATTTCGTGCCGTTTTCATCTTCAATTATGCCTGATACAAGCACGTCGCCTTTTTTAACAGTGTCCCCCACCTTTACAACGCAGTTACCCACGGTTACGTCAATATGCTTTATAATTCCGTCACTGTCAGCCACTAAATTCGAGGCTAAAAATTCACCCTCATTTTTAGGTGTAATTTCAGTAACGTCAACCGTTAAAACACACCCTTCAATATTAAACGAAGCCCACGAAAGCCTGTCACTTAAAAGCAACAATTCCTGAGCCTTGTTTTTAGCATCAAAGCCTTTTGTAGTTATTCCCTCGTTTACACCAATTTTTTGACAGTCATTTATAATTTCAAAATCGCTTACAATTTTGTTGCCTCGAACCTCAATAACCCACACGAAGCTTGATAAAAAATTAAGCATAAAAACAAATATTAAAAGCCCTGCAAAAACACCAAAACGGCGCTTGTATTTATTAGTAAAAAAAGGTAGACCCCACCGTTTTAGAATGTGAAGCCTAACCCCTTGTTTTTTAAAAATTTTCGGCAACTTTTTAAAATCTTTAACATTTATTTTACAACAAATTTTTCCCTTTTGAAAACGGATATCCCAAACACTTATTTTGTGCTTTTCACATAAATTGAGCATTTTTTCAGGATAAATGCCGTAAACTTCGATTTCCAAAACACCAAGAAAAAATCTATACAAAAAAAGCATAACTTCACCTAAACACAAAATTCAATACTTTTAATACTGCCTTTAACGGTAATTGCTTTGTTTTCAAAGGTTAAAATATCAAAATTTTGCCCACATATTAAAAGCGCACCGTTTTTAAGGCGAAGCTTTAAATAATCATCAGTATATTCATAAATACCCTCGCAACCGTCAATTTCAATTTTACCGCTGCCAAAAATTTCAATATGCGGACTTTTAAGCATTGCACTGTCAATAAAATCGACCTTGGGCATTAAATTCCAACCAGCTCTTTTTTTACGCTTTTCAATCTTAAGCTTTTTTGCCATTTAAACCACCCTTGTAATAATGCTATGAAATAAATTATAAAATAATTCATAGGTGGTATTATGAAAAAACTTACAAGCTGTACTGCACTTGTTTTTGTTTCCCTTTTTGCGTTTTTAATTGTTTTAAAGCCAAACATTTGCATTAAAGCGGCACTTACAGGGGTTATGCTTTGCGGTAATGTAATTATACCGTCAATCTACCCTTTTACCTTTTGTGTTTTGTTTATAAACAACAGTAATGCCGCCAATATTTTAAAAACGTTACAGCCAATTATAAAAAGACTTTGGGGCTTAAATTACTATGAATTTTCACTATTTTTGCTGTCGCTTATTGGCGGTTATCCGCTTGGCGCCAAGCTTTTAAATGATAGTAAAAGCCGTAATGCCCCATTAATGATAACCTACTGCGTAAATGCTGGTCCCGCATTTATTATTTTAGCAGTAGGTAAGGGCGTTTTTAAAAATACTGTGGTTGGTTGGGTACTGTTTTTAAGCCATATTTTTGCTTCCATTATAATTGCACTTATTACCCGCAAAAAAGTTGTTTACGAAGCACCGAAGCAACAAAAATCAACACTTAACATTGTTGAAAATTTTGTTATGTCGGCTTCCAATGCTGCCGACACGGTAATTAAAATTTGTGCGCTGGTAATTTTATTTTCCTGCATTGGCAGTTATATTGAATATTTTGCAAATTACTTTTCACCGCTTAAACATTTAGGACTTTTGTGCGAGGTTACAAATGCGGTTTTTAAATGCAATAACATACTTACCGTATCTTTTTTGTTGGGCTTTTCAGGTTTTAGCATTTGGGCGCAAATTTTTTCACTTGCAAAAAGTATTAGAATTAATTACATAAAATTTGTGTTTTTCCGTTTGCTACACGGCTCACTTTCTACACTATTAACATTCATCACTTTAAAATTACTTAAAATAAGCGTTTCTACCCTTTCAAACAACGTTTCTTTCAACCCCAAAATGTTTATAAACACCCCTGTGGTAGCCTTTTCACTTATAATAATGGGTATAGTACTGATAATTTCCTTAAGCAACAAAAAATATGCTGGTAATTTAATAGAAGATATAGTATAATGCATTTAAGGGATGTGAAAAATAATGGCTAAATCACCTTTTAATAAAAAGCTTGAAAAGCATTGTGAATATTGCGTGTACGGTAGCACACTTAATTTTGATAACCAAATAATTTGCAAAAAGCGTGGCGTTACTGACAAGGCTGACAACTGCCGAAGCTATAAATATGACCCATTAAAGCGTGTGCCTGCACGTGTTAAAATTGCTGACGGTTATAGTGATGAGGATTTCAAATTATAAACATAAATAAAATAAAAAACGCTCGCTGAAAAGCGAGCGTTTAGTTTTGTTAATTATTAGTCATTAACATAAGGAAGTAATGCAATTTGACGAGCACGCTTGATAGCGGTTGTCAATTCACGCTGGTGAGCAGCGCAGGTGCCGGTAGCACGGCGGGGTAAAATCTTAGCGCGTTCAGAAATGAACTTGCGAAGATATGCAACATCCTTATAATCAATGGCTTCAACACGGTCAACACAGAAATGGCAAACCTTCTTGCGAGGTTTTCTGTGCATAGGTCTTTCGTTTCTTTCTTCCATTTTAAAGCCTCCAATCATTAAAAGTTAGTAAAATTAATTAGAACGGAAGGTCGCTGTCTTCTACAGCGTCCATCTCAGCAAAATCATTAACATCAGCGTTGCTGAAGGATGCACCGTCAGCACCTGCTGACTCTCTCTTAGATTCAACAAACTGAACGTTATTTGCAATTACTTCAAAAACGGTACGGTTGTTGCCGTTCTTATCCTGATATCTTCTGGTCTGAATAGAGCCTTCAATACCGATAAGGTTGCCCTTTTTAAAGTATTTGGTAATAAATTCTGCAGTTTTTTGCCAAGCAACGATGCTAATAAAATCGGTTTGGCGTTCTTCGCCCGAGCGATAACGACGCTCAACAGCGATAGAAAAAGTGGTCACATTAGTGCCGTTGGTTGTGGTTTTGAGCTCCGGATCGGCCGTTAAGCGACCTGTTAAAACAACTAAGTTAAACATCTATTGTTTTCTCCTTGCCTTACTTTTTGATAACCATGATACGAAGTACACCGTCAGTAATTTTTGCGATACGCTCTAATTCTGCGGGGAAGGTCGGTTCGCTTTCAAATTCATAGAAAACATAGTAACCTTCAGCCTCGTCGTTAATAAGGTATGCAAGACGACGCTTGCCCCAATCATTAACATTTTCAATGGCACCGTTTTTAGCGATAAGGTCATTGAACTTTTCTTTCAAAGCCAATGTTGCTTCTTCACCGTTAGCTACGGTGAAAATCATAGCAGCCTCATACTTATTGGTCATTTACTTTTGCACCTCCTTCTGGACTTTTGGTCCCGTGTCTTCACGGAACAAGGAGCTAAGGAAGACCATAGTCCCCCATTTAGCAACAACCATTATAACAATTAAACCTAGTTTTGTCAACAAAAATCTTGATTTTATTTAGTAATATATATATAATGGGTATAGGAATATTGAAATAGCGCAATATTGCGCTATTTCATCACCAAATCTTCGATTTGCAAACAAATTTTCATTGAAAATTTGCCTATACCCATTGCAATGTTTATAAATCATAATTGTATTTTTACAAAATTCAATTATGAAACGCCGATTATATCGGCTTACAAAAACACTATTTTAGTGTTTTTGTATCTTATAATCATTTAAATATAAGCGAAAGGACTGATGTAAATGCTGTTGACTATTGATATTGGTAACACCAACATAACACTTGGCACTTACAATAACCGTATTTTAGGCTTTACCGCACGGCTTTCTACTGACACAAAGAAAACCGATGACGAATACGCTATTGATATTAAAAACCTTTTGTCCCTCTATGATATGTCCCCTAGCGATATTGAGGACTGCATTATTTCATCAGTTGTACCATCAGTTGGCAAAAGCATTAGCCGTGCAGTTGCAAAGCTTTGCCAAATTGTACCCTTAATGCTTGGCCCCGGTATTAAAACAGGGCTTAATATAAAAATTGACAATCCCGCACAATTGGGTGCTGACCTTGTTGCAGGCGCCGTCGGCGCAATTGATACCTACAAAATGCCTTGCGTTATAGTTGATATGGGCACCGCTACCACCTTAAGCGTTTTAGATAAGGATGGTGCATTTTTAGGCGGTGTTATTGCGGCAGGCGTTAGACTCACTTTAAAGGCACTTGCCGAAAATACAGCACTGTTAACCTCTATTCCCATTGAAGCGCCAAAATCGGTTATTGGCAGTAACACGGTTGAATCTATGCAGTCGGGCTTGGTGCTTGGCACAGCCGCAATGCTTGACGGTCTTTTGGACCGCATTGAAGCAAAGCTTGGCGAAGCCCCAACGGTTGTTGCTACGGGCGGTCTTTCAAAGGAAATTATAACCCACTGCAGCCACAGCATTATTTATAACGAAAACCTTTTACTTGAAGGTCTTTGCGCAATATACGAAAAGAATCATTAAGCAATTCCCGCTAAGGCGGATTGTAATATTATTATGAACTGTACTCTTTACGAGACAGTATCGGAGGTAATTAAAATGAGTAAAACACTGGCAAGAAAACAAAACACGCAAAAAATTGTTTTTGCGGCAATTCTGACGGCACTTGTAATTGTACTGCAATACGTAAGTATGGCATTGCGTTTTGGTATGTTTTCCATTACGCTTGTGCTTGTGCCCGTTGTTATCGGCGCTGCAACCTGCGGCGTATTAACAGGCGCTTGGCTCGGCTTTGTATTCGGCGTTATAGTGCTTTTAACGGGTGACGCTGCATCGTTTTTAGCTATTGACTTTTTAGGAACAATTGTTACAGTTTTAGCAAAAGGTACGCTTTGCGGTGTTGCAGCAGGTCTTGTTTATAAAGCGCTTCAAGGTAAAAACAAGTATCTTGCTGTTATGGCAGCTGCAATTACCTGCCCTATTGTAAACACAGGCGTGTTCTTACTTGGTTGCTTGGTATTTTTCCTTGAAACCATTAAAGCATGGGGTGTTGCGGCAGGCTTTACAAACGTTACGGCTTATATGTTTATTGGTCTTGCAGGCACCAATTTTATAATTGAGCTTGTAACCAACATAATTTTAGCGCCCGTAATTTTGCGAGTTTTAAAATTCGCTAAAAAGTAATATAAAGCGGTGGGGTTCCACCGCTTTTTTATATTCAAATTATAGTTTATCGGGCTTGCGCCCCAAAGAATAAATAATAAAGAAGAAATAAGAAAAAAAGTGTGCCTACGGCACGATATATAAATCTGTCGGCAAAGCCGACACCGATTTTATTCTTTATTCTTTCTTATTTATTATTTTATCGCCTCAGCGATAAACCCCAATTTATATCTCCATAATTGACACGTATTTGTTACTATGGTATAATTATAAAAAATCTTGAGGAGAATGCACAATGTCACTTGCAAAGAAAAAATTCAGTATATCGGCGCTTATTGCTTGCCTTTCATTTTTATATCTTGCATTTTCGCCCGCTGTTTTAAACCCATTATATAACATAATGTTAGGTCAGCCCTTTCGCACAATTATAAGCAACTTTTTTGCATCTATTTTTAGCTTTGGCAGTATTATAAGCTTTATAGCCTGCCTTACCACAGCTGTAGGTATATTCACAAAATTTGATAAAATTGCCTTTGCAATTACTTCTGCTTTATTTTGGCTAAGCTCTGTAATAAACCTGATAACAAGCATTGTTAATTCCTTTAAATATGAATATTACCACTTAGGCTTTGGCGGTGTTCTTTCAAGCTTGTCATATATACTTACATACTTTTTGTTCTTTGCAGTTGCGCTTTGGCTCACTATTTTGTTCTTTACAAAAAAAGAAACGCCCAAGTTTTTAAAGGGTTTGGTTTTTGTTCCTGTTGCTATTTTGCTTTTAATTTGCTTTTTCGCTTTCTTTACAAATGTTTCGGCTATAATTTCAGCTTTTGTAAACGGTCTTGGCAGCAAATGGATGCTTTATTCAATTATTACTAATTTAATGAGCATTTTTAACCGCTTTGTTTTATTAATCGGCTTTACGGCCGCTTCGTTTAAGCTTGCAGACTTAAAGAAGAAGCCTAAAAACACAGTTGAGATTAGCGAAGAAGTCGTAGTTGAAAACGTAACGACCGAATAATTTAAAGCGCCGTTTTAAACGGCGCTTTTTCATTCTCTTATTTTTTGAAGCGCACCCTTTTCAAGACGGGAAACCTGCGCTTGTGAAATACCAATTTCCTCGGACACTTCCATTTGTGTTTTTCCCTGCATAAAGCGTAAGGATAAAATATGCTTTTCACGGTCGCTTAAATTTTTAATTGCCTCCTTAAAAGCAATTTCGCTTAGCCAATTATTATCGTCGTTTTTGTCGCCCACTTGGTCTAAAACGTAAATTGTATCGCCCCCGTCGGAATATACAGGGTCATAAAGCGAAATTGGGCTTACCACACTTTCAAGCGCTATTACAATGTCTTCAACGGGTAATTTTAGCTCATTCGCAATTTCCTGCACTTGTGGTTCCTTTCCTGTTTTTGCTGTTAGTTTTTCCTTTACCTGCATTGCTTTATATGCTGTGTCCTTAATTGAACGACTTACTCTTATAGAATTATTATCCCTTAAATATCGCCTTATTTCGCCGATTATCATTGGTACGGCATAGGTTGAAAACCGTACGTTTTGCGAAATATCAAAGTTATCAATTGATTTTATAAGCCCTATACACCCCACTTGAAACAAATCGTCTAAATTTTCGCCCCTGTTTGTAAAACGCTGAATAACGCTTAAAACCAGCCTTAAATTGCCGTTTATAAGCTCCTCTCTGGCAATATTATCCCCTGCTCTTGTGCGTTTTAAAAGCGCTTCATTTTGCGCCTCACGAAGCACAGGCAGCTTTGCGGTATCCACCCCGCATATTGAAACCTTGTTATACATAACAGCACCTCCATTAAGGATTATTTCCGTTATGTATACCGTATAAACGGTGAAAATATTTTTCCCGTTGACAAATTTCACTTGTTTTTTCGAAATTGGTATAATATTACATTTAAAAATAAAAACCAACCCCGAAGCTTATGCTTCAAGATTGGTTTATTTTACATTACTTTATCAAATATAAGAAAAATTACAGGAATAGTTATAATAGCAAGTACGTGCGATATAAGCGCCATACCCGATGCTGTTGTAGTATCCTTTCCGTAAGCGGCAGGAATAACAATGGTGTTAAGTCCTAACGGCATTGCAAGGGACGCCACAGCGCAAATTGCAAAGGTTTTATTCATTGGTACAAGCATTAAAAAGCCAATGAATAACAGCGGATAAACAATTAGCCTTAAAAAGCTTACAACGTAAATGCTTTTAACCTTTAAAACCTTTTTAATATCAATTTTTGCAATGGTCATACCTGTAAGCAGCATTGCAACGGGTGACATACAGCCCGAGGTTGCAGTGATGGCAGTATCGACAAAGTCAGGCATTGGAATTTTTAAAATGCCAATCAGCATACCAATTATCATACATATAAACATTGGGTTTAAAAAGCTTTTCAGTCGGTCTTTTATACCCTTGTTTTCTGAACCGCCAATCAAAAGTGAGGGTGCGCCCCAAATATATATAAGTGTCCATAAAACGAGTGTAAAAACAATGTATTCAAGAAAAATATCAGGAAAAAGCGTGCTTACAACCGCATTACCCATAAAGCTAAAATTTGAAAAGCACAAACCGTAAAGATAAATGTTTTGTATGTATTTATTTTTTGAAATAAGCTTTACAGCCGCAATTGAAACAACAATAACAACAGCTTCAAGCGTAAAACAACCTAAAATCAACTTCCACGAGGTTGAAAGCTTTTCGGTGGTAAAATTATTTATAAAGGTTCCAAGCACAAGCGCAGGAATAAAAACATAATTTTCAAGCCTTGAAAGCACCGCTTCGGAATTATCTTGAACCACTTTAAGCTTTGATAATATGTAACCAATTATAATAAACGTAAATAAAAACGCCATTTGATTAAGCGTTGCCAAAAACAATTGCATTATATAAACCTCTTTAAAAAATATTGCTTATAAATTATATGTTATTAACATAAATAAATCAATTGACATTGTGTATAAAATATCGCTTATATAACGGCTTTTAAAGTGTCATATTCTCTATATCTTTTTTTACAAAGAAGCAGTAACTACCGTATAACAAAAGGACTTGAAGATAATACTCAAGTCCTTTAATTATTTTTTAGGGTATTCATTTTTAACATCGCTAACACCACAAATATAATCTAAACTAACATTATAATGTTTAGCTAATGTTATTATGCTATCAATGGGTATTCTAATTTTGCCAAGCTCATAATCAGAATATGTTTTCTGTCCTACATTTAATAACTCAGCAATTTGCGACTGATTAAAATCATTATCTTCTCTTAAAGCGCGTATGCGTTCGGTATATTTCATATTAACACCTCGCATAAATTATAAAATAGAATAAATAACTCTATTGACAAATAGAGTTATAAACTCTATAATATTCTGGGTGATAAAATGAAATTTATTTATAAAAATAATTCCTGTCCTTGCGGATATTGTGTTTATTACTTCCCTGTTGAATATAAAAATGATTATTTTACCGTACGCAAAGGTATTTGCCGAAAACATGATATTTTGCGAAATCCAAATGACATACTGTGTGAAGATTTTATTTTAGCGTCAGGTGTACACACAAAAAAATGGTATCCAACCAAAAAAGGACTTGAAGATTAAACTTCAAGTCCTTTTAATTACGAATTCCGAATTATTTATTAAGTGCTTCGTTAACTGCAACTGCACAAGCAACAGTCATACCAACCATGGGGTTGTTACCTGCACCGATAAGACCCATCATTTCAACGTGAGCAGGAACTGAAGATGAACCTGCAAACTGAGCGTCAGAGTGCATACGACCCATTGTATCGGTCATACCGTAGGAAGCGGGGCCTGCAGCCATATTGTCGGGGTGTAAGGTACGGCCTGTACCGCCGCCCGATGCAACTGAGAAGTACTTCTTGCCCTGTTCGATGCATTCCTTCTTATAAGTACCTGCAACAGGATGCTGGAAACGTGTGGGGTTAGTTGAGTTACCTGTGATGGAAACGTCAACCTTCTCCTGATGCATGATAGCAACACCCTCACGAACATCGTCTGCACCGTAGCAACGAACCTTTTCGCGTTCGCAGTTTTAATAAGCTGTTTCTTCAACAATTTCGAGCTCGCCTGTGTAATAGTCAAACTTAGTTTGAACATAGGTAAAGCCGTTGATACGAGAAATAATTTTAGCAGCGTCCTTACCAAGACCGTTAAGAACTACACGTAAGGGTTCCTTACGAGCCTTATTTGCGCTTCTTGCAAGACCGATAGCGCCTTCAGCAGCAGCAAATGATTCGTGACCTGCGAGGAATGCGAAGCACTTGGTTTCTTCCCTTAAAAGCATTGCGCCGAGGTTACCGTGGCCAAGACCAACCTTACGGTCGTCAGCAACAGAGCCGGGAATGCAGAAAGACTGAAGACCAACACCGATTTTTTCAGCGGCTTCAGCAGCGGACTTAACTTCATCCTTAATAGCGATAGCGCAGCCTACAACGTAAGCCCAAGCAGCATTTTCAAAGCAGATAGGCTGAATGCCTTTAACGATGTTATAAGCGTCAACGCCTGCCTTGTCACAAATTTCCTTTGCTTCTTCAATGGAAGAAATGCCATGCTTTGCGAGCTCAGCGTTAATTTGATTTATTCTTCTGTCATAAGATTCAAATAATGCCATTGTTCATTTCCTCCTTAATTATTCTTCACGGGGGTCAATGAGCTTTGCAGCGTCATCAACACGACCGTACTGACCGCTAGCCTTAGCCAATGCTTCGTTAGCGTCCATACCTTTTTTAATCATATCCATCATCTTGCCGAGGTGAACAAACTTGTAACCGATAATGGTGTCGTTTTCGTCAACGGCAATTTTAGTAATATAGCCTTCAGCGAGTTCGAGATAACGGGGACCCTTTGCAAGAGTTGCATAGGTTGTACCGCACTGTGAACGAAGACCTTTACCCAAGTCTTCAAGGCCTGCGCCGATGGGAAGACCGTCTTCAGAGAAAGCAGTTTGTGTACGACCGTAAACGATTTGTAAGAACAATTCGCGCATTGCGGTGTTGATAGCATCGCAAACGAGGTCGGTATTAAGTGCTTCAAGAATTGTTTTGCCAACCAAAATTTCAGAAGCCATTGCAGCTGAGTGGGTCATACCCGAGCAACCGATAGTTTCAACCAATGCTTCTTGAATGATACCCTCTTTAACGTTGAGAGTAAGCTTGCAGGTGCCCTGCTGAGGAGCGCACCAACCGATACCGTGGGTAAGGCCTGAAACGTCTTTAACTTCCTTAACCTGAACCCATTTGCCCTCTTCCGGAATGGGAGCGGGGCCGTGATATGTGCCTTTTGCTAAAGGACACATATTTTCTACTTCATGTGAATAGTTCATATATGTACTCCTTTCGGTTATTATACCTTAACATTATACCAAAAACGACAATAAAAAACAATAGTTATTATGATAATTTTTTAACTAATTTGAGCCAAAATACTGTTAAAATAATCAACTGCGGCGGTTTGTTCGCTTTCCATCATTGAAAGCTTTTGGTCAAAGCCCACTTCACAGCAGCAAATTGCCAAAATTTCAGCCTTTAGCACCTCACACCTTGAAAGAACAAGGTTTACAAGCTCCTTGCTGTCTTCCCCGCCCTTTTCGGTAATAAGGTTGCAAATTTTTGTGGCTTCAATAACCGTTTTGCCAATTATTTTTGAGCCGATTTCCATTTCCGCAGTTAAAGCTTTACTTTCTTCCATTAAGACACCTCTTTAAATAAACGCCACCACGTTTGTGGTGGCGTTATTACATCAATTAATAATAATCCATCGGGTCAACCCATTCGCCACTTTGCATAATACCAAAATGTAGGTGCGGACCAGTTGAATGACCTGTTGAACCAATATAACCAATAATTTGACCCTTTCTAACATAGGCGCCGTCTTTAACAACAACACTGCCCATATGTGCGTAGTAGGCTTTGTATTCAGCACCCTTTACATACTTGCCGGTACTGGCCCCTTCATATTTACCGTGGTTAATTGCAACATAGTTGCCGTAACCTGTACCGCAGCAGTTTTTAAGCGGCTTTTTACCGTAATTATGCTTACAGCTTGTATCACAAATGTAAACCTTACCGTCAGCTATTGCATAAATGGGCTGACCGTAGGTACCGTTTGAAATATCAATACCCTTGTGCAGCTTACCCCAACGCTTGCCGAAATAAGATGAAATGCGCTTAAAGGTGGTGGGCCACAAAAACTTACCATTATTTACAAGATTACCACCCGAACCGCCGTTTAAAATTTTATTAAGGGTGTCTTCTTTATCCTGTATTTCCTTATCAATGGTATTTTTATCGGCTTGAACTTCGTTCTTATCCTTATTAATTGAATTGATAACCTTTTGAATTTCATTAGCATCGGCCTGAAGCGCCGCTTGGTCCTTAGCAATTTCAGCCTTAATTGCAGCCTGTTCTTCCAAAAGCTTTTCGTTTTCTTTAATCTTTTCGTTCAGCTTTTCAATTTCTTTAATAATGTCTTCCATCATCTTTTTATCTCTTGCTGAAACCGAAGCAGTAAGCTGAGATAACTGCAAAAATTCAGAAAAGCTTTTAGCACCCAAAAGGATTTGGATATTACTGCCTGTATTGCTCATTTGAATGGCACGAAGACGTCTTTTAAAAAGCTCTTTATCGTCTTTTATCTTCTGGTTATTAGCCTCAATTGCGGCCTTGTTATCATCAATTTGCTTATTTATTGCGGCAATTTGATTGTTACAAGCATGAATCCTGTCATTAACAACTGCCATTCTCTTCTCAATAGCGTTTTTAAGCTTTTTTTGTTCGTTAATATCATTTTTAAGCTTATTGATATCAGCTTGAAGATCGGCAGCTTCTTTTTCAAGTCGGTCAATTTCTGCTTGAATTTCATCGGCTGTCTGTTCCGCACTTACCTGTGGAGCAGAAGCAACGTACGTACCGCAAACACAAACCATAATCAATAAAATAGATAAAATTTTAAAAAGTTTTTGTTTCATTACAATCTCCCATAAATTAGATTGCCGCAAATTCGCTACCCTCACGCTTTAGGTATTTACCAATCATAATAGCACTGCCTAAAACACCCGCAAGAATGCCAATACCTGCGAAAAGCACGAAGAGTATAAGCGCCATATCGCTGTATTTAACAATATCGGTTGTGCCAAGTGTACCTATTATAGTCTCGGTAGCTACACGGTAGCAGAAGTAAAGTAAAACTTCAGAGATTACGGCCGAAATAAGACCGATAATCATACCCTCAACAATAAACGGAATTCTTACGAAAGCATCGGTAGCGCCAACAGCCTTCATAATACTGATTTCAAGCTTGCGGTTATACATTGTAACACGAATAGTGTTTGAAACAATTACAAGCGAAATTATCATAAGAATTGCAATAATCCAGAAGCCTGCAACACCAACACCCTGCTTAATTGCATTGATGGTGTTTGCCAAATCGCCTTGTGAAACAATTCTTTCAACACCGCTTAGCTTTTTAATTTGCTTGATGGTTTCGTCAAACTTGGCCATATCCTTCATAGTAACCTTTGCCGCGCAGGACATGGGGTTTTCATCATCAAGAAAAGTGAAATATTCCTCTTGACCTTCAAGCATTGATTCCTTAATGCTTTCAAGTCCCTCTTCGCTTGAAACGTAAACAACACTTGCAACGTTGTCAAGCTTATCAATTTCAGCACAAAGGGCTTTAGCCTCTTTTTCGTCGTGAATAATATAATCCGAATCCTTAATGCCGTTTTCATCAACCTTTTCGGCTTCATCGGTTGGTGTGCTTTCAACGTTAGTGCCATTTGTGTCATCAGTGGTATTTGCAGTACCGCTTTCAGTTGCGCTTGTAGTATCACCTTCAGTTGAGCTTGCGGTATCCTCAGCTTCCTCTCTACCGTAAAGCGCCCAGTTATAGTCCTTCATATAAACCATAACAACGTTTTGCTCTTCCAAATTACCAATAGCAACGTTAACGTTTTCTGAAATTAAGACCGCAAGACCCATAATAACCATACACGCAACCAAAACACCGATAGATGCGAGTGACATAAGGCGGTTAGCCCAAATGTTTCTTACGCCCTCTTTGGTGAGGTATCTAATACTGCCCAGCTTCATTAGATATCACCTCCGACATTGTCTGCAATAATCTTGCCGCTGTCAAGCATAATAACACGGTGATGAAAATCACGCACAAGATTATGATCGTGGGTTACCATTAAAATAGTTGTGCCACGCTTATTAATTTCAGTTAAAAGTGAAACGATTTCATAAGACATATTAGGGTCAACGTTACCTGTAGGCTCGTCCGCAATAATTAAATCAGGCGAGTTTACAAGCGCACGAGCAAGACCAACACGCTGCTGTTCGCCACCCGAAAGCTGATTAGGTAATGCCCTTGCCTTATGACCAAGGCCGACCTTTGCAAGTGCCTTTGAGACCTCTTTACGAATATCCCTTCCGTCAGCACCAACAACGTGCATTGCGAAAGCAACGTTGTCGAACACTGTCATATTTGGAATAAGTCTAAAATCCTGAAAAACGATGCCCATTGTTCTGCGAAGCATGGGAACGTCCTTACGCTTCATATTTGTAAGGTCAAAGCCGTTAACCACAATTTTACCTGTGTTAGCCTTTTCCTCACGCATAATCAGCTTCATAAAGGTATTTTTACCCGCACCCGAGGAGCCCACAACGAAAACAAATTCGCCATTGTTAATTTTAATATTAACGTCTTCAAGCGCGTGAGTACCGGTTAAATAGGTTTTGGAAACACCACGGAATTCAATAATCGGCTTTACCGCGGTGAATTGTTGAACATTTTCCATTTAAAAATTCCTTTTTTAAAATTAATACTTAACAGGGTTACTTCTTAAATACTTGTTAACCATTAAAGCGATTTTAAAGATGATAGCATGGTCAAATTCTCTCAAATCAAGACCGGTAATCTTCTTAATCTTTTCAAGGCGGTAAACCAAGGTGTTACGGTGAACAAATAATTTTCTCGAGGTTTCCGAAACATTAAGGTTATTTTCAAAGAAACGCTGAATGGTGAACAAGGTTTCCTGATCTAAGCTTTCAATTGAGCCGCGTTTGAAAACTTCTTTAAGAAATGTTTCGCAAAGGGTGGTGGGAAGCTGGTAAATAAGGCGTGCAATACCAAGATTATCGTAAGAAACAATAGTCTTTTCAGTGTCAAACACCTTACCAACCTCAAGCGCTGCCTGAGCTTCCTTAAAGGAACGTGCAAGGTCCTTAAGGCTGCTAACTGTTGTACCGATACCGATAACAACGTGAGCATAAAATTCACCCGAAATTGTGTCTGCAATAGTAGAAGCCATTTTTTCAATGGTCTTGGGGTCGATACCCTGTGCAGTCTCCTTAACCAAAGCAATGTCGGTTTCGTTAATGCTTATAACAAAATCCTTTGCTTTGTCGGGGAAAAGATTTTGAACCACATCATAAATTGAAACGTCGTTTGCTTCAAGCGAACGAATAATAATAACAGTGCGCGAAACGTCGCTGTTAAAATAAAGTTCGCGTGCCTTAATATAAATATCGCCGGGGAGAATGTTATCCAAAATAATGTTTTTGATAAAATTACCACGGTCGTATTTTTCATCATAATAGAATTTAACATTTGCAAAAGCAACTGCCAAAATAGAAGCATACTTACCTGCTAAAACATCCTCGCCTTCAACGAAAACGGTATAGCTTGTCCCTTGGTTAGAGCCAAGAGTTTTATATGTATAGCCACCTTCTACGCAAAGCTCGTTTGTTAAATTAAAAACAGGAATAGTTTCGCCGATTTTACCAAGCTCACTCGAAGCGGTAACGGTGAAATTTTCATCAATAACGCCGAAAGGTCGATCAATACAATCCTTCATTTGATGAATAACACCCTGGAAAAGACGATTTGCCATTTTGTAAACACATCCTTAAAACGTAATAAGTTTAATTATATATTATTATAATACACAAAAGCCAAACATTTTTCAAGTATAATCTACAAAAAAGTTGCAAAAAAATTACAAATTTTATTTTAATATTAAAAAGCGCCCCCATATATGCTAAAATTTAGAAAATTAACCTTGGTTTTGGGTGATAAAATGTTCAAATACGACTTACACGTGCATTCAATAGGCGCCAGCGCCTGCGGTCACGACACCGTTTGCGAAATGATGAAAAGATATAAAGAAATAGGCTTTACGGGGTTTGCGCTTACAAACCACTTTTTACACGGCTATACAGGTGTTGACCGAAGCCTTTCATGGCAGGATTACGTTAAAGAATATTCAAAATATTATTATGATGCGCTTGAAACGGCCGAAAAGCTTGATTTTGATTTAATTTTCGGTCTTGAAGAAAAGTATGATGCAGGAAAAGAAATTTTAGTTTACGGCATTACACCCGAAACACTTTTAGCTAACCCACAGCTTGAAGCAATGGATATTAATATTTGGTCGAATACTGTACGTCAAAACGGCGGTTTTATTGCCTACGCCCACCCTTTTAGGAATCGTAATTATATCCCTGACCCATATGCAATGCCCGATATTTCACTTGTTGACGGACTTGAGGCTTACAATTACTGCAACGACCCGTGTGATAACGAATTAGCCGTAAAAACCTTTAAAAACAGCGGTAAAATCATAATTGCCGGTGGGGATTTACATTCAGTAAACTTTAACGACACATTTGGTATTATTACCCAAAACCGAATTAAAAACACAACCGACCTTGCGCAGACCTTAAAAAACAACCAATTTGAAATTTATTTGGGAAAATAAAAAATGCGGTAGATTTTTTCTACCGCATTTAATTATTTATTATTTTGCTTTTTTCTTTTTAACAACTATAACGGTAACTACCACACCGCCTGCAACTAAAACAACTGCACCTGCGATTATAGCAATTATTGCAATTGGCGATAAAACGAATTCATCCCCGTCAGTTTCAGTATACTGACTGCCAATATTATTGGGGTCAAAGGGTTTGCCTTGGTTTTGGGGTTTATTGTCAATACCACCCACAGCGCCGTCGGTTACGGTACTGCTGTTATTGCCCACAGTACCGCCGTTATTACTATTACCGGTCGAGATATTGCCTGTAGAACTATTGCCGGTTGATGTATTAGTTGAGGTATTTGTGGATGTGTTGGTTGAAGTGTTAGTCGAAGTGTTACCACCCTGATTTCCGCCTGAAACACCATCTTTGGCTTCACCTGAAGGTGTAGTCATATTAGTAGGCACAGACTTACCAAACAAAAGCCAAGCATATTCGGGGTAGTCAACAAACACGTTACGGTTGCCTGTAATTGACTGAACGGCGTCATTACGGCCCATTTCCCAAGTATCAACAGGGTCTTCCTGCATCCATTTAAGTAAAATGGTAAGATTTTCCATAACACCTTCGCTGCCCCACATATTTGTGTTCTTTTCCCAACGAACATGGGTGTAAAGAACTATTCTTGCTATATCGCCTTTAATATCTGCATTGGGCGGAATATAATACCCACTACTTTCACCAAAAGCTTTATTATTACGTGAACTGTTGCCGCTAGGGTCTACCGGGCGCAAAGACATCATATCCGCACCTGCGGGTGTATCTTTATTACAGCCTTTACTTTGTGGCCATACGTGTTCTCTATTAAATGTTTTGCCACCTTTAACCCATTCGCCACCAACAAAAGTACCCTTATAGAATAAAACTAGTTGAGAATTATCGTTCGACACACAATCTGTATACTGATACATGCTTCGTGTTAAGTCATAATCGTGGTTAAAATCCACGTCCATAACATTTTGTAGAGCTTCGTATAATGGTGTGCCGTATGAATTGTTTTGGCCTGTGCCACCCTTTAGTTTTGAAAGCTTGTCAAAAGTATTGCTACCTGTATAATATGAGGTGGCATATTTTGAAAGAAACACACAATCTTCCCCTCGTGCGCCCCAGTTTACGATAACATCGTCAGCATCATATTTCCAATAAGTGCCGACTACATCCACATACTTATATACAACATCGCTTGCTTTCGTATAGCCTGTAGCAGTTGTTTTTGCGTTTACATTCGTAAAGCACATTACAACTAACAGCATAACCACCGTTACAATTGAAATTGTACGTTTTGCAATTTGTTTCATCACAAAATACCTCATTATATTTTTTATTCTCTCATTATACCATATAATTTGTAAAAATAAAGCACTTTTTAGCAAAAAACGTTTTTTATACCAAAAAAAGAAAAACTCCCAAGTAATTTACTTGAGAGTTTTATGATTAATAACTATTTTTTGCGCTTTTTTACAACTATAACGGTAACTACCACACCGCCTGCAACTAAAACAACTGCGCCTGCAATTATAGCAATTATTGCAATCGGTGAAAAAACAAATTCTTCCCCGTCAGTTTCAGTGTACTGACTGCCAATATTATTGGGGTCAAAGGGTTTGCCTTGGTTTTGGGGTTTATTGTCAATACCACCAACAGCGCCGTCGGTTACGGTACTGCTGTTATTGCCCGTAGTACCGCCGTTATTGCCGTTACCGGTTGAGGTATTGCCTGCAGACGTATTGGTTGAAGTATTGGTTGAAGTATTTGTTGAAGTGTTGGTTGAAGTATTTGTTGAAGTGTTGGTAGAGGTGTTGGTAGATGTGTTGGTAGAAGTATTTGTGGACGTATTGGTTGAGGTGTTAGTTGAAGTATTTGTTGAAGTATTAGTCGAGGTGTTACCACCTTGATTTCCGCCCGAAACACCACCCTTAGCTTCACCTGACGGGGTGGTCATATTTGTTGGCACCGACTTACCAAACAAAAGCCAAGCAAATTCGGGATAGTCAACAAATACGTTGCGAGTACCTGTAATGGCTTGAACGGCGTCGTTACGGCCCATTTCCCAAGTATCAACGGGGTCTTCTTGCATCCAAAGAAGTAACATTTCTAAACTTGCAATAACACCTTGCGTGCCAAAAATACCATTACGATTATACTTAGAACCTGTATTGATACAACCCCAACGCACATACTGGTAAAGAATTATACGGGCGCAGTCACCTTTTACCCAATCTTCAGGTTCATAATAACCGCTGCTTTCGCCGTAAGCATCGTTACCACGGTCAGAGTTTTCCGACACTATTGTTGGGCGGATCATCATAACGTCGTCTTCATCACTGCCACCCTTACCTTTACTGTTTGGCCAGGTATGTTCTTTATTCCAAGTACTACCACTGTCCCAAACATTGCTAAACATTATGCCAGAATAAAAAGACGAAATTTGTGATGTGTTATTTTGAACACAGTCGGTATATTTGAGTAAGGTGTTATTTTCTTTATATGAATTTGTATAGGTGTGTTTACTCTTCATAAAAGACTGTAACTTTGAATAAAGCACACTTGATGGTACATTTGACTCTGAAGTACCACCTTTGTATTGCGAAAGCTTAGCATATGTATTATCACCTGTGTAAAAGCTTTGCGCCTTTGAAGATAAAAAGACACAAGCCTCATCACGTGCGCCCCAGTTGTAAATATACTTTCCGCTATATTTATATACAACATCGCTTGCTTTGGTATAGCCTGTTGTTGCAGCGCTTACATTGGTAAAGCACATTACAACTAGCAGCATAACCACCGTTATAATTGAAATTGTACGTTTTGCAATTTGTTTCATCACAAAATACCTCATTATATTTTTTTACAATATACATTGTAACACACATTTTGTAAAAATAAAGTCCTTTTTAAATTTTTTTGCAGTTTTATTGCATTAAGTAAATTTTAGTGCTAAAATATAACACGAAACGGAAGGTGCAAATAATGAAGAAAAGCTCATCAGCAAGGCTTATAAAACGCTTTTTGCCATATTATAAAAAATATGTTCCCACCCTTATATTCGACCTATTTTGCGCATCGCTTACCACTGTGTGCGAAATTGTATTGCCCCTAATTGTTCGGTACATAACCAACACCGCTTTAACCGATGTTGCAAAGCTTACAATTGGCAGTATTTTAACGGTTGGCGGCATTTATTTGGTGCTAAAGCTTATTGATGCGGCGGCAAACTATTATATGGCGTCGGTCGGTCACATAATGGGTACAAAAATTGAAACCGATATGCGCACCGATATGTTTGACCATTTGCAAAAGCTTTCCTTTAAGTATTACGATAACACCAAGGTCGGAAGTTTAATGTCACGAATGACAAGCGACCTTTTTGATATTACCGAATTTGCCCACCACTGCCCCGAAGAATTGCTTATTGCAGGCATTAAAATTATTTGCTGTTTTATAATTTTAAGCCGAATGAACATTTGGCTCACACTTATAATTTTTGCAGCAATACCCCCAATGGTTTTGGTGCTAAGCTTTTTCAACAAAAAAATGCGTTCGGGCTTCCGTGAATCCAGAAAACAGGTGGCCGAGCTCAATTCCCAAATTGAAGACAGCCTTTTAGGTATTCGTGTTGTAAAATCATTTACGGGTGAAGATATTGAAAAAGAAAAGTTTTCAAAAGGCAACAAGGGTTATCTTGGTATAAAATCTAAGGTTTATCATTATATGGCGGCTTTCCACTGTACCACCAGTGTTTTGGATGGTATTCTTTACATATTGGCCGTTGTTGCGGGTGCAATATTCATTATATACGACGGCTTAAACCCCGCCGATTTAATTGTTTTCTTAATTTATATAACCACCCTTTTAAATTCTATTCGCAAAATTGTTCAGTTTGCCGAGCAGTTCCAACGTGGTATGACAGGTATTGAACGCTTTGGTGAAATAATGGAAACCGA
The DNA here is from genome assembly GCA_017622555.1 of Clostridia bacterium. GTDB lineage: Bacteria > Bacillota > Clostridia > Oscillospirales > Acutalibacteraceae > UBA737. The sequence continues at coordinate 138,867 of JAGAQV010000014.1, forward strand.
CCCCGATATTAAGGACAGAAAAAATGCTGTTGAGCTTCAAAACGTTAAGGGTGATATTGAATTTAAAAACGTTACCTTTAAATACACCGAAGAAACCGACGACGTGCTTTCCCACCTTGATTTAAAAATTCCCGCAGGCAAAAATATTGCTTTGGTTGGTGAATCGGGCGGCGGCAAAACCACAATTTGTTCACTTATTCCCCGTTTTTATGAAATTTTGGACGGCTCACTTACGGTTGACGGCGTTGACATTCGTGACATTAAAATGCGCTCTTTACGTTCACAAATCGGCGTTGTTCAGCAGGACGTTTATTTGTTTTCGGGCAGTGTGCGTGAAAATATTGAATATGGAAGACCGGGCGCCAGTGAAGAGGAAATTATTGCCGCCGCCAAAATGGCAGGCGCTGACGAATTTATTAACACCTTACCCGACGGGTACGACACCTACGTTGGTGAGCGTGGCGTTAAGCTTTCTGGCGGACAAAAACAGCGTATAAGTATTGCCCGTGTGTTCCTTAAAAATCCACCGATTTTACTTTTAGACGAAGCCACAAGCGCACTTGATAACGAAAGTGAACGACTTGTGCAAAAGTCACTTGAAAGGTTGTCTCAGGGGCGAACAACCCTTACAATTGCCCACCGCCTTACCACCATTAAAAATGCCGATAATATTATTGTTTTCGGCAAAAGCGGTATTATGGAAACGGGCACCCATGACGAGCTTTTAGCCAAGGGCGGAACCTATGCCGACCTTTACAACACATCCTTTAAATAATTAACAAAATAACACTCCAAGCATATAATGGTAAAAATACGCTTGGAGTGTTTGTTTTATGAATGATAACTTCCCTATTCCCATTTTTAGTGACGATGATTTAACCGTATATGAAAATTATTTAAATTCGTTAAACGTTAAGCTAAATAATGAAACTTTTTACGAATTGTTAAAGGCAAACGTTGGCAAAAACATTAAAATTTATATAGTGTTCGGCAATCAGTTAACCGCCCGCCAAGGCAAGCTTTTGAATGTTTTTAACGACTATATTGTTTTGTGCAAAAACCGTGAAAAATTAGCAATTAAGCTAAGTGAAATTAAATTTATATCGGTAATATAAGCACAAAAAACGGTAGAAGCTATTCTACCGTTTTTTATTACATTAAATCCTTAACAATCTGTTCGGCAACACGCATACCGTCAACTGCGGCCGACATTATACCGCCCGCATAGCCTGCCCCTTCGCCGCAAGGGTAAAGCCCGCAAAGCGACAATGAATGATAATTTTCATCCCTTAAAATTCTTATAGGCGAAGAGCTTCTGGTTTCGGGAGCTGTAAGAATTGCCGAACTGTCGGCAAAGCCCTTAATTTTATTATCAAAAATGGGTAACGCTTCCTTTAAGCTATCGGTTATAAATGATGGAAGAATACCCGTAAAATCAGCAAAAGCATACTTTGGCTTTACGGTTGGTTTAACCCTTGTGATTTCGGCCTTTTCACCGTAAACAAGCTGACCCACAGTGGTTATAGGAACCGCACCGTTCGCAATATTGTATGCCGCTTTTTCAACCCTTTGCTGTAAATAACAGCCCGCCATTATGTCACTACTTTCAAGGTCTTCAGGGTTTACATTTACAAGCAATGCCGAATTTGCATTTTCACCGTCACGACGGCTTTGGCTCATACCGTTTACAGCAATACCCCCCTCTTCTGAGGAGGAGTTAATAACCTCACCGCCGGGGCACATACAAAAGGTGTAAACACCCCTGCCGCTATTGAGATGCACCGCCATTTTATAATCCGCCGCCGACAATGCAGGGTGATTATAAAATTTGCCGTACAAAGCGCGGTTTATATCATCTTGCCTGTGTTCAATTCTAACACCCATTGAAAAAGGCTTTTGCACCATTTGTACGCCCATTTCCTTTAAGGTGGAAAAAACGTCCCTTGCAGAATGACCGGTTGCCAAAATAACCTTATCACAAGGTATTTCCCTGCCCCCTGCTGTAACTGATATAATTTCGCCGTTTTCGGTGTTGATTTTTTGAAGCTTTGCATTAAAGCAAACCTCACCGCCGAGTGAAATAATTTCACTGCGAATATTTTTAACAACATTAATTAAAACGTCGGTGCCAATATGCGGCTTTGCATCAATTAAAATTTTATCTCCCGCGCCAAACTGCGCAAAGGCTTTCAGCACCGCACGGCAACGGACATCCTTAATACCTGTATTTAATTTTCCGTCTGAAAAAGTGCCTGCGCCGCCTTCACCAAACTGAACGTTACTGTCAGTTTTTAAAGGCCCGCCTTTAAAAAACGCCTCAACGTCAGCTTTTCTTGTGTCGGCATCCTGCCCACGCTCAAGCACAAGGGGTTTAAGACCTGCTCTTGCTAAAACAAGGGCGGCAAACATACCCGCAGGACCAAAGCCCACAACAACTGGGCGATGCTTTATTTCACCCGTAAAAACAGGGTTTACATATTCCTTTTCATTAAAAACACTTGCATTTTTGTTTTTGCGCAAAAGCTGTTGCTCATTATTTGCTTCGACAAGCACCGAACAGCAAAAATGCACGTTATCCTTTTTTCTTGCATCGACCGACTTTTTGTAAAGTCGTGCCGTTTTTAAAGGGTTTTTTAAATGCCCTTCCATAACCGATTTTAAATTCAAAAAATCGGTTCCAAGGGGTAAGTTCACATTATTTATTATAAGCATTATTTATTCCTTAATATATGGTCGCAGGCGCAAAAAGCACTGCTCCACGCCCATTGTAAATTAAAGCCGCCGCAGTCACCGTCAATATCTAAAATTTCACCCACAACGTAAAATTTTTCATAATTTTTGCTTTGCATTGTAGTATTATCAAATTCGGTTGTGGAAATACCGCCCGCCGACACCTGCGAATTGATAAAGCCTGTGGTGTCAAGCACCTTGAAATCGAACGATTTTATTGTTTTAACAATGTGGTCAATATCGCTGACAGTAAGTGTTCCCGCCTTTTCCGAAAGCTTTAAGCCACACTGCTTTAAAATAACCTGACCAACACGCTTTTGAAGCATACCTGTAAAGAATTCCTCAAGCGGTCGCTGTGACAAATTTTCGGCTCTTTTAACAATTTGTGCCTTCAAATCATTAAAGGGAATTTGGGGCATCATATCAAGTGATAACACCATTGAATTTTTATTCCTTGGCACCTCACGGGAAAGCTGCATAATCGGCGGACCCGAAAGACCGTAATCGCAAAACAGTACTTCACCGAATTCCTGCCTTATAACCCTTTCACCCGCCTTTAATGCGGCATTAGCATCAACCTTAATGCCCTTTAACTGCTTGACAACATCATTTTCGGTTTTAAGCTGAACAATTGCAGGGGTAACATTAACTGTTTTAAAGCCTGCTTTTTTAAGCAGTTCAAACATATTGCCGTCACTTCCAACCTTATAGCCGCCTGAATAAAGCCCTGTTGCAACAATAACCGTGTCACACACAAAGCTTAATTTATCTGCCCAAACACGATATTTACCTTTAAGGGTTTGAATGTTGGTAACCTTTGTGTCGGTATGAATTAAAACACCGCTTTCTTCAGCCGAAAAACGAAGACAGTCCACAACCGACCCCGCTTGTAAGGATGCAGGATAAGCCTTTTCCCCCTCAAACACAAAGGGTACGCCAATGCTTTCAAAGAAATTAGCTGTGAAATATAAATCGTACTTATTAAGGGCATATTCCGCAAAGGAAACGTCACTACCGTGATAACGGGAAAGATTAATATTTTTATTGGTTATATTACACCTACCGTTACCCGTAAGTAAAAGCTTTTTGCCCACACGTGGAAGCGCCTCTAAAATGCGGATATTAAGCTGTGGATTTTGCTTTTTTAGGTACACAGCCGACAAAAGTCCTGCCGCACCGCCGCCTATTATAATAATATCGGTAGCCATAAAATACCCCCCTAACTTTTTTATTTTAGCATATAAGTAAAAATATTGCAATTAAAACAAAAACAGCGGCAAATTCTACCGCTGTTTTATAAATTAGCATTGTTTCATAAGTCGAACGTAAAATTCGGCAGCCTTTACTGCAGTTTCAACCCTGATTCTTTCATTATTACCGTGAATAGTTGCACGTTCTTCACTTGTTAAATCCATAGCTGAAAAACGGTAAACCTTGTCGGAAATACGGCCGTAATGACGTGAATCAGAGCATTGCATCATAAGGTACGGTGCGGCAATACTGCCCTTCCAGGTAGATACAACACTGCTTGCCACTTTGTCATAAGCTTCACAATTAGTTTGCGAAATACGGCTTGGGTTCATACCGTGAAGAAGGGTAATTTCTACCCTGTCGTCGTTAACGGTTTTCTTTAAATACCGGAGCGCCGAATCCATTGTATCAGCAGGGTTTAATCGCATATTTGAAACGAATTTGGCTTCGGGCGGAATAACGTTAGAAGCACTGCTTCCCTTCGCCTGTGTAAAGGCGGTTGTGGTGCGCATTAAAGCGTTAAGCTCGCCACCCTGCATTTTGCAAAGCATATTGAGTACGGGTGAAAAACACCACAAGTTTGCAAAAATCATTCTAAACACAAAGTTTGAATGACGGCCAAGTGTGTCAAACATTTCCTCTACGGGCTTTGTAAGGTGCATTTTAAAGGGCTTTTTTTCAACCTTTAAAATTGCTCTTGAAAGGTTAACTATAGGTGAATTGGGCTTTGGTGCAGATGCGTGACCGCCTGCCGATTTTGAAGAATACTGAACATCCATAAGACCTTTTTCGGCAATACCGATAAGACCGCAAGCCTTTTTAACACCTGGGAAAACATTTTCAACAACGGCGCCGCCCTCATCAACAACAAGCGCCAGCTCAATATTATTCTTTTCAAAATAATCAACAATATTAACAGCACCCTTACCGTTAATTTCTTCACCGCCCGAAAATGCAAAGTAAATATCATTTTCAGGCACAAAGCCATCGGCAATAAGCTTTTCCGCAGCCGACATAATACCGTTTACCGTAACCTTTGTGTCAAGGGTGCCTCTGCCCCAAATAACGCCATCCTCTAAAATAGCCTCAAAGGGCGGTTTATCCCAAAGCTCTTCATTAACGGGAACAACGTCGTAATGCGCCATCATAACAGACGGAGCATCGTGCTTTTTGCCCTGCCATAAAATTAGCACTCCTCTATCGTCCATAAGGGTTTGGGTGCAGGTTTTATAAACGTTAGGATACAGTTTCGGCAACTCGTTTAAAAGCGCCTGAAACTGTGCGTCATCCTCTAAGCTGTTATCTCTGTAAGACACAGTCTTAAATCGCACAAGGGTTCTCAAATTTTCAATTACTTTGTCATTATTTAGGGTAATTTCTTCCTCAAAAACCTTTGCATTTGCCTTTGGCTTAAAGTTCAAAGTGCGGATAATAAGCACCGCCAAGAACAAAACTACAAGACCTAAAAATATATAAAGGTAAATCATTTAAAGCAGTCCTTTTTTATACATAATTCGTGATGTGATAAGTGTAATAATTACACCAACGGGCGCCATAATTCCAACCTCGCCTGAAGTGAGAGGTGTAAAGATAAACAGCGCAAGCATAAGCACCATTGGTATAATTGACATTTTCCAATTTTTTGAAACAAACACAACTGCCAAACCACCGAAAAGTGCGGGCAAAAGCTGGTCAAAGGCAGGCTTTAAAATTTCACTTTCAAGCACTGCGCCTAGGTTTGAAACCATCATTAAAACAACGCCGACAGCCACAATTAAGGTGGTTACAATGCTTGAAACGGCAATTGCAATGGTAGAAATAATTTCGCCCTCTTCACTGTTTGCCTTAACGTTTGCTTTTTCCATAGCGTCAAGCGCGCAAGGAAGCTTTAAGTTTGATATATTACCTGTTACAAATGAAAGATAAGAACCACCCGCGCCAAGCATTGGAATATAGGTGAAAATTTCAATAATACCAACCGCCCAATACATTGGAAGCACCGACAAAATTGCACGGCCAAAGGCCTTCCATTCGGGAACAGCTTCAAAAACTATACAAAGCACAAGCGGAAAAGCCAATATAAGCGCTAAAAGGGTGAAGCCCCAAATTTTACCGTCACGGTGAACGCTGTCGAGATATGTCATTTCTTTTTTCATTGTCTTTCCCCTCCTTAACCTAACCAGCTTGTAATCGGAATAGCCATTGCCATACCACCCACAAGGCTAATCGGCAAAGCATAATCGGTTATCCATCTGGCTTTAAGCACCTTTGTTAAAGCGCCGCAAATAAGCATTAAAACGGCAGATGAAAGCATTACAAGAGCTGGAATAAGAGCCGACATTTCGCCTTTGAATACACTTGCAAAATCCCAGAAAACATAGCCTAAAAATGCCGAAATCATACCCAAGAACATTGCGTTTGAGAAAATTTCGCTCCACTTTTTATCCATATTTTCAAGCTTTTTCATACCGCCTTGAATTTTCTTTGAAAGAAGCGGAGTTAAAATAAGACCGATAATAATACCAAGTGTCATAACCCAAGCAACAGTAACAAAGGCAGATGCCGAGCTGATGCCCTCGCCCATTTTAAGACCGAGTTCATTTAAGGTGTTACCTGCGGCAATTGTTTCATAAGAAAGTGAACCAATAATAGAAAGTCTAAGCCACGGAAGCGGAAGCCCTAGTGACTTTGATAAAGCCACAACGCCAACAAGAATTGAAATTGCCGGTGCAATTGTGAAAAGCGCCGCCGAGGTAATTGTCTTCTTAAGTCGGGACTTATCCATACCGATTTGTACGGCATGACGGTATGCACGAACCAAAAAATACACCGACTGTGTAAGAACAACCAGTATCAAAGCCGCTACCATTATGTAAATTATAGGATGATTGATGCTGAATTCCATTTTTCTTACAACCTTTCAAAAATGTTATGTTAATATATTAACATATAGCTACCCTTTTCGCAACGAAATTATGTCTTTTTTATGAAAATTCGCAAATTTTCTGCATTTTTTGTCGGTTAAATGTTACTATTTTAACGAAATATTAAAAATTACTAAAAAATACTTTATTTTTAATAAAAGATTTGGTATAATGACTTGGATACCTAGATAATGGGTATTTTGACTAGCTTACAAAAAATTTGTATATTTTTTAGGAGGTTGATTCAATAATGAGTCACAAGTATGTTTACCTTTTCTCAGAAGGCGACGCTTCTATGCGTGAACTTCTCGGTGGTAAGGGTGCTAACCTTGCAGAAATGACCAAAATCGGTCTTCCTGTTCCTCAGGGTTTCACTGTTTCTACCGAAGCCTGCACTCAGTATTATGAGGATGGCAGAAAAATCAACGATGATATCCAGGCACAAATCATGGAATACATCGACAAAATGGAAGACATCGTAGGCAAGAAGTTCGGCGATAAGGAAAATCCCCTTCTCGTTTCTGTTCGTTCAGG
>JAGAQV010000015.1 GCA_017622555.1 Clostridia bacterium
AAACAGTGTGTAACCGTATAATGGGATAAGGTGAGCAAACTGCGAAAAACCGTTGCGCCGCAATGGTTTTGGAGGATTTTGTTAATGCCCTATGGAGGGTAATAACAGCATTAGATTTTTACAAATTCAAATTGGAATTTGACTACATCTGCGTTATCTTTTTTATTTCATCAACCATATCGTTAATAACACCAGATATATTTTTTCTGAACATTCCATCAAATAATCTATAAAGATTTGCATCAAAATTATTTGGCAAGATATTGCATTCTTTCGAACAAATGGTTTGCATTCTTTTCTCACCAGGGTGTGTCATCTCGTTCAGAGCAAAAATAATGTCAAAATAACTTGCGAGGAATTCAGTAACCCTATGATTGACACTTACAAGGTCACCTCTATTCTCTGCCTTTTGTATCTGCATATCAAATGATGGCAACATACCGCTAAGAAGCTTTAAATTATTAGAAATAATATTCTCTTTTAACTTCTTTGGATACGGAATGCGATATTTTTCCTGTAACATATTCAGCTTGCCATTCTTGTCAAGCACGATTTGGGAGGTTATTAGATTGTGCCACATACAGGTAGTATACCCATTCCATGGTATACAGTCTATAACTACAGAGGACACCATTTTTTCAAAATCTTCCATATTTCTATATATAATGTCCATATCAATGCTATCTTTTAAGGTAACATCATCTTCCAACTCCCAAAAGGAATTGCCAATTTCCATATATCCACAATATTTTTCCAGAATACGTCTTCGTGTGTTTTCGTCAATATTGTCTGTTATATATACATACACATCGTAGTCCGATTTGGTATCATTTCGTCCAGTTGCTCTTGAACCTCCCAATGCAATTGCCTCCACCTGAGGAAGATGTCCAAGTTCATTAAATAGTTCATTGACATCGATTATCATTGCGATTCCTCCTTGTCAAATTCTTATTTATCGGTTAGTTATATTATAGCACGACTTGACTAACAAAGAAAGGAAATATTAAAAACACCCATAGTTTTTTAAAAAACTATGGGTGTTTTCGTATCTTGTTGTACTGTCCCTTACTGTACGACTCTTAAGTCAGGACTTTTTTGCTATAAATTTTTTTATTAAAACAAATAAATAATGCATTACCATACCAACTGCAATTGCAACTACAAGGTCGAAAACAACGGTTAAAACACAGGTGGTTATAAGCACTAAAATGTCGGTTATGTGCGAGGTTTTAATAATGTGAACAAATTCACGCCATTCACTCATATTGTAAGCCACAACAAACAAAATTGCGGCAATTGCGGGCATTGGAATAAGTGCAGCGTATGGCATAAGCACCACTAAAATAAGCAGTAAAACAATTGCGTGAACAATGCCTGAAATGGGGGACTGGCCGCCGTTTTTAACGTTTGCCGCCGTTCTTGCAATAGCGCCCGTTGCGGGAATACCGCCAAACAGGGCAGAGCAAATGTTGCCAGCGCCTTGCGCAATAAGCTCGGTATTGGAATTATGCTTATCGTTTATCATACCGTCGGACACAACGCAGGATAAAAGAGATTCAATAGCAGCTAAAGCCGCAATAGTAAAGGCATTGGGAAGCATTTCAACAAATAAGCTGAAGTTTGGCATATTGAATTTAGGTAATGCAGATGACACGGTATAAAGTGAGCCGATGGTATTGACCTTCATATTTAAAAGCGCAACCAAACCTGCTGAAACAATTACAGCAATAAGTGACGGGGGAATTTTGTTTATGTATTTAATTTTGGGCCAAACAATTAAAATTGTAAGTGAAATTGCGCCAATTAAAACCGCTTGCCAGTTTATTGTGCCAATGGTTTTTACAACCTCAATTAGCTTTTCAAGTGTTTCAATGGGGGAATGTGTAAAGGTAAGGCCTGCAAAGTCTTTAACTTGACCGATTAAAAGGGTGAGCGCAATACCGCCCGTAAAGCCAACTGTTATTGTGTGAGGTATAAACTTAATAAGTTTACCGAGTCGCAAAAGACCCATTAAAATTAAAATAACACCTGCGGTTACAGTTGCCATTGCAAGCCCTTCAAGCCCGTTTGTTGCTACAATGCCTGCAACAATGGTTGCAAAGGCTGCTGTCGGGCCCGAAATTTGCACACGGCTGCCACCCAATAGAGCAATAACAAATCCGGCAACAATAGCGGTGTAAAGCCCCTGTTCTGGTTTAACACCTGAAGCAAGTGCAAGCGCAATTGAAAGCGGTAAGGCAATAATTGCAACAATAATACCTGCAATAATGTCATTTATAAGCTTTTGTTTTGTGTAACCCTTCATGCTTTCAATAAGCTTTGGGTAAAAAATGTTTTTCATAAATATCCCCTTAAAAAGCCCCCTACCGTAAGGTAAGGGGGAATTTTTATTAAAGTAAATTCATACGAAGTTCTTCAGGTGTTTTTTCCGATAAAAGCACGGGTGGAATGTCAAACACAGTTTTGCAACCCGATTCGCCCTGCTTGTTTAAGCGGTATGCCGCGCGGGCATAGGCTACTAAAACGTTTGAAGTGAATTCAGGGTTAGAATCAAGCTTTAGGCTGTATTCAATAATATGTGTGTTTTCGTTTTCCCAGCCTGTTTTACCGCTTCTTATAACCGTGCCGCCGTGTGGAAGGGCGCTGTGCTCACGCTTCATTTCTTCCATAGTTATAAAATTAACAGTGGTATCATAATCGGCAAAGTAATTTGGCATTTCTTTAATTTGCTTTTCAATAAGAACTTTATCGGCATTATCATCAGCCACAACAAAGCAAATGCGGGTGTGCTTTTGGCGGGTTGTAAGAGTAGGGTTTTCACCGCTTCTGACAGCGTTTAGAGCACTTTCAACGGGTACAGTATATTGACGGGCATCAATAACACCGTCAATACGTCTTATCGCATCGGAATGGCCTTGGCTTACGCCCTTGCCCCAAAAAGTATAATCCTGACCGTTTGGCAAAACAGCGTTTGCATAAAGACGGTTAAGGGAAAACATACCGGGGTCCCAACCAACCGAAATAATGCCAATTTTACCGCTCATCAAAGCGTTTTTGTTAACGTTTTCAAAATGGTCGGGAATTTTAGCGTGAGTGTCAAAGCTGTCAATAACGTTAAAGTATTTAACATATTCGGGGGTTTGAACGGGTAAATCAGTAGCACTGCCGCCGCAAATAATTAAAACGTCAATTTCATCTTTTTTATTAATAAGGTCGTCAATGTGGCACACCTTGGCCGATTCGGTCATAATTTTAACCGTTTCAGGTGCACGGCGGGTAAACACATAGCAAAGCTTCATATCGCTTGTGTTTTTAATTGCGCATTCAACGCCACGGCCTAAGTTGCCATAGCCTAAAATTGCTATATTTATCATAAAATCACTTCCAATGCTAAATTATATTATAAATATAAAGCACTGTCAATTATTTATTTCAACTTTTTTTGCGCCCAAGAGCTCGGCCTCTTCAGGATTATGGGTTATAAGAATAACAGTTTTATCCTTAGTAAGTGCGTTTATCCTGTCCACTGCAGACTGCAAATTCTTTTCATCAATGCCGTTAAAGGCTTCGTCTAAAATAAGTAAATCAAACGGGACGGATAACGCCCTTGCGATTGCGACTCTTCTTTTCATACCGCCCGAAAGGGAAGCGGGGTATAAATCAGTTGTTTCACCAATGCCCAAGGCGGTCAGGTTTTCGTATGCCAAGGCCTCATCACCACCAACAAGGGTAATGTTTTGCATTACGGTGTAAAATGGTAAAAGGCGGTTTTCCTGAAATACAACTGAAGTGGTTATATTTGCTTCAATTTGGCCTTTTTGCGCTTTTAAAAGCCCTAAAATAAGCTTAATAAGTGTAGTTTTCCCACAGCCCGATGGGCCTGAAAGCCAAATTCTTTCACCTTTTTTAATTTCAAGTGAAAAGTTATTAAATATCTCTTTTTCGCCGTATGAGAAGGTTAAATCATTTATTTTCAGCATTTGTAAACCTCCTCACAATTCTTTTTAAAGTAAATTCTAAAACAATTGAAAGAATAGCCACAACAAAGGTTAGGGCAAAAACTGCGGGAATGTCAAGATAGCTTTTGTTTTGGTCTAAAAGGGTGCCAAGCGCAGTTTGCGGTCGGCAAATAACCTCGGCCGCAATGCCCGATTTCCACGCAAAGCCAAGGGCTGTCATAGAAGTGGTAATAAACTGTGGCATAATAAAGGGCAGTTTAATTTTAAAGAAAATTTTTGCAGGGGAAAGCTTATAAACCTTCGCCATTTCAATATATTTTTCATCAATGCCCGAAAGTGCAGCTTGCACCGTTGACCAAACCATTGGAAGCACCATTAAAAATGCAATAAAAATGGGAAGGTCTTTGCTTTGAAACCAAAAAAATGCAAGTATAATAAACGATGCAACCGGCACGGCTTTTATTACCTGTAAGGCAGGGCGTGTAAAGCTTTCAAAAAGTGAAAATTGGTTAGCTATAACGCCACCAATAAAACCGACTGCAACACCTAATACAAAACCAATTATTATGCGAAAAAGGGAATACAACACAGCAAGATAAAACTGCCCCGTTTGACCAAGGACAAGCAGTGCCTTTAGGGTTTCAAGCGGGGTAGGTATAAGTAACTGTGAATTAACAATTAGGGCGGCTGCCTGCCATATCAACAGCCAAAGTGCTGATATGGCGGCGCCTTTTAATACTTTTTTAAACAAATTATTTAACTCCATAATAGAAATCATCAGCGGGTAATTTGCCGCCTACGCTCTTGGGGTTTAAATCAAACAAGAACTTAAGGTAAGCCGAAAGGTTTGTTTTCATATCATTACCGTCCTGGTAAACAATGTTGCAGTTAGGAATAGCCTTTTTAGCAACTGCTGCAGGGGCAATAATTTTATACTTTTCGCAGTTAGCGGCTGTTGCTTCAACATCGCTGTTGGTTTTTTCAATAGATGCTTTGTATTCCTTAAGGAAAGCGGCAATAGCGTCAGCGTTATTTTCGGCAAATTCTTTTCTTACAACTACGCAGCCCATTGTAAGCTGTTCGTCGTGTGCTTTTTCCCATTCGTCGTTAAGGTCAATAGCAATTTTTGCGGTTGGAACCTTAACGGTAATATTGGTAGCAACAGGCTGGGGAGCAATAACTACAACCTTTTCAGCCTTAGGGTTGGCCATTTTTGCCACAAGCTCGGTCGGCTGTGCAACAAATTCAACCTTAACGTCCTTGCCTACCTCAAGGTTATTATTCTTAAGAACGTCGTTAATGATATATTCGGGGTTTGCGCCCTGACCGGTTGAATAAACGGTCAAGCCCTTAAGGTCGTCAATAGAATCAATTTCGTAACCCTTGGCAACAACATTCAAAACACCAAGTGTGTTAACTGCAAGCACCTGAATGTCAACGTCGGGATTATTGTAAAGAACCGATGCCAAGTTAGTTGCAACAGCGGCAATGTCAGCCTCGCCGTTTTTAAGCTTAGCAATAATTTCATCGTTGTTTGCGGCTAAGGCAATGTTGTACTTAAGCGCGCCTTCGCCTTTTTCAGCCTTTTCCATAAGGTTTGCAAGACCAACGCCTGTAGGACCCGCAATACCGTAAATGTTGCATTCAACGTTTGTAAGGTCGGGTGCGGAGCTTTCGGGGTTAGAGTCTGTGTTAGCGGCACCGCAGCCCGCAAAGGCGAGTACAAGTAAAAGGGTTAATAAAATGCTAATTAGTTTTTTCATAATGAATCACCTTTATATAATTTTTTTCTTTTATAATATAACCGTTTTGTTCCAAATCGCTTAAAGCCCTGTAAAGCGAAGCACGGCTTATGCCAAGCGTTTTTGAAATTAACGACATATTTTTAAAATTGTTTATTTCTCCGTTTTGGTCGGCAAGGGAAGTGAGGTACTTGTATACGGTGTTTTCGGTACCGCTACAGGAAATCACATTAAGCTTTTTGTTTAAAAAACGCACCTTTTCGGATAAAAAGCTAATGTAATTTATAGCGGTCTCAGGATATTTTTGAAAAAGTACTTTTAGTTCATCCTCAGTTATAAACAAAACCTCTAAATCGGTTTTAGCGGTAATAGTGCTGATATAACATTCGTCACTGCCGAAAAGGGTAGCAACCCCGAATGACATACCCTTTGAAAAGGTTTTTAAAGGGGTTTCGTTTGGGTTGTCGCTTGAAGCGGTTGCACTACCTTTAATGATGTAACCCACAGCATTTTTAAATTTGTGACTGCTGTAAACGGTTTCACCCTTCTTAAACAAAACAGGTGACGAAAAAGTTAAAACTATTTCGTTTTTTTCGGTTTGACTTAAGTTTTTAAGCAGGAAAAATTTTTCAAATTTAATTAAAAACACCCCCCAAAAAGTGTTTCATTTGATACACTTTATTATATTATAGCATATAATTTTATACTGTCAATACTAATTATAAAAAAACTGCAAAAAATAAAAAATAAGTCTTGACAAACTGCTGTTCTTTCGTTATAATATACAAGTCGCTTTAAGTTATGGCTGTATAGCTCAGTTGGCTAGAGCATGCGGTTCATACCCGCAGTGTCATTGGTTCGAATCCAATTACAGCCACCAATAATTCGGCCCGTTGGTCAAGAGGCCTAAGACACCGCCCTTTCACGGCGGTAACACGAGTTCGAATCTCGTACGGGTCACCAAAAAAGAACCCACATTTGTCTATGACAAGTGTGGGTTCTTTTAACTAAGTGTGCCTTACGGCACGTTAAGCACGACTTCGGCGAAATTGCAAAATTAACCAACTTTCGTGAACAGTATTTTAAATCTAAAATCACGTTGTTATATTAATGTTTTTAACTTTATTATTTACATTCAATTACACATTTTTTAGTTATTCTTACACCAAAAAAACCTTGTCGCAAGACAAGGTTTTTTCTTTTTTACTTATAATATTTAAAATTCAATAACATAAAGGTTGCCGTGGTTGTCACCGTAATAGCAAACGTTGCTTTCAAAATCAATAAGTTCGGGTTCAATTGTAAGACCAAAATCTCCCAAATAAACACATTCAAGCTGTTTTTTATCGTTTGTGGAAATTATGCGCATTGCGGGTGGGTTAACTTTATCGCCGCTGAAGCCTTCAAGCGAATAAATTTTACCCTTTTCACAGCAAGCACCTTGAATGAAGCGGTGATATTCTGTGTCAAAGGTGTTAATAATATCTTCTTTTTTGAGGGTTATCTTTTTAACTCCAAGCTCATTATCCATTACACCGTTTGAAAGCTTTGGAAGCTTAAATGAAAAATATCTTGTAATTTCTTCATTATCACGCATTGTAAAAGCGTGGTAAAGACCTTTTTCTTTGTCAATTACAAAGTTTCCAAACGGGCGAATATCATCGCCGCTTGACCATAATTCATCCTTTGTAAAGCCAATTTCAATAAGCCCCACAAGCTTATTTTTAAATTCGTTTTCCTCACGCCAAATACGGTAAACACAGCAAACACCTATACGCTTATTTTCACACTTTGAATAGTTGTTATAAATGTTTGTGTAAAGTAGTGGGAATTCATCATCTTCTGCATAATATTCGTTGCCAAAAACAACCGAATTGCTGTGCGGTACAATTACATCTGCCTTATCAAGAGTGAAAATTGAAACAATGGGCGATTTCTTTTCAATTGTTAAATTGTTAAGGTTATAAACATAGCACAGTCCATTGGTCTTAAAGCGGAACAAAAGTCCGCCGAAAACAGCACCATCCTGACCGTCGGTTATGTTACCGATTTGTTTAATGTTCATTTCAATGTTTCCTTAATTTCATCGCTTATTTTGCGGTCTTTAAAGTAATATTCTTTGTCACGGTCGTTAATTTCACGCATTACACGGCAAGGGTTACCAACTGCAACAACATTTGCGGGTATATCCTTTGTAACAACACTGCCAGCTCCTATAACCGTGTTATCGCCAATGGTAACGCCCGGCACAATAACAGCGCCTGCGCCTATCCAACAGTTTTTGCCAATATGTACGGGGAAGTTATACTGATATGCTTGTTGTCGAAGCTTTGGTAAAATTGGGTGACCTGCAGTTGCAACAGTTACATTAGGGCCAAATTTTGTGTTATCGCCTACATAAATGTGGGTATCATCAACTAGAGTTAAATTAAAGTTCGCATAAATATTTTTACCAAAATGACAGTGCTTACCGCCCCAATTAGCACGAAAGGGCGGCTCAATGTAACAGCCTTTGCCAATTTCGGCAAACATTTCTTTAAGTAGTTTTTGGCGTTTTTCTTGCTCTAACGGACGGGTTTGGTTATAGTCATAAAGCCTTTCAAGGCATCTAAACTGTTCTTCCATAATATCGTCGCCGTTGGGTAAATATAATTCACCCGAATGTAAAATATCCATAATATCACCTGTGGTTTGTTTTTATAAATTTATTATATTTCATTACCTTAAAAAAATCAATAACCGACAAGCAATATTGCCTGTCGGTTATCATTATAAATTTAGTCAACGTCAAGCTGTTCTAATTTGCTTTTAGCCTGTAAGGGTTTTGAATCGCCGTGCTTTACAAAGAACATTGTTACAAACGAGAAAAGCACGAAAATTGCACCAAAGGTGAAGAACACAAAGCGCATACCCAAAGCGTCGTAAAGCACACCTGAAAGAATGGGGGCAACAATTTGCGCTGCCATTGAAGCGGTGTAATAATAGCCTGTGTATTTACCCGTATCACCTTTTTTAGCAAGCTCAACAACCATGGGGAAGGAGTTAACGTTAATGGTTGCCCAGCCCACACCTGCAAGCATAAATACGGGGTACATAATAATTTCGGGGGTTTTTGGCGTAATGAAAATGCCAATTGTAAAGGCTGTTGCAAGAATTAAAATACCTGAAAGAATTGTCTTTCTACGGCCAATTTTCGAGGCTATCATACCAACAGGAATGTAAGAAACTATTGCGGCGGCTTGGGCTACAATAAGGGTGAAGTTATAGTCAAAGCCTAAAATATTAGTTGCATAAACCGAATATTTACTTGTAATTGAGTTATAACCGATATACCACAATGCAACTGAAGCGAGAATTAACAAAAGGGAAGTAAATTCAGCTTTTGTAAGACCGCTTTTGCTTTGCACGGGTACAGCCTCTTCCTTAGTGTCAAGACCGTATTTAACGGTGTCTTCTTCCATTTCAGCGGCCCACTTTTTCTCCTTAACAGTTAAAAGGAAAAGAACAAAGCCTAAAAGCATGACGCCGCAAACTGCAGCAACATAGCCTGTGTATTGCATATAAAGGTTTTTGCTTGTTGCGAAAACCATACCTAAAACAAGTACGATAATACCGCCTGCTGTACCTGTAAGATTAATAATTGCATTAGCTTTTGAACGCAAGGGCTTCACCGTAACGTCAGGCATTAAAGCAACCGCGGGGGAGCGGAAGGTTGCCATAGAAATTAGCACAACCAAAAGTGTTGCAATAAAGCCAATAAGCGGCCACGGGTTTTCAATGGTAAGCTTTATGGTAGCTTCACGAACAGCGGCTTTAAAGGCTTCGTCGCTTAAAGCGCCCTGCTGTAATTCCGGTATTCCTGCAGCAGTAATGCGCGCAAGCTGATAATTATCAACAAAGGTAAGACCAATAAAGGAAACCACAGCGGCAATTGTACCGCAGAAAATAAATGGGGTGCGTCTGCCAAAGCGGGTGTTTGTCTTGTCGGAAAGTGCGCCAAAAATTGGTAGCAAAAATACCGCCAAAACATTGTCAATTGACATTACTGCGCCCGAAACCGATTGGGGAAGACCAAAGTGGTTGGTTAAAATAAGTGGTGTGATAGCGTCATAAGCTTGCCAAAAGGCCGAAATTAAAAAGAAAGCCATGCCAACAAGCAAAACACGTTTGTAATTAAGCTTCATAAAATACACCTTTCAAATTATTTTTGCCAAGTATTGTAAAATCAATATAACATATTTTGGTGTAAAAAGCAATTATATATATTTTGTGCAGTAAGAATTTTTTTATAAAATAAAATGTACAAAAATAAATTTTTGCTATTGACAAAACGCTAATTTGTGTTATAATAACTTTTGCTTATTTGGAGCATTAGCTCAGTTGGTTAGAGCAACCGGCTCATAACCGGTCGGTCCGGGGTTCGAGTCCCTGATGCTCCACCAAATAAGCGTTATACTTAGGGGTATGGTGTCAACGGTAGCACACCGGTCTCCAAAACCGTTTGTGAGGGTTCGAATCCTTCTACCCCTGCCAAAATAAAAGCATTGACCTTTATGGTCAGTGCTTTTATTTTTTATTTAATAAAGGATTCGAACAAGGGTTCGGTAGTGAATGACAGTCCGGTGGACTGTCAGAGCCGAACCTGACCGAGCACCGCAGTGCGAGAACGAATCCTTCTACCCCTGCCAAAACGAAAATCCTGTCGACTTTTGTCGATGGGATTTTTGTTTTGTATTATTCATTTTTCATTATTCAATATTCATCATTCATTAAAACGGATTTTCGTAATGAATAATGAAGTCGCTAACGCTGATGAATAATGAACAATTTCGGTGTCGGCTTTGCCGACGAATTATAAATAATATGTAAGGCTTCGAACACATATTCAACAATAATCAATTGTATTGAAATCGTAATTCTTCTCCAAAAATTAAAGCATCGACCATCACGGTCGGTGATTTTTTGCATTTATATATTATATTAAATATATCTAAAAGTTAAAAAAAGGTTACAATATATGTTAAAAAGTTGACATTGCACCACCGTTTTTGTTAAAATAGATTAAATATTATGGGATAATATCGGTTTATTCCGTTTATATATTTTGCAAAGGGTGATATAAATGGTCAGAAGTATGACAGGCTTCGGCAGGGCAAAGGGTCAGCATAATGGCTTTGACGTTACTGTTGAAATTAAGTCAGTAAATCACAGGTATTTTGAATTTTCGGCTCGTATGCCACGTGCTTATTGTTTTTTGGAGGAAAAAATAAAATCTTATTTAAACCAAAAAATTTCACGCGGTAAGGTGGAGGTTTCAATTTTGGTTGAAGACCTTAACCAGAATGCTACCGTTATTGAAATTAACCGTGAATATGCCGATGCTTATATAAAGGCTTTAAATAATCTTTCTAAGGAATATAAGCTTAAAAACGACGTTAAGGTTTCAACCGTTGCCGGCAATAATGAAATGTTTAAGGTGCGTCGTCAGCAAGTTGAGGACGAGGTTATTGAAGCCGCAATAATGCCCGTTTTGGAGGAGGCTTGCCAAAACTTTATCGCAATGCGCAGTGTCGAGGGCGAGCGCCTTTTAAACGACGTTGTTTCCCGCACCGAATATATTCTTTCGAAGGTTGAATTTATTGAAAGCAAATCACCTGAAACGGTTGCCGCTTATCAAGAAAGAATTACACAAAAAATCAAAGAGCTTATTGGGGATAACACTGTGGACGAGCAGCGCATTTTAACCGAGGTTGCAATTTTTGCTGACAGGGTTGCCGTTGCTGAAGAAACCGTAAGGCTCCGCAGTCACATAAAGCAGTTTACAGGTCTTTTGGAAAGTGACGAGCCGGTTGGCCGCAAGCTTGACTTTATCGTTCAGGAAATGAACCGCGAAACAAACACCATTGGCTCTAAGGCGCAGGATATTGAAATTGCCCACACAGTTGTTGACATTAAGTCGGAAATTGAAAAAATTCGTGAGCAAATTCAAAATATGGAGTAATTTTTATGAAGCTTGTTAATATTGGCTCGGGCAATTTGGTGTCAGCTGACCGTATTGTTACGGTGGTGACCCCTGAATCTGCCCCGATAAAAAGAATCATTCAGGATGCTAAGGAAAAGGGCAACCTTATTGACGCTACACACGGCCGCAAAACCAAAACCGTTATTATTACTGATAGCGACCATATTATTTTGTGTTACTTAACGGTTGAAAAGCTGGCAGGCAGAATTAGTGATGAAGCGTTTAAGGTGTTTAAGGAGGATGAAGATGAGTAAGGGCGGCGTATTTGTAGTTGCAGGTCCTTCGGGCAGCGGCAAGGACACATTGTTTAAAGAGCTTTTTAAAAGAAAGCCCGAAATAAAATTTTCAATATCCAGCATAACCCGACCGATGCGTGTGGGTGAGGTTGAGGGTGAAAAGTATAACTTTATTACCCGTGAGAAGTTTTTAAGTATGCTTGAGAATGATGAATTACTTGAGTATAACGAATATATCGGTAATTACTACGGCACACCAAAGGCGCCTGTAATTGCCGCCATTGAAAAGGGACAGGACATTTTAATTGAAGTGGATGTTAACGGAGCTAAAGAAATTTGCGAAAAATTACCCGAAGCTGTTACTGTTTTTATAATGCCCCCGTCCTATCAGGAGCTTAAACGCCGCTTAAGCGGAAGAGGTACCGAAACGCAGGAGCTTATTGACAAGCGTATGAAGGAAGCCTTAAATGAAATTGCGCGTGCTACAGAGTTTGATTATATTGTTGTAAATGATGATATCAATACTGCTGTTGACGATATAATTGAAGTAATATCAAGCAGTCGCTTGATGCTTAAAAGACAAAAAAATTTAATTGATGGAGTGCTTAGTAATGTTGAATCCTAATATTGGTAAATTAATTGGCGGTTACGAAAACAGATACCGTTTGGTAATTGACGTGGCTCACACAGCCCGTGATATTTCACAAAAGCAGGAGGAAATGGGCGAAATTTCTATTGAAAAGCCCGTTTCGGTTGCAATTGACAAATTAGCAAGCGAGCTTGAATAATTAAACCTTAAATTTATAAAAGGAGGGATTGTGTATGTTATCGCCTGTAGCGAAAGTTGCCCTTTACGGCGCAGCCTATGCTTTTGATAAGCTGTATTCTTATGCAATTCCGCCTAAAATGAATTTAACAGCGGGGCAAAGGGTTATAGTACCTTTTGGTCGCGGCAACACCGAAAAGCAGGGCATTGTTTTTGAAGTGGCCGAAGAAGACAGTTATCATTTAAAAACGGTTAAATCGGTTATTGATGAAACCCCCGTTTTAAGCGATGAAATGCTTAAAATGTGCGAATATATGCATGAAACGGTGTTTTGCACTCGCTGTGATGCGGTGTCTGCCATGCTTCCGACAGGGCTTAACCACCGCCTTATTAACTTTTATTCGGCTAATATTGACTTTTTGGGGCTTGAGCTTTTGTCCGATAGCGAAAAGGAAATTTTTAACTTTTTAAAATCCAAAGGCGAAAAAAGCGAGGATGACATAACCTCTACTTTTAGTGTCGATGCTTTACTTTTAAAGCAAATGACTGAAAAGGAAGCCCTTATAAAAAACAGCGAAACCAAGCAAAAAATGGGTGACGCCACACAAAAGTGGGTAAGGCTTTGTGATGATATTTCCGAAATTAAGCTTACTGCCCGCCAAAAAGATGTAGTAGATATCCTTTATGATATTGAAACCGCTTCGGTTAAGGAGCTTCGCTATTTTACGGGGGTTTCAATGTCGGTTATTGAAAATTTAATACAAAAAGGCGTGCTTGTTGCTTTTGAACGTCAGGTTTTCCGTTCTCCTTATAAAACAAATGCCGTACCAAATCCTAATGAGATTTATTTAACTGCTGAACAGCAGGCCGCTTTTATGGGGCTTCGAGAAAAGCTGAAAAGTGATAAGGCCGAGGTATCACTTTTATACGGTGTAACAGGCTCGGGTAAAACACAGGTGTTTTTAAAGCTTGTGGATGAGGTGTCCCAAAAAGGTGAGGGCGTTATTGTAATGGTGCCCGAAATTGCTTTAACACCACAAATGATTGATATTTTTACAAAGCGCTACGGTAATAAAATTGCAGTTTTTCACAGCGCAATGTCTATGGGTCAGCGTATGGACGAATG
Organism: Clostridia bacterium; assembly: GCA_017622555.1. Classification (GTDB taxonomy): domain Bacteria; phylum Bacillota; class Clostridia; order Oscillospirales; family Acutalibacteraceae; genus UBA737. The sequence continues at coordinate 13,852 of JAGAQV010000015.1, forward strand.
GACCCGCATTAAAAACGGTGATGCGGTTATCGCTATCGGTACCCGCAGTGCAATCTTTGCCCCCTTTAAAAAGCTTGGGCTTATCATTATTGATGAGGAACAGGAGCACACCTATAAATCTGAAAAATCGCCACGCTTTCACACACGTGATTTAGCAAAATTCCGTGTAGCATACCATAAATCGCTTTTGTGCTTGGCATCCGCCACACCTTCGCTTGAAAGCTACGCAGCGGCAAAAAAGGGTAAATATTCACTTTACACCCTTAAAAACCGATATAATAATTCACAGCTTCCCGAGGTGGAGGTTGTTGATATGAAAAAGGAAATTTTAAACGGTAATACCTCCCCCGTAAGTGAAGCGCTTTATGAAGCCATAAACGAAACGCTTAACAGTAATAAGCAGGCAATTTTACTGCTTAACCGCAGGGGACATAATACCTATATTTCCTGCCCTAACTGTGGCTATGTTGCCACCTGCCCAAACTGCAGCGTTTCGTTGACGTACCATTCAGCAAATAAACGGCTTATGTGTCATTATTGCGGTCATTCCGTACCTGTGGCGCAAAAGTGCCCCGATTGTGACTGCGAAAGCCTTAAATTTATGGGGCTTGGCACACAAAAGGCGGCTGAGGAATTAGAGACCCTTTTCCCAAATGCTAAAATACTGCGGCTTGATGCTGACAGTACGGTATCGAGGGAATCCTATTCAACCTATCTTTCAGCCTTTGCAAAGGGTGAATATGATATTTTGCTCGGTACACAAATGGTGGCAAAGGGGCTTGATTTTCCAAACGTTACCTTGGTCGGTGTAATGGGCGCCGATGCCGCAATGTACAGTGAGGATTTTCGCAGCTTTGAACGCAGCTTTTCGCTTTTAACACAGGTTGTTGGCAGGGCAGGTCGTGGCGATAATGCCGGCAGGGCTATTATTCAAACCGTAAACCCTGACAGTCAGCTTATTTCCTTTGCCGAGGCGCAGGATTATGACAGCTTTTACAATCAGGAAATTATGACGCGCTCGCTTATGACCTTTCCGCCCTACTGTGATATTTGCGCAGTTTATACCCAGTCAATATCCCGTGCAGATGCCGAAAGGACTATAAAAGAAATTTTTGGCAAAATTCGGGAAATGATAGATAATAGCTATACCGATGTAAAGGTTATAATTTTAGGCCCTACACCGTCGGGAATAGCAAGGGTAAATAATAAATACCGTTTTCGTATGATAATTAAATGCAAAAATAATAAGCGTTTTCGTGAAATGCTTAAAAATGCAATTAACATAAAATTAGTTCGTGACGTTACCGTTTCGGTGGATATTAACCCCGAAACAATGCTTTAAAGGATGAATTTTAAATGGCTATAAGAAATATTGTAACTAAAGGTGACGATGTGCTTCGCAAAATTTGCCGCACACAAATGAAGTTTGATGACAAGCTTGCAATGGTGCTTGACGATATGCGTGAAACCATGTATAAGGCCGAGGGTGTAGGTCTTGCCGCACCTCAGGTAGGTCTTCTTCGCCGTTTTTGCATAATAGACGTTGGTGACGGTTTAATTGAACTTATAAATCCCGTTATTATGGAAACAAGCGGCAGTCAAATCGGGCCCGAGGGCTGTCTTTCTATACCTGGTGAATCGGCCGAGGTTGAACGCCCTATGTATGTAAAGGTTCGTGCACAGGACCGTTTTGGCAATAACATTGTTGTTGAAGGCACCGAACTTAAGGCACGTGCTCTTTGTCACGAAATTGACCACCTTGACGGAATTTTATATATAGATAAGGTAAAAAGATAATGAAAATTGTTTTTATGGGCACTCCTGATTATGCGGTGAAAACCCTCGAAGCACTTATTAAAAGTGAACACACGGTAGCGGCGGTTTTTGCCCAGCCCGACAAGCCCGTTGGCAGAAAGCAAATTTTAACCCCACCGCCTGTTAAGGTTTGTGCCGAAAGCTATAATATACCCGTTTATCAGCCCAATTCGGTTAGAACGGGTGAAGCACTTGAAATTATAAATAGTATTAACCCCGACGTTATTGTGGTTGTGGCTTACGGTAAAATTTTACCTAAGGAAATTTTAAAAGCCGCAAAATTTGGCTGTGTTAACGGTCACGCTTCACTTTTGCCGAAATATCGCGGTGCTTCGCCTATTCAGTGGTGCATTGTTCAGGGTGAAACTGAAACAGGCATTACCACCATGCTTATGGATGAGGGGATGGACACGGGGGATATTTTAGAAACCGTGACAGTAAAAATTGGCGATAACGAAACCGCTGAAGAACTGTTTGAAAGGTTATCAAGTATAAGCGCTGATTTAATGCTTTCCACATTAAATAAATTAGAAAAAGGTGAAATTAGCCCAAAAAAGCAAGAGGGCGAAGCCACTTACGCGCCTATTATAAAAAAGGAAATGGCATTGCTTGATTTTAACAAGTCTGCCAAAGTGCTTTTTGACGCTGTAAGGGGTTATTATTCCTGGCCTTGTGCTTACTTTTTTATGGACGGCAAGCGTATTAAGGTTATAAAGGCCGCAGTTGGCGGTAAAACCGATAAGACGGCAGGTACAGTTGTGGGTAACAGCGGTGTGCTTTCTATTGCTTGCGGTGATGGTTATTCATTGGATATTTTAACACTGCAGGCCGAAGGCTCAAAGATGATGGATGCTAAGCAGTACCTTTGCGGAAAACAAATACCAATAGGTACTGTGGTTGGTGAATAAAATGGCTGGTGCTAGAAAGGTTGCGGTTTTAGCTTTAGGCAAAATATTTACTGATGGGGCATATTCTAACATAGCGGTTAATTCTCATTTAAAGCAAGCCGACTTAACCCCCGCCGATAAAGCCTTTGCCACCGCTTTAATTTACGGAGTTTTGGACCGCAAAATCACACTTGATTACGTTATAAAAAGCTTTGTTAAAACACCGCTTAAAAAGCTGTCACCCTTTACATTAAATAATTTAAGGGTTGCGCTTTATCAAATAATGTTTATGGATAAAATTCCCGAAAGTGCGGCGGTAAACGAAGCGGTAAAGCTTGTTAAAAAGTCAAAGGAAAGCCGAAATGCAGGCTTTGTAAATGCGGTGCTTCGGAATATTTTAAGGGCTGAAAGTCTTTTACCCGCAGGTGACAGCATTAGTGATTTAAGCGTTATTTATTCCTGTCCCGAAAGCATTATTGAAAGCTTTATCAGCGATTATGGCAAGGAAACTGCAGTAATTATTTTAGCACAGTCCTTAAAGCCTGCACCGTTGACCATTAGGGTTAATACCATTAAAACCGATATTAAAACCTTTATTGAAGAAATGCCCGATGCTGTGGCGGTCAAACCCGAAGGTGCGGTTGTTTTAAATAAAGGTATTGATATAAATAATAATCCATTATATAAAAAAGGCCATTTTTATGTGCAGGACACGGCTTCGCAAACTGCGGTGTCGGTTCTTGCGCCAAAGCCAAATGACAGGGTTTTGGATATGTGTGCCGCCCCCGGTGGCAAAAGCTTTGCGATGGCGCTTTTAATGGAAAACAAGGGCGAAATTATTTCGTGTGATATATACGACCATAAATGCGAGCTGATTAAAAATTCGGCTAACCGAATGGGTCTTGATATTATAAAACCCACCGTACAGGATGCGACTGTATTTAATGCCGATTTTGGCGAATTTGACTGTGTGCTGTGCGACGTGCCTTGTTCGGGTCTTGGTATTATCCGTCGCAAGCCTGATATTAAATATAAGGATTTTTCTGAATTTGACAGTTTAATACCTATTCAAACCGCAATTTTAAATAATGCAAAAAATTATGTTAAAAAGGATGGCAGGCTGCTTTATTCAACCTGTACGCTTCGCAAAGCTGAAAATGAGGATATTATAAATAAGTTTTTGGCTGAAAATAGTGGCTTTAAGCTTGAATACAGCCACACCTTTATGCCGCATATTGACGGCACTGACGGTTTTTACTGCGCTTTGCTTATTAAAAATTAAGAAAGGGGAGCCGCAATGGATAAAATTGATATAAAGTCATTGAACGAAGCCGAGCTTTTAGGGCTTATGAATGACCTTAACCAGCCTAAATTCAGGGCGGCTCAGCTTTTTAAATGGCTTCAGCAGGGAATTGAAGATTTTGACGAAATGACAAATATTCCCAAAAGCCTGCGTGATGTTTTAAAAGAAAAATGCTATATTGCAAACGTTAGCATTGTTCAAAAATTTGTTTCAAAAATTGATGGCACGGTTAAATACGTTTATGAGCTTTTTGACGGCGAAAGAATAGAATCGGTTGTTATGAAATACGAGCATGGCTATACCGTTTGTATTTCAACTCAGGTTGGTTGTCGTATGGGCTGTAGCTTTTGTGCATCGGGTCTTGACGGCCTTTTTCGAGATTTAACCCCATCCGAAATGCTGGCGCAAATCACTAAAGCCCAGCGTGATAATGACATTCGTATTTCTAACGTTGTTATGATGGGTATGGGCGAGCCACTTGATAATTTCAATAATTCTGTTAAGTTTTTACAGCTTGTCTCAAGTGATAACGGTATTAATATTGGGCTTCGCCATATTTCACTTTCAACCTCGGGTGTGGTTAGTAAAATTAAAGAGCTTAAGGACTATAACTTTCCGATAACCCTTTCAATTTCGCTTCACGCACCTAATGATGAAATACGGAGCAGTATGATGAAGGTTAATAAAAAGTGGGGCGTTGACGAGCTGCTTTCAGCCTGTAGGGAATACCAAGCGGTTACTACACGGCGAATTTCGTTTGAATATGCTTTAATTGAGGGTGTAAACGATAGCGACGCCTGTGCTGACGAGCTTGCAAAAAAGCTTCGTGGTATAATGTGCCACGTTAATTTAATACCTGCAAATCCGGTTAAGGAAAATTCCTTTAAAAAGCCGGATATGAATAGAATTATACATTTTAAAGAAAGACTTATAAAAAAAGGGATAAACGCAACTGTTCGTAGGACCTTAGGCGCCGATATCGACGCTTCCTGCGGTCAGTTAAGACGCAAAGTAAAGGAGGGATTTTGCAGTGAGAATTTACAGTAAAATTGATATCGGTAAAGAACGATCTTCAAATCAGGATGCATTTTTTGCCGGTGAGATTTCGCAGGATATTGCTTTTGCTGTTGTTTGTGACGGTATGGGCGGTGCAAATGCAGGTGAGGTTGCAAGCCAGACTGCCGTTAAAACCATAAGCGAATATATAATAAATTCCTACCGCAAAAAAATCACAATCCGCGATTTCGTTAAAATTTTAAGAAATGCTTTAATCAGCGCCAATATTACTCTTTATGACATGGCTGCGAAGGATGAAGAATTAAAGGGTATGGGTACAACTGCTGTCGTGGTTGTTATTAAGGGTAATGAAGTTGCAATTGCGCATGTTGGCGACAGCCGAATTTATCTTGTTAATGAAGAAATTATACAGCTTACCCGTGACCATTCAATTGTTCAAACTCTTATTGAATCGGGTGAAATTTCGCCCGAGGATGCAGCGCTTCATCCACGTAAAAACGTTATTACACGTGCACTTGGCGTTGAAGAGGACGTTGCGGTTGATACGGCCGAGCTTGTGCTTTCTGACGATGATACTCTTTTGCTTTGCACTGACGGTCTTACAAATTTTGTGGCTGTAGAGGATATACTTAAAACATTTAAAGAAAACGATATAGCTTTAGTCCCCGAAAAGCTTGTTGAACTTGCAAATGCGGGCGGTGGCGGTGACAACATTACTGCTGTTACGCTCACCAAATAATGCGAAAGGAAGAATTTTATGGATAAGTATGTAGGAAAACGCCTTGACGGTAGATATGAAATACGAGAAATCGTCGGCGAAGGCGGTATGGCCCGTGTTTATAAGGCTTATGATAATCAAGAAAACCGAATGGTTGCTATTAAAATATTAAAGGAAGAATTTTTATCTAACGACGAATTTTTGCGTCGCTTTAAAAATGAATCCAAGGCAATTGCAATGCTTTCACACCCTAATATTGTTAACGTATACGACGTTTCCTTTGGGGACCTTATTCAGTATATTGTTATGGAATATATTGAAGGCATTACTTTAAAGGAATACATTGAAAATCAGGGCAGTCTTCGTTGGAAGGACGCTGTTCATTTTACAATGCAAATTTTAAAGGGATTACAGCACGCACACGATAAAGGTATTGTTCACCGTGACGTAAAACCGCAAAATATTATGGTTTTGGCTGACGGCACCATTAAGGTTACAGACTTTGGTATAGCCCGTTTTTCACGTAGTGACCAGCGCACCATTACCGACAAGGCAATCGGTTCGGTTCATTATATTTCACCCGAACAGGCAAGAGGGGAAAAGACCGACGAAAAGGCTGATATTTATTCGGTTGGTGTAATGCTTTATGAAATGCTTACGGGAAAATTGCCTTTTCAGGCTGAAAGCGCTGTTTCGGTTGCAATTATGCAGCTTCAACGTGATCCTCAGCGCCCTACTGAAATTAATGCTTCTATCCCCGAAGGTCTTGAACAAATCACAATGCACGCAATGCAAAAAAGTCAGGACAGACGCTACCAGTCGGCTTCTGAAATGCTTTGTGATTTGGGTAATTTTAGAAAAGACCCATCTATGACATTTTCTTATAACTACTTTGTAGATGATTCTCCCACACGTTTTGTAGGTGGTGTGGTTACTCCTGAACAGGAGGTTATGCAACCCAAAAAGAAGGCTCAAAAGGAAAAAAGTGGTATTTTGCCAATTTTGTTGGGTATTACAATTGCCTTCGTTTTGGCAATTATTGTGTTGCTTATAATTTTTCTTCCCGGTCTTTTCAGTGCAACGGGTGAAAATACTACAACTCCGAAATTTATTGGAATGAAATATGAGGATATAATCAATAATCCTGATTATGACGCCGACTTTAATTTTAAAGAACAATGGGGTCATAATTCGGAATATGCTATTGGTTATGTTTACGGTCAATCTATTAAAGAGGGTGCAAAGATTAAGGATGATGCGAATACCGAAATCACCCTTTATATAAGCCGAGGCCCAAAAACTGTTGTTGTGAATGACGTCTACAAGATGACTGAGGTTCGTGCAATTAACGAGCTTGAAGCAAACAAGTTCAAGGTTGTTGTCACACCTATGGCAAGTGAAGACGTTGAAAAGGGTTTTGTTATTCGTACAGAGCCCGCAAAAAATGCTAAGGTTAGTGAAGGTAGTACTGTTACAATTTATGTTTCAACAGGTAAGCCTACCGAATATGTAAATATTCCAGATATTACAAGCGAACCGCTTGAGCAAGCTAAAGAAAAGCTTACAGAAAATAAGCTATTGGTTGTTGTTGAAGAGGTTGATATTGCTTGGAATGAAAAATATCAGCCAAAGGATTATGTTGTAAGGCAAAGACCTGAAGCAACTGGCACTAAAATTGCCGAAGGCAGTACCATTACGGTTTATGTAAGTACGGGCAGATATGTTGCTGACCTTAAAATTAATCTTCCTGCAGACCTTGACGGCGAAAGTATTTGTACCGTTTCGCTTTGGCAAGACGGCAAAGAAATTATGACCAGCTCGAATCTTGATTTAACTCAGGTTGAAAGCTATACTTTTGAAAAGGTTGTCTCGAAAGACAGGGTAACCGAATATACCGTTAAACTTAAGGGCGAAACCTCGGGCTCGAAGGATTATAAGACAATCAGGGTAAATTATCGTGCTTCGAGCGAAAGCGATCTTATTACGGTTTTATCTAACTAAGCTATGAATGGTATAATTATTAAAGCGCTTTCGGGTTTTTACTATGTTGAAAGCGACGGTGAAATTTACGAATGCAAGGCAAGGGGAAGCTTTCGCAAAAACGGACTTTCTCCCTTGGTGGGCGACAGGGTTGAATTTGAAATAAGCGATCAAAAGCACGGTGTGGTAAACACCGTGCTTGACCGTAAAAATATGCTTATTCGTCCAAATGTAGCTAATATAGATAAGCTTTTTATTGTGTCATCATTTACTACCCCTGCGCCAAATGCATTTATTATTGATAAAATAACTGCAATAGCGGCATATAACAATATTGAACCCATAATTGTGTTTAATAAATGTGATATGGGCGATTTTGAAAATTGGCTTAATATTTATAAAAATTCAGGCTTTAAAACCTTTGTTGTGTCTGCCGAAACGGGTGAGGGTATTGACAGCCTAAAGGCTGAGCTTCAAGGCTGTGTCAGCACCTTTACAGGTAATTCGGGTGTTGGTAAATCAAGCATTTTAAACCGTCTTTTTGGTGAAAATGTAATCAGAACAGGTGAAGTAAGCCAAACGCTTGGTCGTGGCCGTCATACAACCCGTCATATTCAAGCATATAAGCTTTCCTTTGGGGGCTTTGTGGTTGATACACCCGGATTTTCATCACTTGAATATGATGAAACTGACTATGATTTTAAAGAACAATTGCCAGAGCTTTTTTTGGATTTTTCGGATTATATTTATAATTGCCGTTTTACAGGCTGTTCTCATACGAAGGAGAAGGGCTGTGCTGTTATTGAGGCAGTAAAGAACGGTGAAATTGAAGAAACACGACATCAGTCATATTTGCAGTTATATGAAGAACTTAAGGATTTAAAGCCTTGGGAAGCAGTAAACCGTAAAAAAAGGTAACATTTTAGTTTTCCTCTTATATAATGTAATGAAGGGGGAATTAAAATGCGCCGTGGATTTTCCTTGAATAAGGGCTTAACTGCAATTGCATTTGCGGTGGGGCTGCTTGTCAGCTGTTTTTGTCCCCCTAGATTTTTAATTGCTGTGCTTGCAATTTGGGTAATAATCCTCGGGTTGTCGGCCGCAAGGTGTTAGTGGAGGGATTTTTTTTGAAGGTTGTATTATTTAAAAGCCCTAAATTCTTAAGTGGATTTTTACGAATGCTTTTTGGCATAAAAAAACAGGAAACAATAGATACATAAGAAAGCGGAGACACTTCGTAAGGAAGATGTCTCCGCTTTTTGTTAGGTTTGATTGGCAAGTTTGTGTAAAGCCGGCTTGCTTGCTTTAAATTTGTGATTGTGTTATTATAAATTTGATTGGAAATGCTTTGTGCGGTATTCCGATGGTGAACATCCGTAATTTTTCGCAAAGGTTTTGGAAAAATAATTTTGGTCGTAAAAACCACACTCAAATGAAATTTCTTTAAGTGACTTTCTTGTTTTGCAAAGCATTTGCTCGGCTTTTTTAAGCCTTAATTTGCAAATATAGCCCATAATTGAAATTCCATACTCTTTTTTAAAACATTTTGATAAAGTTGAGTTGCAACATCCAAACTTTTGTGATAAAATAGATAAGGTGATTTTAGACGATATGTTGTTGTGGATGTAATCCATAATTAGCTGTGGAAGCTGATCCGAATAGGAAAAAAGCTTGTTTTCAGCTGTTATGTATTCCGCTAAAACCGTCATAATGCTTATGTATGAGTAAATAAGGTCACGGTCAATTACCTTTACCGTTTTGGAAATTTCCTGCGCTTTTTCGCTGCTCTTCAAAATAGCGGTTGATTTCTTGATGATGTATTCAAGTGAGCCATCTTCATTATCACGAATTTGTCCCATCATAAGATAACCCGAAAGCACGCCGTAATGGTAAAGGGGAGCTACCGCCTCGTAAAGACCACAGTGGCATTTATATACATAAACTTCACCTGTTTTTTTTACCTCTTCAAAAGCAGTTTTGTCATTGCGTTTACAGCTGGCTAAAATTGTGGCATTATTTTGTAAGCTTTTGCAAAAAACCGAAGCTTCACCGGGGTAGGAATATATTTCGTTAAATTCACTGTCGTGAATGGAAATTCTTATTCCCGAAATTTTGTAAAAGTTTTTAAGAATTGAATTTATTTCAATTTCTTGTCTCATAGGCACCTCTCGAATATGTAAAATCGTGTACTTTACGGTTTTATACTAACAATTGTACTATTTTTTATAGACACTGTCAAGTTAAAATGTTATAATTAGTCGTAAATTATTTTCGAGAGGGAGAATATTTGAAATGAGGAAAGCTAACTTGGAACAAATTACTAATGCAATTATGAATTTCAATCTTGAGGGGACTGTAAGAAGTGTTACTCCTTATGGTAACGGCCATATTAACGATACTTTTTTAGTTACCTGTTATGAAGATGACGGCACAAAGCACGAATATATTTTACAGGCTGTTAATAATGACGTGTTTAAGCTTCCGGCACAGGTTATGGAAAATATCGTAAAGGTTTCTGATTATCTTATCGGCAAGGTAGAAAGTCCCCGTGAGGTTGTAAAGGTTATTCGTACATTCTCTGGTGGTTTTCACTATCAAGATAGGGACGGATTTTTCTGGCGTATGTATGATTTTGTGAAGGATTCTATATGCCTTGATCGTCCCGAAAATTTGGACGACTTTTATCAGTGCGCAGTGGCTTTTGGTAAATTCCAAAGATATTTATCAGAATTTCCGGCATATACTTTACATGAAACCATTCCGGATTTTCATAACACACCTAAGCGTTATCAGGACTTTTTAAAGGCTGTTGAAGAAGATAAAATGGGCCGTGCGGCATCTGTTCAGGCTGAAATTGACTTTATTAAAGCCCGTGCTGATTTTTATCCCGTACTTATTGAAAGCAATAAAGCAGGCGTTTTACCGCTTCGTGTAAGCCATAATGATACAAAGTCAAACAACGTTATGCTTGACTATAAAACACACAAGGCGCTTTGTGTTATCGATCTTGATACCATTATGCCCGGCTTCTCAGTAACTGACTTTGGTGATGCTATTCGCTTTGGTGCTTCTACAGCTGCCGAAGATGAAAAGGATCTTTCAAAGGTATGGATGGATATTGATATGTTCGCAGTTTATGCAAAGGGCTTCCTTGAAGGCTGCGGCGGTCAGCTTTTAGACAGCGAAATTATGCTTTTGCCCGAAGGTGCGAAAATGATGACCATTGAATGCGGTATGCGTTTCTTGGCCGACTATTTGCAGGGCGATACATACTTTAAAACCCATTACGAAGGTCACAACCTTGACCGTTGCCGTACTCAGCTTAAATTGGTTGCTGATATGGAAAGCAAATGGGACAAAATGAAGGAAATCGTAAAACAATATTGTAAGGAGTAATTACAATGGCAAAGGATATTACCTTAGTTGTAATGGCTGCAGGTATGGGCAGTCGTTTTGGTGGTCTTAAACAAATGGAGCCTGTTGGCCCTAACGGTGAAGTAATTCTTGACTTTTCCGCATATGATGCGATTGAAGCCGGATTTACAAAAATTGTTTTTGTAATCAAGCACGAAATTGAGAAGGATTTCAAAGCAATTGTAGGCGACCATATCGCAAAAAAGGTAAATGTCCAGTATGCTTTTCAGGAAGTTGACAATTTACCCGAAGGCTTTACCTGTCCTGCCGACCGCACTAAGCCTTGGGGTACGGCTCAGGCAATTCTTTCTTGCAAGGACATTGTTAACGAACCATTTGCAGTTGTTAATGCCGACGATTATTACGGAAAATCGGCTTTTAAAAAAATTGCTGACTTTTTAAGGGAAGACAGTACCGATTATGCAATGGTTGGCTTCCGTCTTGAAAATACTTTAACCGAAAACGGTTACGTTTCTCGTGGCATTTGCGAAATTGATGACGGTATTTTAACTTCGGTTACCGAGCGCACTAAAATTATGGACTGCAAGTTCACTGAAGATGATGGTGCAACATGGGAAGAATTATCACCTGATGCGGTTGTTTCTATGAATCTTTGGGGCTTTAAGCCTGATTTGTTCGGTCATATTGAAGAGGGATTTAAAGCATTTTTGGCTGAAAAGCTTAATGTTCCGAAGGCTGAATATTATTTACCCACTGTTGTTTCTCAGCTTATTGATAGCGGTGAAAAGCAGGTTAAGGTTTTAGTTGCCGAGGATAAATGGTACGGCGTTACATATAAGGAAGATAAGCAGAATGTGGTAAATGCCCTTACTGCTATGATTAATAACGGTCTTTACGACGGTATTTGAGGTGTTTTTTATGCAATTTATTAAGGTAGAAAATTATGAACAGTTAAGCGAAAAGGCTGCACAAATTATTGCTGATGTGGTAATAAATAAGCCTGATTGTGTTTTAGGTCTTGCTACAGGCTCGTCACCCATAGGCACATATAAAAATCTTATTAAGTGGAATGATGAAGGCAAGGTTGACTTTTCTAAGGCAACGTCCATTAACCTTGACGAATATGAAGGTCTTGACGGCGAACATGACCAAAGCTATCGCTATTTTATGAACAATAATCTTTTTAACTTTATCAACATTGATAAGGAAAAGACCTTTGTTCCTAACGGCAAGGCAACCGATATTGATGCTGAATGCAAGGCTTACGATGAAAGAATTGCCAAGCTTGGTATTGATATTCAGCTTTTGGGTATCGGTCTTGATGGTCATATTGGCTTTAATGAGCCTGACGAATTCTTCACGAAGGAAACTCACAAGGTAGTACTTGACGAATCTACCATTGTTGCAAATGCGCGTTTCTTTGAAAGCATTGACGATGTTCCCAAAACTGCAATTACAATGGGTATGGGCGGTATTATGTCAGCTAAGAAGGTTTTGCTTGTTGCAAATGGCGCTAATAAAAAGGAAATTGTTGAAAAAGCTTTCTTTGGACCCATCACACCTAAGGTTCCCGCATCAATTCTTCAATTGCACAATGACGTAACTGTAATTTACAGTGAAAAATAAATTTTTTAGGGGAAGTAAAAATGAGCTTAAAAACTAAAGGCAAAGGTTTTATAACTGAATTTCGTGATTTTATTATGCGCGGTAATGTTATTGATATGGCTGTCGGTGTTATCGTTGCAACAGCATTTGGTAAAATCACCACAAGCCTTGTTAACGACGTAATTATGCCCTTCATTGGCTGGCTTATCGGTGATATCGACTTAAGTATGGTAAATATCACCTTGGTTGAAGAAGTGCTTAATGAAGCAGGTGAGGTTGTTAAGCCGGGTGTTGTTATTGGTATTGGTACCTTGCTTGTAACCGTTATTGATTTTCTTATTATTGCATTTATTGTTTTTCTTATCATTAAAATTATGGCCAAGGCAAAAGAACTTGCTGAAGCTAAAAAAGCTAAGGAAGAACCTGCCCCTGAAGCGCCTAAAGGTCCCACCACCGAAGAACTTTTGGCACAAATTCTTGAAGAAATCAAGAAGGATAAAGAATAATCTTAAGCTTAAACGCTTGGCTTTTGCCAAGCGTTTTTTATATAGTTATTGAGAAAATGATATTTAGGTGATATAATGACAATTGGTGATTTTATGAACAAAAAATTCGATAGATTTGAGTTATATGCACTGCTTCAAAAAATACCTAACGGCAAAGTTATAACATACGGTCAAGCGGCGGCATTGCTTGGGAACAGAGGCTGGGCAAGGGCAGTAGGAAACGCGCTTCACCGCAATCCCGACGGCGAAAAATATCCTTGCTATAAGGTTGTTCACGGCGATGGGTCATTATGTGAGGCCTTTGTTTTTGGTGGTGTTGGCGAGCAACAGCGCCGTTTGGAAAATGAGGGAATTGAAGTAAAAAACAATAAAGTAGACCTTAAAAAGTATGGTTTATTTTAAAATAGGGGGATAGATGTGAGTACCTATTTACCGTTATTTATGCTGCTGATAATTATTTTTGTTACACAGCGAAACGAAAAAATGATGATAAAAAATATTTTAAGTAAAAGAAAAACGGGGGATATCAAAATGTTTGAATTGGCAAAAAAATTCATAGGTAAGGAATGTGTTATTTACACCTTTAATTCACAAATTACAGGTGTTGTTAAGGATGTTAATAACGGCGGAATTTTAATTGAAAAATCTGGCGAATTAGAGGCCGTTAATTTTGATTTTATTGTAAGGATTAGGGAATATCCCCGTAATAAAAACGGCAAGAAAAAGTCGGTTATACTTGATTAACAGGGTAAATAAAATTGAAAAAGAATATTGAAAAAACCAACGTTATGCGAATTCTTGACCAAAAGAAAATTGCTTATAACAGCTACTGCTATGCTGACACTGATGCTATAAGCGGTATTGAGGTTGCAGCGGCTTTAAACCAAAACCCCGACCACGTGTTTAAAACGCTTGTTACGCAAGGTGCTTCAAAGAATTATTATGTGTTTTTGGTACCTGTTGCTAAAGAGCTCAATCTTAAAAAGGCGGCAAAGGCCGTTTCGGAAAAAAGTATTGAAATGATAAAATTAAAGGATTTATTGTCCCTCACAGGCTATATACACGGCGGATGTTCGCCTATAGGCATGAAAAAACAGTTTAAAACTACCATACATTTTACTGCTGGTGACTTTGAAACAATTCTTTTCAGTGCGGGTAAAATCGGTTATCAAGTAGAAGTTTCATTAGATGAGCTTAAAAAGGTTATAAGCTTTAACTTGTGTGATATTATTTGTTAAAGGCTATGACCTGAAAAAGCGGGGATAAGAATGAAAATTTTTTAAGCACAATATGTCTTACCAAATAATTGTAAAAACATATCTTGTGTTTATTTTAGCTAAATATATAATTGCCCACTTGAAATTACACACTTTATAGATCTCTTAAGTACATCGTTTCCATATACTGCGATCGCAATTGTTTGACAAACTGTTGTAAAAATAAAACCTCTGATAAATGGCTTTTAACCATTTATCAGAGGTTTTATTTTGCTTGAATATAACTTATAAAACTAACTTTGACAAGCATTTAGCATATCAAAAATTGATAGGCAGTAGACAAAGAGCAAAGTCGATACTTTTATTTTTTAAGATAATGAATTTAATGCTTTCTTAAATTGAATGGTGAAAAGAATAGCGGTAAATGTTACGGCCATAACATCTGCAACAGGCTCTGCTGAATAAACACCCATCGTTTTATCTGTGATTAGTTGCGGCATCAAGTAGATAAGCGGCAAGAGCAAAACAAACTTGCGAACAATGGCAACGATAATGGAGCAAGGTGCATTGCCAATGGAAACGAAGGTCATTTGGCAAGCTATTTGAATACCGAAGATGCACATTACTCCGCAGTAGATTCGAAGTGCGGTTGCGGTAAAGGCTATGAGTGATGCATCGGGTGTAAATATCCCAGCAAATATTTGTGGAAACAGCATAATAGCGCCCCAAATCATAAATGAATACGTAAGGCAAGATATAAGTAACAGCCAATATGTTTTCTTTACACGCTCGGTGTTTTTTGCGCCGAAGTTATAACTTAAAATCGGCTGTGCGCCCTGCGCAATACCTTGCATCGGCAACATGGCAAATTGCATCACGCTTGTAAGTATGGTCATTGCGCCAACGGCAATATCGCCGCCGTATTTAAGCAGTGAAGAATTGAAGCAGACCGAAATCACGCTTTCACTACTCTGCATAATAAAGGTTGCTGTTCCCAGTGCGATACAAGGAAAAACAAGTTTTCCGTCAATGCGGAAATTGTGTCTTTTAAGTTTAAGATAGGTCCTCTTTCCACAAAGGAACAGAAGCACCCAAATGCAAGAGATTGCTTGAGAAAGAATAGTAGCAAGCGCCGCACCTTTAACACCCATATTAAAACCGAAAATAAATATCGGGTCGAGAATAATGTTACTGACAGCACCGATCAGCACTGTAATCATACTGATTTTTGTATAACCCTGTGCGGTGATAAACGCGCCCATACCAAGCGTAAGCTGAACAAATACCGTACCGATAGCGTAGATGTTCATATAATCATTGGCGTAGCCGATAGTGTTTTCACTTGCACCGAACATCAAGAGTAAATCTTTGTTCCAAATCAGCAAAACGGTGGTCAAAACGGCAGAGATAATAAGCTGCAAGGAAAAGCAACCGCCCATTATTTTTTCTGCAGAATCATTGTCGCCCTTGCCCATACAGATAGATGCCTTTGGCGCACCACCCGAAGCAATAAGCGCCGCAAATGCCGAGATGATCATAATAATCGGCATACATACACCGACACCCGTAAGTGCAAGACTTCCGTCATCCGGCATATGACCGATATAAATGCGGTCGACTATGTTGTATAGCATATTGATAAGCTGGGCAACCACTGTCGGAACTGCCAATTTAAACAGCAGTTTGCCGATCGGCGCCGTGCCGAGCATTTCTTTGTTATCGCTCATGTTTACGCTCCATTGAATTCAAAATTATAACATATATTATATAACATTTGTATTCATAATTCAAGTTGTCAGATAGCCTTTATGTAACAACGGCGGCGACGGTGTTGACGTTTTTCAAAATGGCGCCACATACTGTGAATTGCTGTGTTGGTTTCAAGCATCGGCCCCGTCTCACAATTATATCATAAAAGAAAACTACCCTCAAGCATATCAAAATTTGATACGCAGCAAACAAAGAATAAGGGATTGAGAAATGCGGGTGAAAATGTTATACTATTTAACGAGGTGCAAATACTATGAAAAAATTGAGAGGACTTGTTTTAATGCTTTTAATATCACTTTCATTGTTTGGCTTGACCGCCTGTCAGGATGGTGGGAATAATGCCACCTACGAACAAATAACACCACAGCAAGTCAAAGAGATTATGGATACCGAACAAGATTATATTATTATAGATGCAAGAACTGAGGAAGAATTCGCCGAGGGACATATTGAAAATGCGATTTTGATTCCCGAATACGAAATTAAAGACAGAGCAGAAAAGAACTGCCGGATAAAGATGCTTTAATCCTCGTTTACTGCCGAAGCGGTAGACGAAGCAAAATCGCATCCGAAGAGCTTGCCCGACTCGGTTACACCAACGTAAAAGAATTCGGCGGTATCATCGACTGGCCGTATGAAACAGTTAAATAGAGGAAAACATTATGAACAATCTATACGAAAAGAGTAAATTGTGGTTTGCGATTACCTGGATTATCAGTTACGTAGTCGGCGCAAGTTGTGCCGATGAGTTATCAAGATTTGTTAATTTAGAAAAAAGCATAACCCTTATTTTCCTATCCATTATGTCGGCGGTGGCAATTGTTTGGATGAAAAGAAATGGGTTGTTTTGTGAGTTCGGCCTTTGTAAAGCAAACATAAAAGCCTCAAAACTGCTCTATTACATACCGCTTATCATAATTGCCTCTTGCAACCTTTGGTTTGGTGTAACTTTAAATCTCAAACTTCTCGCGACCGCTTTTTATATAATTAGTATGTTTTTTGTCGGCTTTTTGGAAGAAATTATTTTCCGTGGTTTTTTGTTTAAAGCAATGGCTGAGAATAATCTCAAATCTGCTATTATTGTTTCAAGCGTTACTTTTGGAATCGGGCACTTTGTAAATCTTATAAACGGAAGTGGTGCCGAGTTTATACCAAATATCTGTCAGGTAGTGTCGGCAATAGCAATCGGTTTTCTGTTTGTGGTTTTTTTCTATAAAACTAAAAGTTTGTGGCCGTGTATTATTGCACACGGTGTCCTTAATTCCCTTAGTGTATTTGCTGCAAAGACATCCAACACAAAGCAAATTATTGTGTCTGCCGTTATATCGGTGATTGCGGTGGTTTATGGATTATTTATTTTAAAAATTAAAAACAAGGAGAAATTATTATGAGTAGCTTTGAAAATTTAAGAATCGTTGACAACTTTTATCAAACATCGCTTTTCTTCCCAATGCCAACCGTTATTATCAGTACGCTTTGTGAAGATGGGTCGACTAATTGCGGTCCATATTCACTAGTTCAGCCTTATTATGTTGCGGGCAAGGACTATTACGCTATGCTTCTTTCTTGTCGCAATTCGTCAAACACCGCGCAAAACATTCTGCGCAACGGCAAGTGCGCGCTCAATTTTATTGACGACAAACCCAGCACTTTTAAGGAGGCAGTTAAGCTTTCGTGGCCTGGGGATAAGCCTGAAGAAAAAATGCCGAAATGCAAGTTTCATTTAGAAACAAGTCTTTTAGAGGAAGAGTCGGGCGAGAAAAGACCAATGGTACTATCTGATGCAATTGAGGTTATCGAATGTACTTGGGTCTGTGAGCTTGACGGCGCTGATAAGGATGTAGCGGGTGAGCTTAACGGATATAAACCGCCTTACCACGATTTTAACGGTATTACAAGTGAATTCGGTGCACATTTTATTCTTAAAATAGATAAGATACTTATGAAGAAAAAGTATAAGAATGCTATTATAAACGGCGTAAAAGCAAAGGATTTCCCTCCGCTTCCTGTTGATTACGGATATCGTGACAGTAAGAATTTCTGGTTCCACAGAAAAAGGAGAATGCGTGCCGAGCTTCTTACGATGCGTGAGGCTTCGCTAACTTCAGTTCGCTATGCTGCCGACCGCATTGATGATAAAATTAAGTTTACCGATGAAGCCTTAAAGACTGTCCTCGCCGTGCCGAGAGTTTTCTTGCCCTTGGTACTAAAAGGCTGTGTAGATTGGGCAAGAGAAAATGATGTTGAGCTCATCGACGAAACCCATATGAAAATTATTCAGGACAAACGAGCTAAGGAAAAAGCGGCAAAGAATAAAGAGAAATAGTTATGGATAGAGCAGTTTTAGATAAACACATAACCGATACATACGGTGCTGTGGCGGAATATATGTGGGAAAAGTATCCTACATTTGCGGTTTACCGCCACGAGAATAATAAAAAATGGTTTGCCGTGATTATGGAAATCCCCAAATTAAAAATTGGGCTTAATGATGACGGTTTAGTAAACGTTGTTAATCTAAAATGCGACCCACTGCTCATTGGCTCGTTACTTTCAGAAAACGGTATTCATATGGGCTATCATATGAATAAAAATTATTGGATAACCGTGCGCCTTGATGGAAGTGTTGATGAGGCTAAAATTAAATGGTTGCTTAATATGAGCTTTGATTTAACGGCAACAAAACCCAAAAAGAAAAAAAGTAGTAAAATAAACACTTGACTCTGACGTTGCGTTATAGTTTATACTCTGTTACGAGGGGTGATTTGCTATGAAAATGCAAATAAATGAGTTCGCTAAACTCACAGGTGTAAGTGTGCGCACACTGCACTATTACGATGAAATTGGACTTTTAAAACCCGCCTTTGTGGACGAACAAAACGGATATAGGTTTTATGATGAAAATTCTCTCCTGCGTATGCAAGAGATACTGTTTTACCGTGAGCTTGATTTTGAACTAAAAAGCATTTCAGAGATTTTGTCCTCTCCCAATTATGATAAACGAAAAGCACTTGCCGAGCAACGAAAACTTTTGATTCTTAAAAAAGAACGATTAGAGAGAATTATCGATGCTTTGGACGGTGCGGAGAAAGGAAAGGTAACAATGACAGCGTTTGATAACAGCGATTATGAAACCGCGCGAAAGCAGTATGAAACCGAGGCAAAAAAACGTTGGGGTGCAACCGATGCCTATAAAGAACACGCAGAAAAAACTGCAAACTATACCGCAGACAAATGGCAAGAGGTGAACGATGGATTCAATACAGTCTTCGCCAAATTTGCCGAGTGCAAAAAGAATGGTAACTCTGCCGATTCTGACGAGGCACAAACACTCGTAAAAGAACTGCAAGATTATATAACCGAAAATTACTACACTTGCACCAACGAAATCCTCGCAGGACTAGGCCTTATGTATGTCGCCGATGAGCGCTTTAAAACAAATATTGATAAGAACGGTGACGGTACTGCAGAGTTTATCAGTGAAGCAATAAAAGTTTATTGCAATAAATAAAATCTATTTTTAAGGAGAAATACAATGACCTTAAAACTGTTTATCTCAGCAATAACAAAATTTATATTAGGTGTGGCTTTAGTAGGTCTTCTCATATTCTTACCTGCAGGCAGTCTGTCTTTCTTTAACGGTTGGTGGCTTTTAGGAATTTTATTTATTCCTATGTTCCTTGCGGGAATTGTAATGATGCTCAAAAACCCCGACCTATTAAAAAGCAGACTGAATGCAAAAGAAAAAAGGCAAGAGCAAAGTCTTGTTGTGAAATTAAGCGGTCTTATGTTTGTGGCTGGGTTTATTGTTGCAGGTCTTAACTTTCGCTTTAACCTATACACCTTGCCAAAGGGTGTTTCCATCGGTGCTGCGGTGGTGTTTTTGGTGGCATATATTCTCTATGCCGAGGTGCTTAGAGAAAATACATACCTAAGCCGTACTATCGAAGTACAGGAAAACCAAAAGGTAATAGATACGGGACTGTACGGAATCGTCAGACACCCAATGTATAGTGTAACCTTGCTTTTGTTTTTATCAATGCCGTTGGTACTAGGCTCGATATATTCGTTTTTGATTTTCCTCACATATCCTTTTATCATAGCCAAAAGGATTAAGGACGAGGAGAAATTCCTCGAAAAAGAACTCGACGGATACGTTCAGTATAAACAAAAAGTCAAGTACCGCTTGATACCGTTTATTTGGTAACAGTAAATTAAAACCCATTTGTAAGGATGAAAGCAATGATTATTTTAATTACAGGTGCTTCGCACACGGGCAAGACGGCTCTTGCTCAAAAACTACTCGAAAAATATAAATACCCATATCTATCGATAGACCATCTTAAAATGGGCCTTATTCGTAGCGATAACACCGAGCTTACACCTTTGAGTGACGACAGTGCCTTGACCAAATATCTTTGGCCGATAGTTCGCGAAATGATTAAAACCGCCATAGAAAACAAGCAAAATCTTATTGTTGAGGGTTGCTATATTCCGTTCACTTGGCAAGATGATTTTGATAAGGAATATCTCGACCATATAAAATATTATTGCCTTGTGATGAGCGAAAATTATATAAGAAACAATTTTGATGATATTAAGAAATTCGCCTCAGTTATTGAAAAACGCATTGATGATGACTGTTCGATTGATGGCTTATTGCAAGATAACTCACAGGTTTTAAACTTATGCAAAAAGCATAATGTAAACTATGTGCTTATTGATGATGAATATAAAATAAATATTGATTTATAACCAAACAACCGCTGAAGCGTAAAAACTTCAGCGGTTTTAATATTACTTATCAAAAGAAACAGGCTTTGTATCGTTTGTAGCAAATGCGTTAGGGCCTGGATCCGACATTGAAAAATACATTTTAGCGGCTTTGGTTGTGCCGAAATCTCGGTTAGAGCCTGCGGGTCGATATTGCCATAATATAATTCTTTAATAAAGTCTTTCAAAAACTAACCTCCGTTTGTTTTTGAGTTGAAATTTGGATAGTCTACCCAAAGAGAAAATCCGAACCCACCGCCTATTAGACGGAGGTTCGGATTATTCGTGTTTGGTCGAGGTAGCGTTATAGTAATCAAGCGTAAATCCGCATAAATACTGGGTTTTTCGCAGCTATAAACAGTACATATCCTTTGGTTACTATATGTTTTGTTAATCAAACTAAAAAAGTATTTAATTAACTTTAAATTTAATTACTTTAAAGTTAGTTATACACAATACTTTTTGGTTAGATTTTAAAATTATTCATTATTCATCAGCGAAGCGATTTCATCATTCATTATTCATTACGGAAATCCGTTTTAATGAATGATGAATATTGAATAATGAAGAATGAATAGTACAAAATCAAAAATCCGCCGATTTTCATCAGCGGATTTCCGATTTTGGTCGAGCGAAACCCTCAAAATCCGAACTTTTAAGGTATTTCTTTACATCGGATAAAGTGATTGTACTCTTTACACCCGAATTACTTGTATTATAGGTAATAATTATCTTCTTACCGCCTTTATCGTCTGTATCGAATACAAAAACTTTGTTTACAAGAGTGTCGATTATTCTTTGCTGATAATCGGGACTGTTTATATCGCCGTTGGTGAGTAAGTCGGTTAGCCAAAATTCTAACCGTTCTGCACTTACTAACGGCTTTTTATTTTCTTCTACGCTGATTTGCTTCATCAAGTCCGATTTCTGTGCGTTGAGGTCAAGAAGCCTATCTCCCACATCGTCAGTATCAATACCTTGCTCTACAAGTCGTAAGAGATTGCGTATGCTCGTCTGTGTGAGCTTTAATTCGTTTTGTAATGAAATTAGTCGGCTATGGTCGTTAAACTCTTTCTCGGCTAATTCTGCGACTTTGTGGGCTATCTTACGAATAACCCCCGGCTGTAAAATTTTATTTATCGTTTCTTTAACTACTAACTGTTCAATCCAATCTTTTCGTTCTGCTGCCTTTTTACAAGTGCCTCGTTTCTTTCGGTCGCTACATTTATAATAATTGTAGATATTTCCTGTTTGGCTCGTACCACTTTCGCCGCACATTGAACTACCACAATGACCGCAGAATATTTTTCCTGTCAGCATATATTGAGCTGGTGCTTTCATTCGACCTGTCGTTCGCTTATTCCTTTTTAGCATTTCTTGAACTTTATCGAATGTTTCTCGGTCTATGATAGCCGGTACTCCGTTTTCAATTTCTAAATCGTTATATGAATATATACCTATATATTTCTTATTTACAAGAATACCCGATATACTACCTAAACGGAACGGCATACCTTTTACAGTACGATAACCTTTTTCATTTAATATATCAACTATTTGCCGTTGAGTTTTACCATTTGCGTATAAATCGAATATCTCTCTAACTATAGGTGCTGTAGCTGGGTCTATCTCAAATTTCTTATCAGCCGTTTTACGATAACCCAAAGGCATATAACCGCCTGTTATCATACATTTAAGAGCGTTTTCGTGCATACCTCGTTTGATACCTCGGGAGAGGTTTTCCGAATAGTATTCAGCCATACCCTCTAAAACAGACTCAAGGATAATTCCCTCTGGCTCGTCAGTTATGGATTGTTCAGTATAAAATAATCTAACACCGTTCTTTTTGAGTTGTGCCTTATAATGTGCAGAATCGTATCTGTTTCGGGCAAAACGGTCGAGTGTGTACATAATGACCGCTTGGAAGTGTCCTTTTGCACTGTCTTTAATTAGTCGTTGAAAATCGTCCCTCTTGTCTGTTTTACCAGACATAGCTCTGTCAACATATTCACCAATTATAGTTATATTGTTTTGTTCTGCATACGCTCTACATTTACGGATTTGACCCTCGATAGATTCTTCTCGTTGGTTGTGGCTCGAATAACGAGCATAAATTACACCATTCATAACATACCTCTTTTGTTACATTTTCTGTTACAAAAACTCTAAAATCTGTTACAGAAAGTGTCCATAAACTCATTTTGCGGTTTTCAATTTGCACCGCTTTATCATTCAAAATGTGTAACAAATAAAAGTTTCTGTAACAAAATGGACAGAAAGTGTAACACTAAAAACCCTTATTTTAAGCGGTTTCGTGGCACTTTTGTTACACAAACCATTTTCTTTTTCTAATTTTTATAGAGAATAAAATAATACATATAAAATAGTAAGAAAATAATATTATAAAGAATTTGCCAAAAGTTTTTGGTTTCTGTAACAAACGACCTTAATTCGAGGTCGCTTTTATTTTCTCATATTCATCGGCAGCAGCCGCTATAACTCTGGATTTACCTACTAAATTTAGTTTGTCGAACATAGACAGTAATTCCATTATTGCAGACATATCTTCCTCGTCCTTTATAGACACCGAACGGATTTCTCCGTTTTCTGTTGAGTGAGTAAGACCAAGCAGACGGTCAACCAATGCTTGTTTATCGCTATCACAAAGCTGGTACTGATGAATTAAGTCATTCCATTTAACAGGTTGTTGAAAAGCAGTTCTACCCAATATGTAATCAGCCGACACATCGAAAAAGTCAGCAATCTCGACTATGAATTTTTGGTATGAGTGCATCTTTCCGCTTTTCCATTCGCTAACGGCAGTTGGTTGTAAGCCTAAAGCAGAGGTAAGGTCGCTATTTTTAATACCTCGTTCTTCAATTAAACCGAGTATTCTTTCAACGCATTTATTCATTAAAACACCTCATTTTGAAAATAATTAGAAATTTTCTAAAATAATGCTTGACAAATTAGAAAATTTCTATTATAATCGTAATTGTAAATCGAAAGTTGCTAAAAGACAATACAAAACCGACCCTCTAAAATGGCTAAATTTTGAGGGGTGTGTTTCTTATTACCTAATTGCAATCGTAATTGTAACACAAGGTTAGAATTTTGTCAAGTGATGATTAGAAATTTAACAAGTCTGGAGGTGAACGAATGAATGTCCGTGAAAGATTGAAAGCTCTCGGTAAAACGCAGAATTGGCTTATCGTTGAAATGAAAAAGCACGATGTCAGCGTACTTACATCGGAATTTAGCAACATTCTAAACGGTGTGCTTACTACTCCGAAAGCCGAGAGAGTTCTTAACCTTTGCGACAAAATCCTTACCGAATACGAAAAGGAGGTCGGAAAAAGTGCCGGAGGTTAAATTGACAGATTGGCAAATTAAAAACCTTGCCATTCCGTTGGTGAGCAAGGTTGCAGAACAGGTACAAGAGTTCTACGCAAAGCCAGAAAATGAACAACGATTTAGAAAATGGTACGAGGAAACCTACGGTAAGCCTGTGCCTCAAGGAGTGTGATTGAAAATGGCTTCGACAAAATCTCCTAAAAGGAAGCTGAAAATTGTAATGCCCTACATAATTCTTATTGGTATTGTTCTTGTAATCTTCGGTATAGGATTTTTAATCGGTAGATTATGTATTCCTACCAAAGCGATAGACAATACCACGCAAACAATTAACTCGACTGTTTCAACCACTGATGAAACAATCGCAGAAACAGAGCCACCTATCGAATGGCTTGAATTTAGAGCTACCGCTTATTGCCCTTGCGAAAAGTGTTGCGGTAAGTGGGCGACATTAAGACCTAAAGACGAGAACGGACAAACCATTGTTTATGGTGCAACAGGTATTGTTTTGCAGTCGGGAGTAAGTATTGCTGCTGACACAAGTATTTACCCAATAGGTACAGTTCTTGAAATTCAAGGTTTTGGTGAGTTTATTGTTCAAGACAGAGGCGGCTCAATCAAAGGGAATCGAGTAGATATATATTTCGATACCCACGATGAAGCGGTTGATTTTGGAGTTCAAGTAGTGAAAGTTCGAGTTATAAAATGAAAAACCGCCTTTACCGATGCCCCGGTGAAAAGCGGTCTGGAAAAATATCCTACATCATTATATCACAAACTTTACGAAAAAGAAAGAGGTTTTTAGAATGTCGGAAAATAATCCTGTGGTATGTCTTTGTTGGAATTGCGGCAAAGAAATCCACGCTGACGAAAGACAGAATTTCGTAAATGAAGAAATGTGGTGCAACGAATGTGCCGGAAATGGAGAAAACTAATGGAAAACTTAAATGTATTAAATATCGGTGAACGCTTTGAGTTCAAAGGTTTCGAGTGGAAAGTTCTTGATAAAGACGAAAGCGGTATCTTCGCTGTAATGACAGACTTTTGGCAGACACTTCCGTTCGATACGAACAACTGTAACAACTGGGAAAAATCTTCCCTCCGCAGAGTTCTTAATAGTGAATTTCTTGACATCATCGGCAAGAAAAATCTTGTTCCTGTCGAGAGCGACCTTATTGCCGATAACGGCGATAGAGCCTACGGTAAAACAACCGATTATATCACTATTCTTTCTTGCGACCAGATTAGAAAGTATTTCGGTCTTGTTCCTAAATACGAAAGCGATTGGTCTTGGACACTTACTCCGTGGTCGTGCATCTCTGGTGGCGCTAACCGTGTTCGTTCTGTTTATCCGACAGGTACCATCTACGACTACGGTGCGAGCAACAGTAACGGAGTCGCCCCAGCTTGTAAATTCGCATCTTCTAATCTTAAATTGTGCCGACAGGCACATCTCGTAGAGGTTGACGGCGATGAATAATTGTTTTCGTAAGAACGGTGTAGCGTTGTTCAATCAAGACTGTTTGGAAGTGCTACATTCGTTCCCAGACGAAAGCATTGATTTAATTGTGACAGACCCCCCCTATACTACAACACCCCGAGGTAACGCTGGTAATAGTGGAGGAATGTTACAAAAGAAAATCAATAAGGACGGAAAGGTCTTTACCCACAACAGTATTACGGCTCTCGAATATGCTCCCGAGTTTTATCGTTTACTCAAAGACGGTAGCCATTGTTACATAATGACGAATCATATACACCTTATCGAATTTCTTAATACCTTTACTGATTTGCGAACTGACGAGGAACGAAAGCAAGGTAAGAAACCCTACGGCTTTCATTTTATCAAAAGTTTGATTTGGAACAAAGGTAACAAGATACAAGGTCAGTTTTATATGAGCCAATTTGAGTATATTTTATTCTTCCGAAAAGGACGAGGGGTAAAAATCAATAACTGTGGAACGGCTGATATTCTCGATATACCGAATAAGAAAACTAAAGGTGCAGACGGTAAAAATCTACACGATACCGAAAAGCCTGTAGAACTTATGAAAATACTTATCGAAAATTCAAGTCAACCAAACCAAATTGTATTAGACCCTTTTGCCGGGATAGGCGGTGTGCCAAGAGCTTGTATTCAAAGCGGTCGTAAATGTATTGCTTGTGAAATAGACCCTACCTACTGCGAAACAATGACTGAGTTAGTGGAGAGTGAAACATTATGCAAGTTATAACAGTAGAAGACTGTCGCAATTTGCGAGAGCGATTTATGGAGTTCGCTAACCGACAAGAGCAACACGCTTTTCCTTTTCTTGCGATGATAAATCTTCGCTTGGACACAACGCTTGAGGCAATCGAAAAAGACGGCGAAGTTAAAAATCAAAAAGATATAAACGCTATGTTTCGTGTTGTTCTACGAGTTATGGGCGAAGACTACTCGGCTTACAAGGAGAACTTAAATGAATAATAAAAAATTAGGTAACGAGTTTGAACGAGCGTTATGTGAATTGTTATTCAATAAAGGCTTTTGGGTACATAATTTCGCAAACAAGACAACAGGTCAACCGGCAGATATAATTGCCTGTAAAAATAAAATTGCACTGTTGATTGATGCAAAAGAGTGTACTCGGGACAGTTACGATACCCGGAGAATAGAGGAAAACCAGAAAAATTCAATGTTTCTTTGGGAGCAGTGCGGAAATGGTTTAGGCTATTTCGCTCTAAAACTTTCCGATGAAACTATCTATATGATTAACCATAATGCTATGTTACTTGCTCGGCAGCACAAAAGAACGCTAAATAAAAACGACATAATTGCACTTGGAATACCTTTTAAAGATTGGTTGGTGCAGTTTGAATGAGAGAGCCAAATACGCAATATATTTTATCTCTTTCTTATGGTAAGGATAGTTTGGCTTGTCTTGAGGCGATACGCTTACTCGGTTTGCCTCTTGACAGAATAGTACACGCTGAAATATGGGCGACTGATACTATACCGGCTGACTTACCGCCTATGGTCGATTTTAAGCAGAAAGCAGACTGTATTATCGAGGAAAGGTATGGTATTACGGTCGAACATATCTGTGCGACCCGAGAGAGAGAGAGAGAGGAACGACTCTCATACGAAAAGCAATTCTACACCTTGCGGTTTAACAAAGAACGACAAGATTACAGTTTGTACGGATTCCCTGTACGAAAAGGACAATGGTGTACTTCCAAACTCAAAACAGAAGTCCTCACCAAGTTCTTTAATCAAAGTAACATACGAAATGCTGTTCTACGAGATACCGACAAGGGTAACGAAAAACAGTCGTTTTCAAGACGGAATAGTGGGTTTTCCGATACGAGCGATGCCGTGGTGCAATTCCCGATTGAAAACACGACCGTTGAACAAAGTGCTTTTTCTCAATGCCCCAAGCACAAGGGGCATAAAACAAATATTGTGCAGTATCTCGGCATAGCAGCAGACGAGCCAGAAAGAATAGAGCGACATACCAAACAAGGCATAATTTTACCTCTGGTCGAACTCGGTTGGGACGAACAGATGTGTCGTAAATGGTGTGAAGAAAACGATTTGTTATCGCCTATTTATACTACCGCAACACGAGGCGGTTGTTGGTTTTGTCATAATCAAGGTGTCGAGCAGTTACGACTTTTGCGAAAAGATTACCCAGAATATTGGGAACTTATGCTCAAATGGGATAACGACAGTCCTGTTACTTTCCACCCAGACGGACATACAGTACACGATTTTGAGAAAAGGTTTGCTGCCGAAGACAAAGGGCTTATAAAAGCCGGAGATACAAAGTTTAGGTGGAAACAAGTTCTTTGAAAGGAGGAAAAGGTCTGAAAGTAATTATAAGCAACGAAATAACAGTATATGAGCCAAGCGGTGAACTAACCAAATGGTGTAAGGAAAATCTCATTGTAAATAATCCAGAATGGGAGAAAAAATTTCGTATGAAGTTATGGCTCGGAGATACCCCCGAAAAACTATGGCTTTACAAAATAGATGCTGGAGCGTTGATTTTACCGTTCGGTGTATTTAAGACGATTTATCCGATGATAGCCGGTGCAGAGATTACGCTTGATTTCCCCGACACAAGACCTGTCGATTACAAAAGCACGATAAGTCTTTTCGACTATCAGCAACCGGCAGTAAACGCTTTATACTCGGCTGGTATGGGTATTCTTGAGTCAAAAGCTGGTAGTGGTAAAACACAAATGGGACTGGCTCTCGTAGCTCAACTCGGTTGTAAAACTTTGTGGCTAACCCATACTCACGATTTGTTAGACCAAAGCAAGAAACGAGCCGCCGAATATATGGATAGTTCTCTTTTCGGGGACATCACAAACGGCAAAGTAAACATCGGCAAAGGAATTACATTCGCAACCGTTCAAACCCTTGCTAAACAAGATTTAACACAGTTTAGAACTACTTGGGATTGTATTATTGTTGATGAATGTCATAGAGTAGCTGGGTCGCCTACATCGTTAAATCAATTTGCAAAAGTTCTATCATCATTGGCTTGTCGTCATAAGTACGGACTATCAGCAACGGTACACCGGGCAGACGGTTTAACGAAATGTATTTTTATGTATCTTGGAAATATCGCCTATAAAGTTCCCGATTCAGCGGTTGCTGATAAGGTAATGACAGTAGGAATTGACCGCAGAGATACAGGAATTACAATCCATAAATCTTGTCTTGATACTGACGGTACACTCGTTCACGCAAAGCTCGTCAATTATCTTGCTGGGAATACTCGTAGAAACTTCTGTATCGTTAATGACCTTATTGAGAACGAAGAACATTCAAACTTAATATTGTCCGATAGACTTGAACATTTAAGGTGGCTAATGACGGCTCTACCCGATGAATTACAAGATTTATGCGTGATGATTGACGGCAATATGACGAGCAAGAAAGCAAAAGCCGAAAGACAACAGGCGATTGACGATATGCGAAGCGGTAAAAAGAGGTATTTGTTTGCGAGTTACAGACTTGCAAAGGAGGGGTTAGACATTCCCCGACTTGACAGATTATACCTTACCACTCCTCAAAAAGATTTTGCCGTAATAGTTCAAAGCGTGGGAAGAATTGCCCGAACATTCGAGGGCAAAACAGACCCGATATGCTACGACTATGTGGACGACATCGACTATTTGGAAAACGCTTATAAACAGCGTTGCCGACATTACCGTAAAAGCGGTTGTGAAATCTTAAAGTAAGTATGAAAGGAGAAACGAAATGGCAATTAAAATTTTAATCGGTGGCTCTCCTTGTACTTATTGGTCTATTGCACAAAAGAACAATCGTGAAACCGAAGCCAGTGGTATGGGTTGGGAATTGTTTAAAAATTACCTCATAGCACGAGAAAAATTCAAACCCGATTATTTTCTTTACGAAAACAACAAATCGGCAGCACAGCCAATTAAAGACCAAATTAGCCGTGAGTTAGGTGTTGACCTTATGTACATAAACTCGTCTTTGGTATCAGCACAAAACAGACAAAGGTTTTATGCTTTTAATTGGACTGTCGAGCAACCAGAGGACAGAGGTATTTTATTAAAGGACATTCTCGAAACAGGAGAAGATTTAACAGGTAACGATAAGTCTTTTTGCCTCACATCATCATACGGCGGTGCAGTTCCGTGGAATACCATTGAGAGAAATCAACGAAATATGGTAGCTGAACGAATACCAGAGTACAGTTGTGAAAAATCAAGACCACTGACCGCTTCCTATGCTAACAAGAGTAGTACAGAGGGTAGTTTACCGAGTAATTGTTTCCCGGACAATCCAAACAAACAAGTTTGGGATATGATTGCCGAGCCTGTTCGAGTAGGAGATTTGCCGAACGCAAAAGGCGAAATAAGTGGTAGTCAAGCAACACGAATTTACAGTGTTGACGGAAAGTCTGTAAATTTGGTAGCGAACGGAGGAGGACAAGGTGCTAAAACAGGCTTGTATGCCGTACCGACCGAAAGTGCGATGTTTACCCCTCCGCACGGCTGGAATAAAGGAATAATGTCATACGAGAAATCTCCCACCTTAACAACTCGAACGGCTACTCAACAGACAAGTGTTGTCATTCAAGATGCAAAAGTTGGTAAGAAAATAATTAAAGGTGAAAAGCCCCTTGCACTTATCAACAAGGTTTATGAGGTTAAAAACAACATCATAACGATAAACGGCAAGGAATACCCGATTAAACTTGCAGACGGCTTTTATATCATTCGTAAGTTGACCCCAATAGAGTGTGAGCGATTACAAACTCTCCCCGACAATTACACAAAAGCCGTAAGTAATGCTCAACGCTACAAAGGTTTAGGTAACGGCTGGACGGCAGAGGTTATTATTCATATTCTTAACGGCATTTTGAAAGATGTTCCGAAAGACGAAGAAATAATTGTACTCTCTCTCTATGACGGCATCGGCACAGGGCGATATTGCTTTGACAAAATGGGTTTTACCAATGTCAAATATCACGCTTACGAGATTGACCCATACCCTATCAAAGTGGCTATGGACAATTATTCCGACATCATACAACACGGCGATGCTTTTGCAGTCCGTGACGATGATTGGAAACCTCCACAGACTCGTTCGGAATGGCTTGACGAACTGTTGGAGGTAGAAGAATGATAATTTATACCTACGACTTTGAAGTATTTAAGTATGATTGGCTTGTTGTTTTCAAGCGAATTACAGACGGAAAATACTTCATATACCACAACGACAATGCCGCAGTTAAACGCTTTATGCGAAATAACGGCGACAGTATTTTGGGCGGTTTTAATGAGAAACATTACGACTGCCACATATTAAAAGCCGTAGCTTGTGGTGCAGATAACGCTTTAGTAAAAGAGATTAACGATTATATAATCGCTGGTAATCAAGGCTTCGACCATTGGTTTATAAAACAAAATTACCTATGGTTTAACCATTTTGACATCAAAGACGATATGCAAAAAGGTCTTTCACTTAAAGCTATTGAGGGACATTTAGGACTCAATGTTGAAGAAACAAGCGTTCCTTTCGATATTGACCGTCCTTTGACCCCCGAAGAACTTGAAATGACTATACATTATTGTAAACACGATGTCGATGTAGCCGAACATTTAATCAAAATACGAAAAGGTTATCTTGACGGCAAAATGGCTCTCGGTCGTATGAAAGATATACCCGACACAAAGTCGTTATACGCTACAAATGCCAAGATAACAGCGATGTTCTTGGGTGCAACACAGCGTAAATGGAATGACGAACGAGAGTATAAATACCCAGAAAATCTAAATCGTGAGCGTATTCCCCCAGAGGTTTTTGATTTCTTTGAAAAAATACACGACTACTCAATACCGTCTAAAAAATTATTCAAAATGAAATTAAAAACAATGGTCGATGAATGTTTATTTGTTTACGGCTATGGAGGAATACACGGAGCAATACCGACCTATCAAGAGGAAGAACAAGGCACACGAATAATACGCAACTACGATGTGGCTTCGCTTTATCCCTCACTAATGATTTACTGTGGTTATACGAGCCGAAACATTGAATCGGCTGCGTTCTACGAAAAGGTATATCACGACAGGCTTGCCGCAAAAGCGAACGGCGACAAAAAGACGGCTAACACCTTAAAATTGTGCTTAAACACAACTTACGGTGCGATGCTAAACCAATACAACGGACTATTTGACCCTTTAATGGGGCGGTCAGTATGTATATCAGGACAATTATTTTTAACAGAGTTGGCTTGTGGTTATCTCGAAAAATGCAATACTGTGAAAATTATACAGATAAATACGGACGGTGTAATGATTTCGTTCGATAAATCGGAATATGAAGCCGTTAAATCCGTAAATGCAGAATGGGAGAAACGAACACAATTCACTCTTGAAGAAGACGAAATCCGCAAGGTCGTCCAAAAAGATGTAAATAACTACATAATTATCAAAAAAGACGGCTCTACAAAAGTCAAAGGTGGTTATTTGACTTATGGTATGTCACAGGCTGGAGCTTGGAACATCAACAACAATGCAACTATTATCAAAAAAGCACTTTTGGAATATTTTGCTAACAATGTTCCTGTTGAAGAAACTATTTATGGTTGCAACGATATT
Organism: Clostridia bacterium; assembly: GCA_017622555.1. Classification (GTDB taxonomy): domain Bacteria; phylum Bacillota; class Clostridia; order Oscillospirales; family Acutalibacteraceae; genus UBA737. The sequence goes on from JAGAQV010000015.1 coordinate 46,299, forward strand.
TTTGAGTTCCAATTTATAGCAAAAGCCGGACAGAAATACAAAGAAGCGTATCACATCGTGGACGAAGAGAAAGTTCCTGTTCAAAAGGTAAACAGGGTTTATGCAACCAAAGACGAAAGATACGGTACTTTAAGCAAAGTCAAAGTTGTAGTCTGTGACGATGACGAGGAAGAACAGGAAAGGTCGCAAAAGATTGAGAGTTTACCCGAGCATTGCATCATTGACAACGATAACCACCTTACCATAGCGGAAGTGGACAAAGACTTTTACATTAGAGTAGCCCAAAAAAGAGTCAATGACTTTTTGGGAATTAAAACCAAGAAAGGTAGGAAAACAAAAATGGCAAACACATCTGCTGCCAAAAAGGCAACCGAACAAAAGACGGAGGGTATGAGCTTTTTAGAAAAACTGTTCTACCTCCAAAACCTAATGGACGAATACGAATGGGAAAAAGACGGCAAAAATATGCACCAAAAGTATAAGTTCATTTCCGAAAAACAGTACAAGCACAACTTTAAGGCGGCTCGTAGAAAAGCCGGTCTTCTCTGGGAATGTGAGTGTTTAGGTGCGGTCTATATCCCTAATGTAAGCGACAAAATGCACCTTGTTAAAGCATCGTTCCTCGGTCGTTTGACCGACCCGAAATCTGGGGAATACAGGGAGTATCGCTTTGAGGGTACGGGTGCAGACAACGGCGACAAGGCTCTTTATAAAGCCTACACAGGCGGTCTTAAATTCTTCCTTGCAGACCAATATCTCGTTGCAGAGGGTAACGACCCCGAGTTTGACGAGAGTGTTGACGAGGATAATAGCGAAGATACTGCTCCTGTTGTAGCATCAACAAAACCGGCTACAAACGAGGAACGCACCGAAATCAAGAACGAACTTACTGATAAAGATGCTCCGGCTACCAAGTTGCAGACAAATCAGCTTAAAAAGTCGTTGAAGATGTTGCGAGAGGCAGACCCGACACAAGAGGATTTTATTCAGCAAGTGGCAGAAGCAACTAACAATTTTACCGAAATCAGCAAAGCCAAATGTGAGAAACTTATGCTTAAAATCGGTGAAATGATTGACGAGGCTGGGGAGGAATAATTAAATGCGTGAATTTGTGGACAAGCATATTGAGATTGATATTCCTAAACGCTGTAAAAAGTTGACAGGTACTCGTTTCGCCTCCGTACTCGGTCTTGATAAATGGAATACTCCGTTTAAGACTTGGTGTGCTATTACCAAAACTTACGAAGACCCTTTTACCGACAACATCTATACCGTTGCTGGTAAGACTATTGAGCCGAAGATTATAGCGTATTTGAACAAGGCATATTTCCTTAATTCCGTAAAATCTCCGACTGACATTTACGGAGAGGGATATTTTCAAAGAACATTCGGAGATTTTTTCCCCGATGTTAAAGTTTTCGGCGGTATGTGGGATGCTCTCGTTTATTACGATGATGAAATTTCTGCGGTTGTAGAAATTAAAACAACCAAGAGAGCAGAAGATTGGGCTGACGGCAAAGCACCTATTCACTATTCGTTACAGGCAGCGTTGTACGCTTATTTGCTCGGTGTTGATGATATTGTTATGGTTGCTGCTTTTCTCGAAGATAAGGATTATCCTATCGACAACAAAGACGGTACATTCGATACTACACCGACAGAAAAGTTTGTACCGAGCGTGGACAATACCATAATCGACAATTTTTCACTCAAAGAGCGATTTCCCGATTTTGAAGACAGAATCGACAAAGCTATCGAATGGTGGCAGACCTATGTTGAAACAGGTATTTCCCCAGACTTTGACGAAAAGAGAGATGCCGACATTCTTTCTGTATTGCGAACTAACACTATTTCAGCCGATACTGACATTATGGATTTAATCGCAGAAGCCGAAAAATTGTCGGAAGAAATCGCAGCAGTTCAATCTACTGTCGCAGATAAGGAAAGTCGCCTCAAGGATCTAAAAGACCTCATAAAAGAATACGGCTCTCGTCAGTTCCGAGAGGGCGATAAAAAGGTATCTTTCAAGTCCAATAAATACGAGTGGACTATCAGCCGTAGCTCTACTACGACTATTGACAAGACAGCACTCAAAAAGGACGGATTACTTGATAAGTATTCAAAGGTAAGCGAAACTATCAAACTTAATCCCCCTAAACTGATAGAAAAGGAGGAAAACTAATCGTGAAATTTGAAAAGTTTTTAAAATCTCTCGGCGGTCACGGAGTTATTTATACCAAGGGTACAGACCGTTGGTTAGCATCTACGACAGTTCTTGCTAAAATTCCCGACAGTATGGTTGGTGTGATTGCCGAAAAGATTACAGAAATTCCCGAGGGTCTGCGTTGTTTCATCGACAACGACATCAGTAACGACCCTTGCGAACTCGTTAAGGCGGTTATGCCTGTTGCAAATGGTGGTATAAAAGATTGTATTCGCATCTTTGCGACAGAGAGTGGCGACATTCGTATTCCTATCGCAAACGATGAATACACGCTGATAGACCGCAGCGACCTTTTGGAAATCAACCGTACCTATAATTCGGTTGAAAACACTTTTGAACCGAAAGCTCTTATTGTACGAGAGTACAATTCAAACCCAGACGAAGATGCCGAAATAGTGGGTATCATTTTCCCTGTATCAAATTTTAAGGAGGACAAGTAATTATGGCTTGGAAATTATCACAAGGCGGTTTTAACATCGTACCAGAGGGAACACACATTTTTAAAATTACAGGTTGCGAGTGGGACGAAGATTTTGGAAAACTCGAACTCACACTCGAAACAGCAAACGGTTATAAGCATATCGAAAGATTTAGCTTGATTGACGAGAACGGAGAAATCAACGAAAAAGCAAACAATGCCTATTCTTTCTTCGCTCGTACTGCTCTTAACAATCCGTCACTTGACGAGATTGAGCATACAGACCTTATCGGTTGTTATATTAAAGCGACCGTTGAACACGAAAAGGTTAAGAGTAAGAAAGACCCAGAGAAAACACTTACTTTTGCAAAACTCGGTGATAAAGAACCAGCAAGTGGTTTCGACAAAACTACCACTGCTGCACCTAAAACCGAAAAATCTGCTCCAAAAAGCAACAAGGTCAATCTTGACGAACTGTTAGGTTAGTGATGTGCTGGGGGGGGGTAAGCACTTTTACCCCTCCCTGTACTCGCAGAAAGGTGTAATTATGAAAAGACTAAAACTATGGCTTATGCGAGGAAAGAAATGCCGTCATTGTTGCCTATGGTGTAGATACTTCGATGTGTGTGTACAAGAGTTGGGAGGCGAACAAAATTGATGCGATATATTAAACTCGGTAGCGACAAAAAGCCTATGGAGAAATTATCTAACGGTGGACACCCCCTTGCCGAAGTCGAAGATTTTGACAATTTGGGTGTACTCGTACCAGAGCCTATGGTCGTGTTCGATTTTGACAGTCCTACCGATGCTGAAATCATACAAAACATAGTCGAAGAATTGGACATACATTGTAATATGATGAAAACAACACGAGGAGTCCATTTATGGTTTAAGTCGGACGAGCCGATGAAAAATCTTATCAAAACTCGTTGTGCTTGTGGTCTATATTATGATGTGCGTTCGTGGGGTAAGTTGTGCTTTACTGTCGTTAAAAAAGACGGAGAGTGGAGAGAGTGGCTTCGTACATATAAACTTGACGACCTCGACACTATTCCAGCGTGGTTAAGACCTCTTTCGTTCGGTAAATACAAATTTAAGGGTATGAAAGACGGTGACGGACGGAATCAAGCGTTATATGAGTACATTCTTGTAATGCAACAAAAAGGCTATAATCGAGAGCAAATACGCAAAACTATCAAGATTATTAACCAGTTCGTATTCGGCGAATCATTGGAAGATTACGAGATAGATACTATCTTGCGTGATGAGTCTTTTAAGTCCGAAGAAGAAATTGCTACCGATAATAGTTCCGCTTACTTCGATGAAGACGGAAAATTCAAACATAACATATTTGCTAACGCTTTAATTCACGATATGCGTATTGTAACGATGAACGAAAGTATTTATGTTTATGAAGACGGCTATTACAAAAATTATTCAAGAGCCGGTCGCAGTATTGAAAGACGAATGATTGAAATGTACCCGAAAATCAAAACTGCACAGCGTACAGAAGTTTTGAATTATATCAAGATAATCACCTGTATTAAACCAGAAGATGTTGACCCTAACGAGTACATTATCAATCTTAAAAACACTCGTTTTGACCTCCGTACCAATAAACCCTTACCTTTTGACCCATCGATTATAGAGTTTGCTCGCATTCCTGTAAATTATGACCCGAACGCTTATTGTGCTGACCTCGATAAATGTTTGAATAAGACATTTTGTGGCGATAGAGAGGTAATCGACTTATTTGAAGAAATGGTCGGTTATATGCTTATTAAAAATTGTCGTTTCCGTAAAGGCTTTTTATGTTACGGTGGCGGTAGTAACGGTAAGAGTACAATCCTTAATCTTTTGAAAAAGTTTATAGGAGAGGCAAACTGCTCCACTATTGAAATGGAAAAACTATCGGACAAATTCAAAACCGCAGAACTTGAAAACAAACTTGTAAACATTGGTGACGATATTAACCGAAAAGATATTACAGATACAGGCTTATTGAAAAAACTCTTTACAGGAGAAAGCGTTATGGTTGAACGCAAAAACTCACAGCCGTTTAATCTTAAATCATACGCTAAATTGATTTTCTCCTGTAATGAAATACCTCGTATCGCAGATAAATCTCACGGTATGTATTCCCGACTGATGTTAATACCCTTTACAGCATCGTTCAGTTCTGCCGATGAAGACTTTGACCCTTTTATCGAAGACAAGATTACCACTGATGAGGCATTGTCGTATCTGTTGAATATGGGATTGAGAGGGTTAAGACGATTACTCGCAAATAACGATTTCACTTATCCGTCAGTAGTCAAAAAGGCACTCGAAACATACAAAACTGATAACTCGACTGTCTTAACTTGGATAGCCGAAGAAAATATCGGTCTTGATACTATTATGGCTGACACCACTGACCGATTATTCTCGGAATTTAAGGATTGGTGTAGTCGCAGTGATATTAAATTCGGTGCATCTATTCGCACATTCCATAAAGAAATTGAGGAAAAATTCAATCTTACAAGAGTTCGCACACGAAAACCTAACGGCGAAAGTAACGAGCGTTCTTGGAAGTTTGTCGTAAATTTAGATTAGAGGTGTAAATAATGGGATTAGCAAGACAATTAAAAAGAAAACAGCAGTTGAAAGAAATCCGCAATTCGTGGTGTACTAAATGTGGAACAAAACTTAAAGTTCGCAAGGGCAAAGCCGTATGTGATAAATGCGGTGCAGAATATGGAAAGGTGCGTGATAGAGTATGAAACGAGCAGAAGTATTAGACGAAGCTAAAAAGTGTGTCTGCGGTCAAAGAGAACAGGACTATGGCTCTCCCGAAGATAATTTCTCTACGATTGGTTATCTCTGGTCTGCATACTTACGAGCCGCACACCCTAATCTCAATATCGCACTAAACGAAGTTACACCAAAAGATGTAGCGATTATGATGTCGTTGCTTAAAGTTGCAAGAATTGCCACAGGGTCAAGTCCCGATAGTTTTATTGACCTTGCCGGATATGCCGCTTGTGCTGGAGAAATTGCAACGAGAGAGAACAAGAAAGTCGAGGAGGGCAGTTTATGAAGCCATATTATGCAGATTATGTCAACCATATCTTACGCTTTTATTTTCGCTATAATAAGAATAAAGGCTTTAAGAACGATGTTGACAAAACCAATTACATAGCTGCGGACAAAGTTGTTCAGCGACTAACAGACGGCGAAAAATCGGTACTTGGTACAGTATTCACCGAAGATAATACCAATCTCGGTGAATGTGTATCTCTTGCCTCAAGGTTACACGCTTGGGAAGTTCAGCAGATTTGGACTTTAATTTCCACAGTAACAGTTAAAATTGCGAAAGAAAGGAGATTGTTATAATGGCTTATGATAAGCAGACAAAGGACGAGGTACAGGCTCTTGTAGAACAAAATACAAAGAGAATGACTCGTGAACAGTATTTGCACCCACAAACCAAGAAAGGCGATAACGCTCGATATTTGCGTAACGCTATGGAGGCTTTTTCTCTACCCCCTATTGATATAGCCGATGCTCAACAAGTAGGCGAACGAATAACTTGGTATTTTAACCATTGTATCAATGAGGATATGAAACCCGGTCTTGCCGGATTGTGCAACGCTCTCGGTATAAGCCGTATGACATTCTTTAATTGGCAATCGAAAGTTACTCGTGACAGAAAAGAACATCACGAACTTGCAGTTAAGGCGAAAGGTTTAATTGAGGAATTGTACGAACAGTATATGATGAACGGTAAAATTAACCCTGTGTCTGGTATATTCCTTATGAAGAATAATTTTGAGGGGTATTATGACAGACAAGATGTTGTTATTAGTCCCGGTAACAATCCTTTAGAGCCGCAGAAAGACGAAAACGAACTCAAACGCTTGTATTCTGCTAACGATGTGGAGGACGACTATGAGTAATCCTGTAGTCGAACATTTCAATTTGTTAAATAGGAATAACCTCGGAGATTGTCAAGAGTGCATACATTATACCGTTTGTCAAGAGGTCGAGCATTTACAACAGAGAACACAATTCAAATGGTACAAAGCAGAATCCGGCTGTCCTCATTTTGCGAGAAAATCAATACCTGTACCTATTGCTAATAAGGGAAAGTCGGGACAGTTTGCACCAGTTTGTGGTAAATGCGGTGGAATTATGGATTTGCTACAAGGCGAACTGAATTACTGCCCGAATTGCGGCACTGAAATAAATTGGGAGGGTTAATAATGGGCGAAAGAACGGAACAAAACATTATCGTTGCTGAAACAGGCGAAGAATTGAAAGATTTAACGCAATACCCCGACATAATTCCTCCCGAAACAGAGGTATAATATGAATGATAATAAAAATTTCGTATTTGATTACGGTATCATAGAATTTAAACATAGATTTAATATGACTCGTTCTCTCGATGATTACAAGGTTACAACGCTAAATAAATGTATTCGTATGGGAATTGAGTATAAATATTATACTATGGCTCGTGATAAACTTATCGCAGAAGTACAAATCGTTTACAAGGACGAAAACGACAATCTGCGTTGCCTCAAGGCTGACTTGCACGATTTTACATTTGCGATTAAACACAAGGGAGATATGCAAATCAATCTGTAAGCCTTGCAGACAAGCCACAGGCTTTAATTTGAGCGACTTTCAGTACAAGGTAATGAAATTATACCCCTTAACAACAAAACGCTCTACAGGGCAAAATAAAAGCCGTCTGTGAAGACGGTAAAATAATAAAGGACTTCAACTTCAAAAGCTGGAGTCCTTTGTTTTATTTAATAGCGTTGTGCTTCCAATAATCAACCACTCGTTCGATGTCGCTATCACTGATGTATGCACTCTGGAAGCGTATCTCACTAACTTGGCTCGGGAGTTTCAGCAAGGCATCGCCCATACCTGTTAATGTTTCTGCTCCCTTGTGGTCGAGTATCGTAATGCTATCTCGTATTGATGATGTCTGCAAGGCAATCTTGCAAGGAATGTTTGACTTAATTAAACCTGTGATAACATTTACTGTCGGTCGTTGTGTAGCGATGATTAAATGAATACCGGCGGCTCGACCTAACTGTGCTATACGGATTATGCTTTGTTCACATTCATATTTACTTGTGAGCATAAGGTCAGCAAGTTCATCAATGACTACCACTATCGAGGGTAAACCCATATCGGAGGCTTTCTTAAAACCCTGTGCTGCCATAACATTATACCGTCTGTCCATTTCATCACATACCGCCTCAAGCGTTGCAACGGCTGATGTATGGTCTTTCACAATAGGACAATCCAAATGTGGTAGTCCCTCATACTTGGATAATTCCACTTTCTTGGGGTCTATCATTACAAAACGCAAGGTAGCTGGAGTTTCACTATATAGTAACGATACAATCATACTGTTAAGCAATACGGACTTACCACTACCTGTTGCACCAGCTATTAAAATGTGTGGCATCTTACCTACGGATAATACAACTGATTCATTGTCGCAAGAACAACCGAGGCAAGTTCGGAGAGTTCGGTTGTACTCGTTAAAGGTTTTAGTTAGCATACACTCTTGTATAGTAACAGTCTTTCGCTTGACGGTGGGTATTTCTAAAGCAAAATCACCGCTGCGACTTGCTATCTGTTTTACGCTGGAGTGTACTCTTGCTGATACAACCGCAAGTGGCTTTTTCAACTGTGTAATTTGTAATACATTATTGAGCTTAAAATGATAGGTTGCAACCTGTGGAGCAACAACTTGTTTTACCAATTCGCAAGGGACTCCACACGCTGTTATTACTTTTGCAATTTCTGTACCATTGTAATATTCAGCCTGTGCTTCATCGCTGGGTGTACTCATTACTTTAATACTCGGAGTAACCCAGACTTTTTGAGTTGGCTCGGGTGTATTTCTTCTTTGTAACATTTAATACCTCCTACGGACTATCGGAGCTTGTGACCGTCTGTCCGGCTGCATTACGGAGGGTGTCGCCCTCCTCACTCTGCTAAATAAATCTACCTCCAAGGAAAGATAACTTTGTCGGGTCTGTGTAATATCTTTCTCGGTCGATTAGTGCTAACTGCTGCAACGCTTCGTCTGTCGTGTCGTATGTGTCCATACTCTTTCGAGTGCAAAACTCTTTTGAATCGTTGTATATCTCTAAAATTTTATAGCCTGTGAGTTCTTTCGTGATTCTGTAAAGGCTTTTTCCTATTCGTTTATCTCTGTGTAACATCGTGATACCTCTTAATAATAAACTGTGTTAAAACCGCCGTGCCAAGTGTCATAAACTATACAATCTTTTGGTAGTTCGTTAATTAAATCTTCCCATTGATAATCTGGGTTTGTTCTAGCTCTGGTAATAGCGTTTTCGATGTCTTGTGCTGTACTTTCCTGTGCTACGATAACGGCATCAACGCTGCCCTCGTCCATATCTTTTAATATTACTATTCGCATTGTTAAACCTCCTAAAATGTTTCGTCAAATAAATATGTGCCATTCTTTTTGTAACAGTCGTTCCAATGTTCAACAAGTTGTCCGGCTGCTTTCTTTGTATCGCAAATGTTGGCTGATACAATATTCGGAATACTTTTGAGCATAGACCATACATTGTTGCTGCCGGGGACTTTCATCATATAGCTATAATGTTTTTCTTTTCCCTCTTTAATTTCTGTTGTAGTAACAACTAAATAATGGTTATTGTTTAGCATTTCTTTTTACCTCATTTCACTAACAAAATTGTGTTATTGTCTGTTATACGCTTGTTTCTAAAATAAGCTGCTATAATATAAAGCTGTGTCAATGTTAAATAGTAACGGCTCTGTCCTGTCGCAAGAGGTTTAGCATAACAGAGGCGGTGCATTTCTTCCGATGTGATTATATGCTTTTCTCTCACGCTTGAGGCGGTAGAATTATATTGACCTGTCAACGCTGTGTTGAGTTCGTCAAACTCCTCGGGACTAACAGTTATACGCTGTCGGTAATATGTGCCTGTATTCTCGTTATGTTCTCCAATGTATGCAACTTTCATTTTGTAAACCTCTTTTTGATTTTAGTAAATTGTTTTTGCTCCCACTCTGCGATTGACTCCTCGTGCATAAATCCATAAATAAGGGCAGCAACAACTATAAATTCAATAACAGTTTGGATTATAAACATTCTAACAACTCCTTTGCTACAATCGTTAGTGTTTCTTTTATATCGTCAGCATCTTCGATTAGCGTTCGTATGCTGTCGGGGACTCCTCTTTGACCTCTCATATTTACATACAATTCAGCGTGGTCGTCTGGGTCAAAATCGTCTGCGTTTTTGTCAAACGCTCTACAAAATCCCTCGTTCGTGCCGTCATACCATATAGTTTCAATAACATTTTCCCTGGCATCACTATAAAATTCAATCTCACGGTAAAATTGACCGTCCTGTTTTTCTCTTTTGTGTAGCGTAATATCGTGCTGTTCTAAAATATCAGTAGTCTTTTTAGATAACATTGTTTTAACCTCTCTTTACTGTTGACAACTGTGTCATTACTTCTTTGTTGCTTTCGATTTCTTCATTGATATACATAGCGTAAGACTGTAACGCATCATTCAAAATACGCTTTTGATAATACGGACTAACAGACAACATTATATTTTGTACTGTTTTTGTATCGTTCTCACGCTCTCGGACAAGTTCATCAATATAATTTTTCATTGTTTTACACTCCTTTTCTAACCGGCATCAATAAAGCATCATCGCCGGACTCGTTTATAAAATATATAGCTTTCAACAACGGACTGTGTAACGAGGCTGTTGCTCTCGTACTGCTTCCCAGAATAGCTAAAACTTCTGCGAGTTTTTCACCGTCCACGGCTGGAAGCCCCTCCCCGAAGTCATAAGTCGGACTAAATTTTTTAATATGTTTATTCAATGCTTTTTGAGTCTTGTTGTGGGCTGTCAATTCTGCGAGGCTTGGAAGTGTCAACACTTCGCCGCTATTCTTTGATGTACTGTTTAAAATCTCAACATAATTTAGCGGAGTTTCTCCGGCTGGGTATTCTTGGAGGGGTAACGGCTCGGAGAGTCTTACACAACTACAAGAGCCTCCGATAATCTGTTTACCGTCCGAAACATAAGCCCCGAAAGATTTATCAAGTTTTTCAAGCTGTTTGAAAATCTTTTCGGCTGCTTTCTTGGCTGACAACTTGCCGGAGGCTTTTGCTGCTTCGTTTTTCAAGTCCTCTTGTAAATCCTTTAATAAGTCGGTCAATAATGCCGGGGTCGTGCCTGTGTCCCCGAATCGCTTCGGGGATTTGCTCAACATATAAAAGGCGGCTTTTCTGTCTTCCTCTGGTAAGCTCACAATAATATTATTTACTTTTTCAATCAATTTTTCGGTCGTCATTTTCTCGTACTCCTTTAATCTACATAATCAAATAATTTTTCAAGTGTTCTAACGCTAAATTTTTGCAACTGCTCCCGGCTGTTATTGTTCGTTTTGCGTTGCATTATTTCATCAATTAACCATTGTTTATACTCTGCTTGAGTCATACTGTGCCTCCGTTCTTCAAACAAAATTCTTTTAGTAATTCTTCAACGGCTTTTTGCTTTTCTTCAAAAGATGCTTTATTTTCCCAGCTCCATATATTACGAGCTTTTTTCTCGTACTCCTCGCAACCGTTCAAGCGTTCGCCGGGCATACCTCTGTAGCCTGTGCAAATTGTCAAGCCGTAAATATGGAATACATCAAAATTCCAACCATAAACGCCGCAAGTGTAAGCCGATGCATCGTGATTTCTCAATAAATGTTGAATTTCACAATAGCCGCAACTTTTCAAATTTTCGCCCGAAGTGGTGAGGGCTTTTCTTGTTGTTCTGTACTTCATAATATAATTACCTCCAAAATAATATAATTGTCTGGTCTGGGCTTGTAACCAGCTACCCGGCAACATTACCGGCGGAGGCTGTCCCTCCGTCCGTTACTCTGTTTTAAAATGTAATATTGTGCTTTTTGCAAAGTGTTGAAAACTCTCTAAAAATTAAATAATAGTAAGCCGCTTCAACCTGTAAATCGTTGTAACGCTCCGCCTCTGCTTCGGTCTGCTCGTGCCACTCTCGGAGGGTTTGCCTCTGGTTATAATATGTAAATTCAACATTGAGGCAACTGGGAAGCCCTTGCAAGAAACTTTTAAACGCTTCGTATCTGTTCGGGGTTCGTCTTTGCTCAAATGGACAGTACCAGCTTTTAAACTGTTCAACTACATTTTGAAGCTTTTCGGGGGTCGTTGCGTTCTCGTTCTCGTGGTCGTTCTCATAATCCCACGGATTCCCGAGGCGGTCGATGATGTGCTGCTGTACTTTGTTTTTAAATTCTTTTGTTGTCGTTCTCATTGTGTTTAGTTCCTTTCTTTATTGGTTTATATTGTTTCTTTGTTGCTGTGTTGCTTTTGTTCGATGTGTCGAGTATTTACACGAAATAAAAAGCAACATATTTTTATATAACCGCCTCGGCTGCTCTGTGTACTGTGTGCCGTGGGTATGTTATATAATACGATAATTTTCGTATCTGTCTATATTATATACGATTATTTTCGTATTGTCAATAGCAAATTATAAAATTTTTCGATTATTTTCGTATTTCTTTTAATGTATTGTTATTGTGTACTTTTTCAATATATAATAGAGTCGTCCGTGTTTTTGTTCGTTCTTCATCTGCTCCGGCTCTGGTATTGTCGGAGGACTACCCCGGGGGCTATTTTTGTTTATATATAATGTATGGTGAACCCCACGAGTACCGAAAAATATAAAAAGGCAAAATTTTCAAAAATTAGTATTGACAATTCGATTATATTCGTATATAATCGTAACAAAAGGAGGTATAAACGACTATGAATACCAAAGAATGTTTGAAAGCAATTATGGAAATAAAAGGTGTAGGTACAAACAAACTTGCTGACCGTATGGGAAAACCGCCTCGTTTTGTTAGCGATAGAATAAGGTCAAACAACATCGGTATTGCACACCTTAACGAATTATTGCGTATGCTCGATTACAAAATTGTACTTATGCCAAGAGATGTACGAGAACAAGAGGAGTGGTTTAGAATAGAATGAGAACATTCGCTTATTTACGAGTATCAAGCAAAGACCAAAACCTTGCTCGTCAAATTGTATCGGTAAAAGAATACCGACCAAATATTAAGGACGAGCGTATTTATGCAGACAAAAAGTCGGGTAAAGATTTCAACCGTACTGAATACCAAAAGTTGAAAACCGCAATTCGTCCCGGCGATGAACTGATAATCCCCGAACTTGACAGGCTCGGCAGAAACAAAGAAGAAATAAAAGCCGAACTTCGAGATTTTAAAGAGAGAAAAGTTCTTGTACGAATATTGAATGTTCCTACTACGCTTATAGAAATTCAAGGACAGGACTGGATATTCGATATGATAAATAACATATTGATTGAAGTCCTCGGTGCTATCTCGGAAGAAGAACGAAACAAAATTCGTACTCGTCAGCGTGAGGGCATAGATGCTATGCCGGTAATAGACGGCAAAAGAGTATCAGCTAAAACAGGACGAGAAATTGGAAGACCTACGAAAGAGATTTCCGATTTTCAAAAAATTCTGCAAAAACAAAAAGACGGTGAAATCACCGTCAAACAAGGTTGCTCTATTTTAGGCATAGGTCGTAGTAAATGGTACGAGCTTACTCGGGCATAATTTGTTACACTTTCTGTTACATTTTCTGTCCATTTTCTTGTTTTGTTACAAAAAGTTTCTGTAACAAGCATTGAGAAAAATCGCATTTGTTACATTTTCTTTCTGTAACATTTTGAGTTTCTGTAACAAAGTGTAACAGAAAATGTAACACAAGAATCCGCTTAAAATAAGGGTTTATCGGCATTTTGTTACACAAACCATTTTCTTTTCTCTATTTCTAAAGAAAAATAAAAATATATAAGAAATAATAAAGAAAAATAATATATAAAAGAATTTAGCAATTTTTCGTGGTTTCTGTAACAAACCTCATTTTCAGCATCAAAACTACGAAAGGAAAATCGAATATGAATTGTCCCAGATGTCATTCCGATAATGTGAATTTTCAAGTTGTATCGGAGAAACAAAAGACAGGTTGTTTTATGTTTTTACTATTCGGAATATTTAATCTCTTACGACCGAACAAAACTCAATCCTATGCCGTCTGTCAAAATTGCGGTAAGTCGTGGAAAGTAAAACCTTTTCAAAAAGTGAAAGCAATTTCTGCTACACCGACTGAAATCGTTGAGGGAAATGTTAAACTCATAAGACACTATCGAACGCTCTACAAAGATGTGGCTGTGAAGATTACAATAAACGACCAGATTGTGAAATTAGGTAACGGAGAAACGAAAGGTGTTGAATTACCAAAAGGTGAATATCAATTACAAGTGAAGATGTACGGAGCAAAACCGACATCGTATCTTTTGAATGTTGATGATTCACCGATAGCGTTGACTTTTGAACGCAAAGGGAATAAAATTATAATAAACTAAACTCTAACGCATAATTGCGATGCCTTAATTGGCTTTGCGATTGTGCGTTTTCTTTTGGAGGTCTTTATGGACAAAGTAATAAATAAAATTTTTGAAAAAATAGAAAAAGAGCCGTTAAACGAACGGCTCTACAATGACTGCTTCGATTGTATCAAGATTATTTTTCAAACTGACAAAGCGAAATCATTTGAATACAACGGAAAGCTTCGTCAACTTTGCTTGAAAGCGAAAAAAGAAAGCAAGAATTGGGACTTTATACAGTCGCTCGAAGAAATACGCAAAGAGAGTTATCACCTTGAGGCGAAAGATGTCTTTGACTCGTATCTAATCTATCTCGAATGGAACAGACCAGCTAAAAAGAAGTTTTATATTCCTCGCCGCAAACAACTGAAAACTCTGGTTGAAGATTTACAAGACCTTGCTGACAGAAAAATAGACTTTTTGGGAATATCATTACCCCCTCGTGTCGGCAAGTCAACACTCTGCATTATGTTTATGACTTGGATAATGGGTAAATACCCGGAAACCGCCAATGTAATGAGTGGACATAGTGATAAATTGACGGACGGATTTTACCGAGAAATCTTATCAATCATTACCGACCCGAATACTTACCTGTGGAACGAGGTTTTTCCTAATGTTCAAATTGTGGATAACTCTGCGAAGAACGAAACGATTGACCTCGTTCGCAAGAAACGATTTCCGACAATCACCTGTCGTTCAATCGGCGGTACTTTGACAGGTGCGGTTGAAATTGGTGAGGACGGTATCTTGTATTCGGACGACTTGATTGAGGACTTGGAAGAATCACTCAACCCCGACAGACTTCAAGCGAAATACGATGCATACCTTAACCAGCTTAAAGACCGTAAGAAAGACGGAGCGTTGGAGTTAATGGTTGGTACACGCTGGAATGTGTTTGACCCTCTCGGCAGAATACACGACCAATATCAAGATAATCCTCGTTATCGCTTTAGAGTAATTCCGGCTCTTAACGAAGACGATGAGAGCAACTTCGACTATATGTACGGAGTGGGATTTTCAACAGAATATTATCACGATATGCGAAATTCAATAGATGCAGCAACTTGGTGGGCGAAGTATATGGGTCAACCTTATATTCGAGAGGGTTTGTTATTCCCACAAGACGAGTTAAATTACTATAACGGAGTATTACCAGAGGGAGAGCCAGTCAAAAAAGCTGTATGTGATGTAGCTTGGGGCGGTGGCGACTCTCTTTCAATGCCGTTTGCATACATTTTTGGCGATAGTGTCTATATTCACGATGTCATTTTCAACACAGGCGATAAAGAAGTTACATACCCTGTTGTAGTAGGTAGGTCAAAACAACATTTACCGAGTACGGAACGCTTTGAGGCGAATAACGGCGGTGCAGAATATGCCGATAAAGTTGATACTTTGTTACGAAAAGACGGAGTACATATCAATATTTACTCACGAAAAGCACCAAATACCCAATCAAAACTGGCTCGTATAATTCAATATGCCCCCGACATACGAAAATTCTTCTTTATTGCTCCAAAACATCAGTCAAAAGAGTATAAACGATTTATGTCCGAGGTTACAACCTTTGTACAGACAGGAAAAAACCCTCACGATGATGCCTGTGATAGTTTAGCTATGTTGGCTGACGAACTTTTCCACGGTGTAGGTGAAACCGTTGTTTTCAAACGACCTTTTTAGCAAATTACTAACAATTTTGCATTATAAGTCTTGACAAATTAGAAATTTTCTAATATAATACAGGTGTATAATTGTATAAACAGGGTTAAAACACCCGATTTTTCGCATTTTAAGGCATTATTGCTTGTCCGAAAGGACTCGTAATAGTGCCATTTTTTTTTTATTTTAAGCAAAGGGGGTCAAGTCGTGAAAGCCATACCTGTTAGGAACTACTTTGGTCGAACTGTTCTCTATACGAACGAGAAAGAAATCACAGCAGACAACATCGTAAGTGTTTTACAGTCCGTTCTGCCCGACTTTCAAAAGAATAAGGAAGAAACGGAATATCTTTATAACTATTTTCGTGGGAATCAGCCCATTCTCAAACGCAAAAAGAAAGTTCGCCCAGAAATTAACAATCGTGTAGTGGAAAATCACGCTCACGAAATTGTTTCGTTCAAAGTTGGCTACGAATTTGGTGAGCCTGTTCAGTATGTTCGCAGAGCGACCAATAGCGGTAAAGAATTACTTGAAAAACCGACTGCTCTCGAAAACGAGGATATGGAAGTCACTTCAAAAATCGCACTGCTTAACGAGTTTATGTTTCAGCAAGATAAAGCAACAAAAGACAAAGACCTTGCAGAATCATTTTTCGTATGCGGTACGGCTTATCGAATGGTATTACCTCCCGAGGTAGAAGTCCCAGAGGGTGAAAGTCCTTTCGAGATAGATACACTCGATGCTCGATATACAGGGATTGTCTATTACAAAGGGTTTGGTAAAAAACCTCTTATGTCTATTCAAGAGGTTGAAAAAGCAGACAAGACTATCGTGTATTGTTGCTACACCAATGATACTTATTATGAGATTACCGAAGATACAATTACTCACAGTGAGGGTCATTTACTCGGTCATATTCCCATAATTGAATATCCGGCGAATAATTCTCGTATAGGTGCTTTTGAGTTGGTTATGAGTTTGCTCGACCAAATCAACAATGCAGAGTCTAATCGTATTGACGGTATTGAGCAGTTTATTCAAGCGTTTATGAAGTTCATAAATGTACGCATAGACAAAGAAACTTTTGAAGAACTCAAAGAAATGGGAGCAATCGCTTTCAAAAGCGACCCTCAAACTCCGGCTGATATTGACATCGTTTCTTCGGAACTCAATCAGCAACAAGTTCAAACAGTTATCGACCATTTGTATCAAATGGTGTTGATAATCTGCGGTATGCCGGACAGAAACGGAACTAACCGAACGACAGGCGATACAGGTCAAGCGGTTATTCTTCGTGACGGCTGGTCTGCTGCTGCGGCAAAAGCGAAAGATACTGAATCAATGTTCAAGTTATCGGAAAAACGCTTTTTACGATTGGTTTTGAAGTTGGTTAAAGATACAGAAGATATAGATATTCGCTTATCGGACATTGATATAAAACTTCGTCCGTGTAATACCGACAATCTTCTTACCAAGACTCAAGGTCTTCAAAATATGCTTGAGGCTGGTATTCACCCACAAATTGCGATTACTACTTGCGGTTTGTTTGGCGACCCCGAACAAGTTTACATTGATTCGTTGCCTTACATTCGTAACAAGTGGAAAACAAAGGACGAGGCAGATGCCGATAACCCTATGCTCAACGGTAATGTTGACGAGGACGATAACAATATCGTACCGGCTAACAATAAACCGAATCCTAAAGAAGAATAAGGTTTCAAACGGTAATAACCGTTAAAACATACGACACAGAAGTCGATAAAAGACAAAACG
Source organism: Clostridia bacterium (assembly GCA_017622555.1). Classification (GTDB taxonomy): domain Bacteria; phylum Bacillota; class Clostridia; order Oscillospirales; family Acutalibacteraceae; genus UBA737. The sequence continues at coordinate 63,912 of JAGAQV010000015.1, forward strand.
AGAGAGAACTCGACAAACGCAAAATATAGTTGCAGAGAAGCAACCGAAAAACACAGGAGGTATCTTATGGCAGATATTCAAACATTACTCGGTGAAGATTACCGAGAGGGTATGACAGTTGAGGAAATCAATGCCGTACTCGCAAATCGTCAGCTTGTTGACCCTACCACTTTGCCCAAGTCGGTGGAAAAAACAGTATTTGACAAAACGGCATCGGAACTTGCGAAAGTGAAAAAGGAACTTGCCGAACTGAAAAACAGTAATATGACGGACGATGAAAAGGTACAGGCAGCCATTACCGCCGCAAACAACAAAGAAAAAGAGTTTACTGCGAAAAGTAATCGTCTGGAAGTAGAAAAACTTTTCGTTTCGGGTGGATTAACCGAACAGGATTATGCAGATGTCATTGACGACATTGTTTCGGAAGATGTCGATAAAACAATGAAACTTGCTAAAAATCTTTTAGCGGTTATTACCAATCAAAAATCAGCTACGGAAAAGGCACTCCGAGCCGAGTTACAGAGGAGTACACCAAGGACACCTGCTGGTGACGGTAGTAAATCCTCTAAAAAGGATTACGCTACTGAAATTTCCGAGGCACTCGCACGAGGCGATACTGCCGGTGCAGCCGCTTTAATGCGAAAACAACAAGAAGAACTAATTGACAAAGGAGAATAAATGTTATGGCTAAAAATGAAGCTAATGTTATGACTTCCCATAATCTGTTGAACTATAGCGGTATGCTTTTCAACAAGGGAAACACTAAAACACCTTTTTCGACTCTTATTGGTGGTAAGAGTCGTAACACAAATCACTGGGTATTTGCTACTTCGCAGTCTTACGCTACAGGTGGCGGTGAATCCCAGCCGTCTATCAGCGAATCTGCATCTTTGACTGCTCCTAATCCCGAGTTTGTTACTCGCAAACAGGAGAGTAATGTGTGCCAGATTTTCCAGAGAGCTTTGGCTATCTCTTATGGTAAGCAGAGTTCTATGGGTCAGCTTTCTGGTTTGAACATCGCTGGACAGGAAGCAAATCCAGCTAACGAACTTGATTTCCAAGTTGCTAACACTATGGCAGCAATCGCAAACGACATTGAATTTACTTTCCTTAACGGAACTTTCCAAGACGGAAATTATGACGATGTGGCTTATAAGACCAGAGGTATTATTACCGCAATCGAGTCTAACATCACTGCGGCAGAGGGTGCATCTCTCGGTTATTGGCTTGTTGCAGAACTCATTAAGTCTATTTCGGACGGCTTTGCACCTACTGACAGTCTTGTTCTTATGTGCAACTCTGTTCACATTATGCAGTTAAACGCTGATGCTTCTGCTAATGGTCTTACTGTTATTCCGGCAGCAAGAGAAATCAACGGTATTAAGATTGATGAACTCATTACACCTTTTGGTAATGTTGGTATTGCCGCTAACCCTCGTGTTCCAGCTGGTACAGTTCTCGTATTCAATCCTACTATCTGTGCTCCTGTTTATATGCCTGTTCCCGGAAAGGGCAACTTCTTCCTCGAACCCCTTGCTAAAACAGGTGCGGCTGATAAGTACCAGATTTATGGACAGGCTGGTCTTGACTATGGTGCAGAGTGGTATCACGGCAAAATCACCGGTCTTTCTACTGACTTTGCTGCTCCCGAATACAGCAAGAAAGTATATGTAGCCGGTGGCACTATTACTACCGAAACTACTGCGGAATAATTTACAGGAGGGAACATAAGTGGCAGACAGTTATAAACTTACAAAACTACGGCGACAGGTCGGGGCTAATGCAAGTGAAGACGACTTGCTACTTATGTTCCTTACCGATGCTGAAAGAGCGATACTTAATCGGCTCTATCCTATGGACGAAGATATAAAGGCTTCGCTTCCTACTCGATACGAGTCAAGACAGATTGAGATTGCTGTTTTCCTTTACAACAAACAAGGTGCGGAGGGTCAAATATCGCACAAAGAGAATGGCATTGACCGTACATACGAAAATGCTTCAATTCCCGAATCTATGCTCTCCGATATTATGCCTTATCCGAGTATTCCTAAATGAGAACACTCAAACGAAATGAGAGAATTATCTATTATGCTCTGTTCATAAAGAACGAGCCAATCAAGGACGAGGACGGTTACGATACAAGCGAAACTACTCCTATCTATAGTGAGCCTGTTGAACTTCGTATCAATACCTCCCCAGCAAATGGAGAGAGTGCGACTCGACAGTTCGGTGATGTTCTTGATTACGATAGAACTCTCGTTACTTGTGATACAGACCTACCTCTTACTGAAACATCGGTATTATGGATTGATGAAACTGACACCTCTAAACCTTTTGACTATGTGGTTAAAAAGATTGGGGACGGTGTAAATTCTAATCTTATTGCCGTAAAGAAAGTAGAGGTGCGATAAGTATGCACAAGATTACTGTATCTCTCGGAAATATTGACGATGCTATTCGCCAAATTGAAGAATACGAAAAGAAAGTACAGGAGAAAATCAAAGAATTTCTCACACGACTGCTTGAAGACGGTGCAAATATTGCGAAAGCCAAAATTATGGAATTAGATGCGATAGAGAGTAGCGAACTTCAAGACAGTTTACAATATACCCTCTACAAAGAGGGAAACAAAGGTATTATTTTCACAGATTGCTCACACGCTTGTTTTGTGGAATTTGGTACAGGTGTTAGAGGGTCAGCAAGTCCTCACCCTACTATGCCGTGGGCTTACGATAGCAACGGACACGGAGAGGACGGCTGGTATTATTATGACACCAAACAAGGTCGAGTTCGATTTACACAAGGTATGCCGTCAAGACCTTTTATGTACGAAACCGCAAGAGAATTAGAACAGAAAGCCGTTGAAATCGCAAGGGAGGTGTTTTCACAATGATAGATATTGAAAACAAATTATATACCATAGTGAAAAACAAAATGCCGAGTGATATAAATATGGACTCTATGTATTCTAATAGCAGTAAATTACCGCTTTGTACTTTGGTGGTAATGGACAACTCGGTGTACGAGCCTTTTATAAACTCTGCAAGAATCGAAAACGCAGCATCTATAATGTTGGAAGTTAATGCTTATTCAAACAAGATAGCCGGTAAAAAGGAAGAATGTAAGAAAATCATTAAAACCGCAGATGATGTTTTGTCGGGTATGGGGCTCACAAGAACTTTTTGTCAACCTACACCTAATTTGGAAGATGCAACAGTTTATAGAATTACTGCTCGTTATAGAGCAATCGTTGATAAAGACCTAAAAATTTACAGGAGGTAAATTCGTTATGGAAAAAACTACTATCAATACCTTTTTGATGCACTCTGCAACCGCAGACGGAGAGTTTAAGAAACTTGTTGATATTACGAGTTATCCCGAACTTTTTTCTGCTCCCGAAAAACTTGATATTTCCAATATGTCGAGTAAGCAGAAGAAGTACACTCCCGGTATGGTAGATGTTCCCGACCAAGAGTTTGGCTACATTTACGACAAAGCCGCATACAAGGAAATCAAAGCGTTGGAGGGTACAGACCATTACTACCAGCTTCGTTTCGGTGAGAACGGCGAATACGGCTGTTGGCAGTGGCACGGTGATGTGTTTACAAGTTTTTCCGGCGGTAGCGTAGGCTCTGCTCGTGAAGCTAAACTCATTACTTATCCAGCTGACGATATTGAAGAAGTAACAATCAACTCTTAATTTGGAGGAATTAAATTATGGCTGCAAAACAAATTATTCTTAAAGACCAGAAAACAGGTAAGGAATACACTCTTGAATTTAATCGCAAGAGTATTGAATCAATGGAAAGACAGGGTTTTATTGCTGCTGACATCAGTAAAAAGCCTATGACAATGCTCCCAGCGTTGTTTGCCGGTGCGTTCCAGATGCACCACAGATTTGTTGAAAATAGTGTAATTAAAGACTTGCTCTATCAAATCAAAAACAAGGATGCGTTTATTGAAAAACTCTCCGAAATGTTTAACGAGCCGCTTATTGACCTTGTTGACGAACCAGAGGAAGACGAGGGAAACATCGAGTGGGAAGCGAGCTGGTAAGCCCAGCTTCCCCTTTAACTTTTACAGAACAATTTGAGGCACAATGTCCGTTTTACCTATCTATCGGTATGACTTATGACGAATTTTGGTATGGGTCAGCCGACCGAGTGATTTATTATCGCAAAGCGTACAAAATAAAGCAAAAGCGAAATAATGATTTGGCTTGGTTAAATGGTCGCTATGTTTATGATGCTCTCAAAGCAATCGTTCCAGCGTTACGAGGTCTATCGAAAGAGCCTGTCGAACAGTATCTTGACGAGCCTTATCCTTATACCAAAGAAGATGTTATTGAGTATAAGAATAGGAAAATGCTCGAAAAGGCTCAAAAATACCGTGAGTATGCCGAGGCTCGAAACGCTGAAAGACAAGCACGAGAGGAGGCGATGAAAAATGGGGACAACGATTGACCAATTAGAGATTGAGGTCGTTACTCAATCGGACAAAGCAAGTAAGGGTTTAGAGAAACTTGAAGAAACACTTACAAAGATTAAGAAAATCTCGGAATCATCGGGGTTAGATAAAGTCTGTGCTAAATTGGAGAAAATTGCATCTCTTAATTTTTCAAACCTTGCCCCTCTGGAAAAACTCTCCAAAACAACAGGCTCGTTAGGAGAAATGAGCGACAAAATCAAAGATGTTACCTCTGCGATAGGTGATGTGCCAAGTGAAATTGGGACGACAGTTGATGTCGGCGGTATAAGCGATACAGTTAGTGAGATAGAATCTGCAACTGCGGCTATAAACGATATACCGAAGACAGTCGATGTTCCTGTTAATACTCCCGGTGTTGATGTTGCTAATACAAAAATATCACTTTTTACCAAAATAATCGGCGGTGTCAAAGCGGTTACAGGAGCAACAGGACGAGGGCTTTTGAAACTTGGTGGCTACTTCAAGACATTGGGTGCATCTGCTGCGACAAGTTGTGCAAAGGCTAAAAAGGGTCTTTTCCAAGTGTTAAACATTGTATTGGTATATGGCGGTGCTTTTCGTCTTTTTATGATGTTTACGCAAGGTGTGTCGGAGGGTTTGCAGAACATATCACAATATAGTGACGAAACTGCTAATTCGATGAACAAATTATCAACGATGTCGCTTTATTTGAAAAACTCTATCGGTGCAGCGTTATATCCTGTTATTGTTGCGATAACACCAGCGTTAGAAGCTATGGCTGATGCCATTATAAAGGCATTGAACGCATTTAATCAGTTTGTATCTGCGTGGGGCGGTGCAACCACTTTTGTCAGGGCTAAAAAGGTCTTGAAAGAGTATGGTGAAACTGCTACTGCAACTGCGAACAAGATTAAAAAGTCTTTTGCCGGAATGGACGAAATAACTGTCATTGGTAATAACGATAGCGGCTCTGCATCAAGTAGTACACCCGATTACAGTTCTATGTTTGAAACTGCCCCTATATCCGATACAACATCGGCAGTAGTGGAAAATCTAAAAGCAAATCTCGAAAACTTAAAAGCCGCCCTCGGCGGTGCTGCTCTTGTTGTAGGTGCAATCCTTACATTCTCGGGAGCAAATGTACCTCTCGGTTTAGGCTTAATGGTTGTTGGCGGTTATGCTTTAGCATCTGCTGCGACAGAAAATTGGGGTTATGCTGACGGAATGTTGCAAGATAAGTTTACAAGCATAATGTTGATTATATCGGGAGCATTGATAGTTGTTGGTGCAATTCTTGCGTTCTCGGGTGCTGCTACAGGTTTGGGTATCGCTTTGATGATTGGCGGTGCGGCTACATTAGCAACGGCTGTCGCTGAAAATTGGGAGGGCTTACCGAACAACATTAAAAACACAATAACTATTATCGGTCTTGCAGTTGGTGCGGCTTCACTTGTACTTGGTACAATCCTAACTTTCACAGGTGCGGCTATTCCTCTTGGTATAGGTCTAATGATAGTTGGTGCTGCGGAACTCGCAACTGCCGCAGTGTTAGGTTGGGAAGCACTACCTAACGATATTAAACAAACTCTCACAATTATCGGTCTTGCGGTAAGTGCCGCTTTACTCGTGTTGGGTGCTTGTTTGACCTTTACAGGTGCGGCTATTCCTCTTGGTATAGCATTACTTGTTTTAGGTGCAGCCGGATTAGTTGCAACGGCTAAAATTGGTTGGAACACAATGTCCGACAAGGTTAAAAATACTATCTCAATTATTACGGCAATATTATCTACTGCGTTGTTAGTAATCGGTATTATTCTTTGTGTAACAGGTGTCGGTATTCCTTTGGGTGTCGCACTCATTGTACTTGGTGCTGCTGGATTAGCAACGGCGATAGCGGTAAATTGGGATTGGGTTAAGGATAAAATCAACACTGTATTATCGGCAGCGTTGGCAATTATTTCGGGCTTTGGTCTTGTGCTTGGTATTTTGTTATGCTTGACAGGAGCCGGAGTTCCGTTAGGTATCGCCTTAATTTTTGCATCTATCAAGGGTGTAAAAGCCGCCTCCGATATGGACGATAACCCTGTTACTCGTTTTATTAAGAAAATGGTAAACGGAATTATCGGGATATTTGAAAGCGGTGTTAATTTTATAATCAAGATGTTAAACAAACTTTCTTGGGAAGTTCCCGATTGGGTGCCGGTTATAGGTGGTAGCACTTTCGGTTTTAACATTAAACCTATTAGTATTCCTCGCCTCAAGGACGGAGGTTTCCCAGACGGAGAAGACGGTTTGTTCTACGCAAATCACAACGAATTGGTTGGTAAATTCTCAAACGGCAGAACTGCTGTAGCAAATAACGACCAAATTGTTGACGGTATTCGTAGCGGTGTTTACGATGCAAACCAAGAACAGAACAATCTGCTCCGTGAACAGAATAGGTTGCTTCGTCAACTTCTCGATAGAGATAATAACGGAGAAATCAATGTATCTACTATCACAAAAGCACAAAGCAGAAACAATCGCCGTCACGGTAAAACAATCGTGCCGGTAGGAACATAAGGAAAGGGGGGTATTTATATGGCTATGAATTATAATCCGATAAGGTCGGTTGACGGAGTGGCTGTTAAATGCCCTTCTACTTATAAATGGAAGCAAGAAGATTTGTCTAATAAGAACGCTGGTCGTACCGAAGATACCGTTATGGACAAAAATCGTATCGGTCAAATCGTAGGTATCGAACTATCTTGGAACAATGTTACTATCGCAGAGGGTGCAAAGATTTTACAGCAATTTGACCCCGAATATGTTGAGGTTGACTATCTCGATGCGAAACAGGGCAAGTATGTCAAAAGCGTTTTCTATGTAGGCGACCGTTCTGCTCCTCTTTATAATGCAGAGTGTGGTAGGTGGAGCAACATTTCGTTCAACCTTGTAGAAAGGTCAGGTGTGTAATGTATCCTTTATCACAAGAAGCTCTTGACCTTTTTAATCAAAACTACAGACAGACCGTAGAAATTATTTTTTACGGTGTTGATGAAACAATTACTATCACGGAGTCCGATGTTATTCTCGGCTCTATGACAGTTGACCGCACTTGTATATCTGGCTCTCGTATTGAAATAGGCTCGGCTGTTGCTGCCGAATTTGCTATTACTCTTGATAACGGAGGAGGCAAATTTGACAACATTAAATTTGAGGGTGCTGAACTTTTTGTACGAGTGGGTGTTACTAAATACAATGCTCGTAAATGGGAAAACGCTCAAACGCAGTATGTACCTATTGGTTATTTCACAATAGACGAGCCATATCGTAAATTATCGACTATTCCTATTTCTGCATTAGACAGAATGGTATTGTTTGATAAGCCTGTCGATTGGTCTTTATTTACATTTCCAATGACAGTCAAAAGTTTGTTATCACAAACTTGTACGATATGTAATGTAACGCTTGGCACAGATATAAGTGATAAACCGAATAGCGATTATATTATCAACGAAGCACCTACCGATGAAACAACCTATCGTCAAATCATTCAGTGGGTGGCTGAATTAACTGCTACTTGCGGTTTTATAGATTGGGAGGGTAAATTACAACTCTCTTGGTATAACCCTACTACGACTAAAATTACACCATCCGAACGCTATTCTTCGGATATGTTGGAAAACGACATTGTAATAAGCGGTGTACAAGTTGTTGATGAAGACTCGAACATTTACTTAATAGGCGATGATGCTTATGCTTTTAACATCGAGGGCAACAGTTTGATTCAGCACGATTTTCAAGCGGTTTCGGAAGCAATATATTCCGTAGTCGGTGGCTTTACCTATCGTCCTTACGAATGTACCACGAAACCTATGCCACAAGTTTTCCCTATGGACATAGTGGAATATGTGGACAAAGACGGAATATCGCATAATACGATTGTTACAAATGTTACCTTTACTTTGAACGGCGGTACTGCTATTCAAGGACAGGGCGAAACAGAAACAAACAATGGTTATGCAACGGCTAACCCTTTAACCAAACGAGAATCGTTGATAATTAAAACAATAAAAAATGCCTTAAACGAAACACTTAATAGCAGTGTTCAATCGCTTTTGGCATTTAACGAATTGATTACTAATTCACTTGGAGTTTATTCTACGGTAATACCGCAAGAAGACGGCTCTAAAAAATATTATATGCACGATGCTCCTACGCTTGAGGCAAGTACCACAATTTATACTCAAAACGCTGGAGGCTTTGCTTACACCAATAGCGGTTGGAATGGTGGAAATCCTGTATGGGAGTCTGGTTTTTCAAAAGACGGTAATGTTATCGCTAAAAAAGTGAACGCATACGGAATTGAGGTAGCAGACCCCTCCACAAAGTATTCATCGCAAATTACCCCCGGTGTTTTCTCGGTATGGTATGGTGCTATGCAAATCTTGACAGTAAACGGCGATGAAAGTGTATTTACAAAGGTAAATATTAAAAATCAAGCCGAGTGTGGCAAGATTAGAGTTCTGCCCCACATCGTTGACGGAACTCTCTTGGGAACAAACATTGTGTATATAGACGATTAGAGGTGAGGTTATGGCAACTTTTACAAGTAATTCTTATGACGGTAGATATTTGCAATTAACGATTACTGAATCTGTAAATGTTATAGCGAACACCTCTACTTTAACTTGGACATTGAAATCTCTCGGCGGTGCAGTAAATTACTATTCTACTGGACCGACAACGGTAACAATCAATGGTACGCAAGTTTATTACAAAGCTCGTACAGGGTGGAGTACAGAACAGTTCCCAGCCGCAAAAGGAACGACAAGCGGTACGATAACAGTTGCTCATAACAGCAACGGTGCAAAAAGTATTTCAGTCGGTTTCTCTACGGCGATTTACACATCGGCGGTAACAGAACACGGCGGTACAATGACCTTAACCACTATCGACCGTTCTGCACCGACTGTATCAGTGTCAACTTCAAGCGTTACGGCAAGTTCTGTAATAATTACTGCTACATCGAGTGCAAAAGCCGATGATTTTGATTACAGTCTGGACGGCGGCTCAACTTGGTACGGACTTTCTACTACGGCTGGTACAACGGCGACAAAGACTGTTACAGGACTTTCGCCAAATACAAGTTATTCGATTAAAGTTCGTGCAAGACGACAATACAATCAAGTTTGGGGTACATCTTCTGCGACATCTATAAAAACATTAGGTAATACCCTACTTAATTCTGTAAACACCTTTACAGTAGATGTAGCAAGTCCTGTTTTGACTATGAATTGGACTGTGTATGCATCGTTTACACATACGCTTGTCATTAAAGACGGCAGTACAACGGTGTTGACAATTACAGGATTGACTTGTAGCACAGGTACAAACAATAAAACGATTACGCTTACATCTGCACAGAGAACGACAATTCTCAACTATATGTCGAGTAAGAAATCGTTTACAGGAACTTTCTACTTAACTACATACAGTGGTAGCACACAAATCGGTAGTACAGTTAGTAAGACCGCAACGGTGCAGACTACCTCGGGTACATCTGCTCCGACTTTCTCTGGTTTTACTCACAAAGATAGTGACGATAACGGAACAGTCGATATTACAGGTAGCGACCAGATTTATATTAAAGGCTATTCAACACTTGAAATAACCATTGGCTCTGTAGCCGCTAAAAATGGTGCAAGTATTTCGTCCTATAAGGTGACGGTTGGCTCTACGAGTAAAACATTTACTACTACTACTATTGATTATGGTGTGATAGGTGTTTCTGGTACGGTAACATTGAAAGTAGAAGCGATTGACAGTCGAGGTTATTCTACGGCGGTGTCAAAGAATATAATGGTAATTGATTATTCCGATATATCAATCGACCATTATACAGTTCGCCGTAAGAACGAAGTCGAAGCAACGGTGCAGTTGAGTTTTTCGGGAAAAATGTCCCCGATTACTGTAAACAATGTTGTGAAAAATACGCTTGTATCGGGTAAGTTTAGATACGCTCAAAACGGCGGTAGCTACTCGGGCTGGTGTAATATGACAGTTTCGTTCACTTCATCAACATTTGAATTTGCTACTCTCGAACTATCAAATAGTAGCGGTGTAATTGAATTTAATCCAAACTATGCGTACAGTATTCAAATTAGAGTAACGGACAGGCTTCATACCGATACCATTACGCTTGTACTCAACAAAGGCACACCGCTTGTAGCGTTAAGGTCTAAAAAAGTAGGTATCAACACACCCGACCCACAAGATGCTCTCGATGTTCGTGAGGGTAATATCTTAATGAACGGCTATCGAATTATGGGTTTTGTATCAGTGTTGGGGAATACGGAAGATTTGAATAATTACAAAGAAAACGGTATTTTTACACAGGCAGCAAATGCAAATGCGAGTACGGACAGACATTATCCCGTAGCACGAGCTGGTTATTTGGAAGTTATTACAAATCCGTCTGGGTATGTTTTACACAGATACACCACTTACGATTGTACGGCTATCTATTTGAGATATTTTTATTCAAACTCTTGGAGTTCTTGGAAAACTATTACCCTGTAATAAGGAGGTTAAAATATGGCTCTTATCGTAAAACAACTTTCGGTCGATGTTGCACAGGAAAATATATTCCAGTCAATTATCGCAAAACAGTACGATACGGATTCTCGTTTTCTAACAGTTAGATTAACGAACGAGGGAGAACAGATTACTGTTAGTCCCACATCGGTTATCATCATAAACGCTGTAAGAGAAGATAACGAGGCAAAGGCTTTCGCCGGTACTGTAAACGAAGACGGCACGGTTACAGTTCCTATTACTTATTGGATGCTCGAATTGGACGGAATTGTCAAGTGTGATATTTCGGTTATTGACTCCGAGCAAAGAAAATTGACTACAACTTCTTTCACAATAAGCGTAGAAGCCGCCGCTTACTCTGGTACAGACATTACAGAGAACGAAAGTTACGATGTTCTTGTTTCCCTAATTGGTGAAATATCGGAAATACAAGCAGTCGAAGCCTCAAGAGTTGAGGCTGAAATTGCGAGAGTAGAAGCTGAAACTGCTCGTATTACTGCCGAACAGGAAAGAATATCGGCAGAAACCGCCAGAGCGACAAGCGAACAAAATCGTGTGTCAGCTTGGGCGAACGCTCTCGGCATTAAAGAAATCTATATCAATAATGTCGATGAAAACAAACAATATTTATTTCAGTTGCAAATCGTAAATGGTAAACCTGTGCTTTATTACGAAGAAGCAACGGCAGAATAAGGAGGTAAAAATCAATGTCAGTATTGAATCTTTTATCGGAAGAAACTTTTATTGAGAAAATGGACAACCAGAACATTCTCCTTGCAGCGATTGCGAGTAACGGCGGCGGTGTGAAAATCACTTCTTGGAGTGCCGTTCAGCAGATTGTTCGTTTAGGTCTTGCATCAAAGGTTTTTGCTATCGGCGACCAATTCATTAGCACAAAAGGCGATGCACAGTTGGTATGGGACATTATAGGTTTCGACCACGATGTTCCAGCTGACAGTCAGTTCAAGCACAGTATGACAATTCAACTTCACGATTGTTATACTTCTGCTCAATTCGATGCACGAGAAGCATTATATTACGCTGCGGAAGATTTACCGGCTGGTACATACAATTTTAGTATTGTATCACAACCTTGGTACACTGCCGATAACGGCAAGACTTTCCAATTTACTTTGGCGAACGATTTAGCCGCCGGTGGACAGATTGTTCTTGAAATGACCTACAACCAAGCTCTTGCTGGAAAAAGCGTTAAAGTTTACGAAAATAGCACTTCGACAACTGCTATCGAAACTTGTACTATCAGTGAGGGAACAGGCGGTACGGCTTTAGGCGAAACAGACGGCTCGGTTGAAAATCTTAACCATATTCAAAGAGCTATTATGGGGTCTAACCGTTGGTCGCACTCTGCAATCAAGCAGTGGCTTAACAGTAATAAAGCCGCTAACGGTTGGTGGACTGCTAAAAACAATTTTGACAGACCGTCTTCACAGGTAACATCGGCTGGTTTCTTAACAGATATGGACAGTGAATTTTTGGCGGTTATCGGTGAGGTAAACAAGCGTACTGCTCTCAATACCGTTACTGACGGAGGCGGTTATGAAGATAGCAAGGAGTTGATGTTCTTGCTCTCTCGTAGCGAACTGTATGGTGGTTTGGAAAATAGCGTGAATGAGGGTGAGCCTTATCCTTACTACGCAAATTATTCCGACCTATCAGCACCGGGTACGGCGGAAGACAGCAACCGAATCAAGTATAGAAACGGCTCGGCACAATATTGGTGGCAGAGGTCGTGCCACTCTGGTAACGCTAGCCTTGTTCGTCATGGTACTCCGGCAGGTAGCGTCTACGACAACAATGCGCACAGCAGGTACGGAGTCGCCCCAGCTTGTAACATTATCTAAAATCCAAAAATCTGCTCCGACAGGAGCAGTATTAAGACGGAGGGAATTATGTCAGTTGTTAAGTCAAAGCGTGGCGAGGGTCAGTTGGTTGTTATAACCAAAGCCGAAGAACTTGCGGAATACAGTGTTAAAATCTGTAAGAACGAGAAACACTTTCCGAAAGCATTTCGCTGGTGCTTTACAATGAAAATAGTCGATGAAGCGGTATCAATATACACTCTTATTCGTGAAGCAAATACAATATTTGTTACGACCAAAGAGGATTATAGTATTCGCCGCCGTAAACAACTTGAGGCATTGTCGTTGACTGATTCCCTTTTGGGTCTTATCGACCTTGCGAAAAGAGTTTACGGATTAGATTCCGATAGAGTTGAGCATTGGGCTTTACTTGTAAAGAATGTTAGTAAACCTTTGCGTAAATGGTTGAAATCCGATGAAGAAAGATATAAGGATATAGGTTGATAGTTGTAAGCTCGTTCGGTCGTGCAACTCTGGTAACGCTAACAATGTTCGTAATGTTAATCCGACAGGTAACATCAACAACAACAATGCGAACAACAGTAACGGAGTCGCCCCAGATTGTGAGATATGCTCGTATAAAGTAGGTCTATTTAGACAGAAATCAATGCACTCACACAAGGAACTATCACCCTGTCCTATGAGAAATAGGCGAAAAAGGAGCGTTGATGTCGTTTACTCCCAGAAGTAAGTACGACTACGAACAACGACTAATATTTTTAATCTTATGAATATAAAAGTTGATGATTTTACAGTTAGAGATTCTGTTTGCAGTTTCGATAATCTTTATAACGCTATGCTAAAATGTCGCAGAAATGTAATGTGGAAAGATAGCGTGGCTGGATATGTGAAGAACGGATTGATAAATATTCTCGATTTGAAACAATCTCTTATGGACGATACATACAAGATTTCGTCATATTCGAGATTTAAGGTTTACGAGCCAAAAGAACGAGATATTATCAGCACTCGAATTAAAGACAGAGTGTTTCAGCGTAGTCTTTGCGACAACTATTTGTATGAAAATGTAACAAGGTCGTTTATAAACGACAATGCTGCTTGTCAAATAGGCAAAGGTACATTGTATGCTCGAAATCGTTTAGTACGGCATTTGCAGAAATATTATCGCAAACACGGTACACAAGGTTGGGTACTTAAATGCGATATTAAAAATTATTTCGGTAGCACACCTCACTCGGTCGCAAAAGATGCCATAAGCCGTAGCGTTTATGACGATTGGGCTGTCGGCGAAGTAAATCGCATAATTGACAGTTTTAATCAAGGTGAAGATGCTACTATCGGTATGGGACTCGGCTCACAAGTTACACAGTTAATACAACTTGCGGTACTTGACCCTATCGACCACCGTATTAAAGAACAGAAACACATTAAATATTATGTTCGATATATGGACGATTTCATTTTAATTCATCACGACAAAGCATATCTCGAAGAATGTCGAAAAGATATTGAAAAGTGGTTATCCGAGCTGGGATTGCAGTTGAGCGAAAAGAAAACACAGTTATTCCCTGTAACACAGCCGATTAGTTTTCTTGGTTTTAGTTTTCGGCTTACCGATACAGGAAAGATTGTAAAGAAAATTCGTCCCGAACGAATATCTCACGAAAGACGGAAACTCCGTAAACTTGCTCAAAGAGTAAAGGACGGCAAAATGACCCGAGAGGAAGTCGATAGTTGCTACCAAAGTTGGAAAGCACACGCTTCCTACGGAGATACCCACAATTTGATTTTGCGAATGGACAAATTTTACAAAGAATTATGGAGGTAAAATCTATGTTTAAGTTCTTAACTAAAAACGACCAAATTGTCAAGGACGGCAAAAAGACAGAACAGTTGGCGGCAAGACAGACAAGTACCGAACTTGCAACATCAGTAGCATTTGTTACATTAGCCGAAAGCGGCTCGATTGACGATGTTACCGCTACCGAACATACTGACCTTTTCTCTCCGTGGGTAGAAAATATCGCATACAAGGTAGGCGACTTGAGGCAGTACGACAACAATCTTTATCGTTGCGTACAGGCTCATACTTCACAAGCCGATTGGACTCCAGATGTTTCTGCATCTCTTTGGAGCAAAGTGGGCGACCCCACAGAAGAATACCCCGAATGGTCGCAACCTATTGGCTCTCACGATGCTTATGCTATGGGAGATAAAGTATCTTACGACAACAAAAAGTGGGTATCTACCGTTGATGCTAATGTTTGGCAACCGGGGGTATATGGTTGGAATGAGGTGTAAGCGATGTCCGAACTCACAACTATTGTTACCTTAATCGGTGAAATAGGTGTTTTAATTGGAGTTATTACACCTGTGATTGTGAGTATGCGTAAGATTTCAAACGGAACTAAATGTCAGCTTCGTAGCGAAATGCTCCGTATTTATTATCACAACCACGAGAAAGGTATAATCCGTCAGTACGAGTATGAAAACTTTGTAATGCTTTATGAAGCGTATAAAGCACTCAAAGGTAACTCATTCATTGACAAAATATACGAAGAAGTTAAATCTTGGGAAATTGTTTCATAGGAGGTATTTTTATGGTACTCAAACAGTGTATTCTCACTCGTAACGATTGTTACACTAAAGGAACAAAAATGACAGGCGGTAAGCCGACAGGTATTGTAGTACATTCGACAGGTGCGAATAATCCTAATTTAAAAAGATATGTTCAACCTTTGCCGACCGATAAGGACTACAATACCATAATGGCAGACCTCGGCGACAATATTTACGATAACGATTGGAACAAAAGTTATAAAGCTGGTGAAATCAATCGTCAAGTATGCGTTCACGCTTTCATCGGTAAGAACGCTGCCGGTAATATCGAAACATACCAAACCCTACCTTTCAACATTTGTTGTTGGGGTGTAGGAGGCGGCGCAAAAGGTAGTTATAATAATAACCCCCGAGCAAGAGTACAGTTTGAAATTTGCGAAGACGGTCTTACCGATAAAACATATTTCGATGCAGTATTCAAAGAAGCTATCGAATTTTGTGCTTATCTTTGTAAGGTTTACAATTTACCTGTAAGTTCTATCAGTTCACACGCTGAAAGCTACAAAGCCGGTTATGGCAGTAATCACGGCGACTGCGACCATTGGCTTAAAAAGTTTGGTAAGGATATGGATTGGTTTAGAGCCGAAGTTAAAGCGTTGCTTACTGCTGAACAAACTAATACCGCAACTACTAAAAAACTTTACAGAGTACAAGTCGGTGCTTACGCTGTTAAGAAAAACGCTGACGGAATGGCTAACCGCCTCAAGAACGCTGGATTTAATACATATATGGTTAAGTCGGGTACTCTGTACAAAGTACAGGTCGGTGCTTATTCGGTAAAGGCAAATGCTACAAATATGCTTAATACTCTTAAAAAAGCCGGTTTCAGTGGTTATGTAACAACTTCAACAGGTACGGCTGTTGCAATATCTTCTCTTAAATCGGTTGATGAAATTGCAAGAGAAGTTATTAACGGTAAGTGGGGTAACGGCTCTGCCAGAAAGAAGAAACTCACTGCCGCCGGTTATGACTATGCAACAATTCAAAAACGAGTTAATGAACTCTGTTAATTTATTGGAGGTAAGATTATGAATTTCAACGAAATTATTACAAACTTCATCAGCGAATATGGTACTACAATTCTGTATTCCGTTATCACTATCGTATTTACCTTTTTAGGCACTGTTTGTAAAAACCTTGCAAAGAAGTATCTCAACGATAAGACCAAACAGGCGGTTGCTAAAACTGTCGTACAGGCAGTCGAGCAGATTTACAAGGATTTGCACGGCGAAGAAAAACTCAATATGGCTATTGACTCTGCTACTGAAATGTTGGCTGAAAAAGGAATTACAGTTACCGAACTTGAAATCCGTATGTTGATTGAGGCGGCAGTCGGCGAATTTAACGAAGCATTTAAGAAAACCTCTGCCACAACCGAAGAAATTACAGAATAAACAGAAAAATACCGAGTAGGACATTAAGTCTTACTCGGTATTTCTATTACAAGTCCAAAGCACTCTTTTATTATAAAAAAGTTCGAACTTGTCAGTTGTGGTCGAGGTGACAGGGCTCGAACCTGCGGCATCTAGTTCCCAAAACTAGTGCGCTACCAACTGCGCCACACCTCGATTTGATTTTTGGTTTTTAAAATTTCAATTGAAACAAAAAACTGTTTTGGTAACCCTCTTGCGGTACCCAAAACTTTTTTACGGCTCATACGCCTAAAAGTTTTGACCGCTGCGCTTCGTTTTGCTCGCTGCATCTCACACCGTGAGCGCTCGCAACCTCACCCAAAACCAGTGCGCTACCAACTGCGCCACACCTCGTTTCAACTTCATTGATTATACTCTAAATTAAACGGTTTGTCAATAATGCATTTTGAATATTTTAAAACCGTAGGATGTTTTTATTAATTATATCAGTTTTTCTTCCCATTCGGTTTGTTTAAAGCCTATCAGTACGAAATTATCACCTATAAGTAACGGTCTTTTTACAAGCATACCATCAGTGGAAAGTAATTCTAACATTTGTTTTTCGGACATTTGTGGCAGCTTGTTTTTAAGGTCAAGCGCTTTATATAAAAGTCCGCTTGTGTTAAAAAAACTTTTAAGTGGTTGTTGGCTTTGTTTATACCATTTTAAAAGCTCGTCAAAGGTCGGGTTATCAGGCTTAATATCTCTTAGTTCGTATTGTATATTATTATCATCAAGCCACTTTTTAGCCTTTTGGCAGGTAGTACATTTTGGGTAGCAAATAAAGTTAAGCATAAAAACACCTCATTTAATTTATTCAATGGTTTTTACAAGTTCGTTTAAATCTTTGCGCTTTTTTGTGCGAAGTTTATATTCTTCAGTTGGGTAGCCAATTGAAATTACAAGCCTAACTTCACCCGAAATGCTACAAATTTCTTTGATTTTGTTACTGTCAAGCCAACCCAAAATGCAGCTGCCAAGCCCTTGCGCTGTGGCTTCGGCAGTTATATAAGCCGCCACAATGCCAATATCAATTGAACGGTAATCGTTGCTTTTAAACTTTGCACCCAGTGCGGCAGTGCGGTTGTAGGGCGTTTCGGATATTACCACCTGAACGGGTGCGTCGGCAGTAAATTTATTCATACCCATACCCATGGTTGCTTTTGCCACCTGATGTGCCTTTTCGCCCTTGCAAACGGTTATAAAATAAGGTTGACCGTTGCAGGCGGAAGGGGAAAGACGTGCGGCGTTTAATATAGCTTCAAGTTTTTCATTTTCAACGGGTCGTGATGCATCAAAACTGCGGCAGGACTGTCTTTCATTTGCAATTTCAGTAAAGTTCATATAACTACCTCAAAACACTTTAATTATTATTATATTACCACACAAGCGTAAATTTGTAAACTCAATGATTTTTAAATGAATAGCCACAAAAATCAAAAAAGCGTATAAAAAAGACTACCGTCTGTGCGGTAGTCTTTTGCTTTTATCTACAAGTTTGTTTATCAAAATTGGGGTTGAATGCATAGAAGTTTTTGCTGTTCAGTCGGTCGGTGGTTAAACGTAACGCTTCACCGAAACGTTGGTAATGCACAATTTCACGCTGGCGCAAGAACTTTAACGGTTCTAAAATATCTGGGTCGTCGATAAGGCGAATAAGGTTATCGTAAGTAACCCTTGCCTTTTGTTCTGCTGCTAAGTCTTCGTGCAAATCGGCCAAAACGTCGCCCTTGGACTGAATATATTCAGCGCGCCAGGGAAGACCTGCCGCCGCTTGCGGATAAACTGAAGCGGTGTGGTCAACAAAGTATTTGTCAAATCCGCTTTGTTTAATTTCTTCGGGTGTTAAATCTCGTGTTAATTGGTGTACCATTGCGCATACCATTTCAAGATGCGCTAATTCTTCGGTGCCAACGTCGGTTAATATACCTTTTACTTCATTAAAGGGCTGACCGTAACGTTGGGTTAAATAACGCATAGATGCGCCGAGCTCGCCATCAGGGCCTGCATACTGTATTTGGATATATAATTTTAATGGAAATAAACTTCAAATTTGTTTTCGCGCTTTATGAAGACTATTTTTTCAATAATCGTTCGCAGGGCGGCGTTTTTGGCCGCTTCGCTTTGTTTGGGGTCTTTGACCACCTTTAATACACCGAGAACCTTTTTTGAATATTCTTTTGCACTGATTTTTGGTGCGGGGGTTTTTGTTAAAAGCTTTTCGAACTTTGAAATGTTTTCAAGAATTTTAGCTTTGTTTTGTTTATATTCCTCAAGGGTGTCGATGCCGTTTTGATAAGCCATTTTCACACGGTTAAGCTTGGCTTTTTCATTTTCAATTAGGCGGGAATAATCGGCATATTCTTCGGCAGCGGAATCGGTGTTTGCGGCCGAAACATTGAAGCTGTTGTTTTTAACCGCTTCTTGAAGGTAATCGATAATTGCTTTATTTGCTTTATTAAGTGAAATACTATGCGAAACCTTACAAGAGCCTTTTGCGTAACTATGACATTGAAACGCCGGACATTTAGTGTTAATTAATATTAAGGTTGAATTACACTCAGAGCAACGGACCAAACCTTTGAGCATATATTTTACGGGCTGTTCGCGGCGTTGAAATTTTCCGTACATACGCTTTTGAGCATTTAGCTTATCCTGCACTGCGTTAAAAAGCTCTTCAGATATTATAGGTGCGTGCTTACCATCGGTAATCATTATGTTGGGGTTATCATAATGACGGGTAGAAGCTGCTCGGCCGTCAAGGCTCCAACGGATTTTGCCAATGTATACGGGGTTTCGGAGCATATACTCGATACAACGGTTATCAGGCATATTACCACGAGTTGTGCGCATACCCAAATCACCGTATTTAACTGCAATTGCACGAAGTCCCAAGCCGTTAAGATAATCGGTAAATATTCCTTTTATAAACTGTGCATCAGCGTTAGGGATATATTGATTATCTTTAGAATCATAACCAATAGGTGGGGGAGCTACAGGAAGTCCACGGGAAGCTCGTTCCTTCATACCTCGTTTAACCTCTTGGCTGAGGTTTACAAGGTAGTATGAGTCGGTCCATTCGATAATTCTTTCTACAAGGTCGCCAAAAGCGCCTTCGGGCAGCGGCTCAGAAATTGAAACAACGTCGATACCGTTGCGCTTGAGCATTGACTTTAAGGTGATGGCTTCTTCCTGGTTGCGTGCGAAGCGGCTAAACTTCCAAACAAGAATCATATCAAAGGGTTTAGGTTTCTTTTTTGAAAGCGCAATAAGCTCAAGGAAACGGTCACGCTTTGCCATGCTTTTGCCCGATTTGCCGCCGTCTTCCATAAAAATACAGTCTTCAAGCAGAGTTATATTATTTTTTTCGGCATAGTCGCGGATAACCTTTAATTGACTGTCCGGACTGAATTCAAGTTGGTCATCCGTTGACACACGGATATAAGCGGCAGCGGTAAGCAATTTCTACACCTCGGCTTTGTAGTATTTTGGTATAATTTAGAATTAAAAGTTAAAAACTGTCGAATTATAAAGATATACGAAATAATTGGCAGATTATATAAGAAAAAAGCAAAATGGAGGAAGCATAATGCAAAATTATATCAAGGGATTATTGGGATCTATGGCGGTAAGTGCAAAGTATAGGGGATATCCCATAACGGTAGTGGCTTGTGAGCTGCTTTTGGAAGATGAAATGCTTCTGTATGCAGTTAATAAGGAACTATATCCTAAAGTGGCACAGCGGTGCAAGTGTTCAGGAACAACTATTGAAAGAAACATTCGCACGGTGATAATGCATATATGGGATAGAAACCGCCAAAAATTATTTGAAATTGCGGGTTACGAAATGGACGCCCCGCCAACCGTTACTGAATTTTTGGGAATACTTATCAGTCACCTGCAGCGAAGCGAAACGGTAATGAAGAAATGAATGTTTAATGAATGACTCCGTCTTGGTGTTGGTAGCATCAGGACGGAGGTTTTTTATTAAGTTTTATTTTTCTTGCAAACGCTTTTCGCAAGCCGAACAAATGCGCTCAATACCATCAACCTTAGTTGTTGTAGCGCATACATTGTTGGAATTGCGTATGTAGTGACAGTCACGGTATATATGGTAAACTTCACCGTGCGGTGTGTAATAGAAAACAGTAGTTGTGTTATTTGATGGCGCTGAGCTTTGGCTTGGCGCCTGATTTTGTTGTGTTGGCTGACTGTTATTTGCTTGGGGTAAAAATATATCGTAGCAAAGCAAACAAAATATAACGGAAAACAGAAAGCATAAAACGGCTATAAGAATTTTAATGATGTTGAACAGCCGTTTTATATCATAGTCAGAGTCTAGAAGATAATGCGCAAATAGATTTGCCTCACGTTCAAACTGTCGTTTATTTTGCTTTTGCGGGTCGTGCTTAAGCTGAATGTGACCGAGCTCGTGCGCCAAAGCAAATAGTTGTTTCTGCTACGGCATAGAATCGTCGACGAAGATATGGCCGATACCATTTTCATCAATAAATGACAAAGCATCGGCATCTTGGGCTTCATCGTAAAGGCCGAAGGCAATTAGCAAAGTTTCGGATGTTGAGTATTTCCGAACAGCAAAATTGCGTTTGCTTACAGCAGCAGAAAGATTTTTGAGATTAATATTTCTGTTGTGTAGGCGGATGGTTTTTGTAAATTTAATTGCAGTATGTTTAATATAGTTCATAACATACACCTCCTGTAACACAATTTAATGTTACGGGAGATATTTTGCAAGTAACGAAAAATAACACTATTTCATTGTTTTTGCAACTTGGATTAATGCCTGGCGGCTTTCGGGGGATAAGTTTACCGCAGTTGCAAGTAATTCCCTTATATCTTCGGGCATATCGGCGCTGATGGGAATGTTGCCGCCGTTTTCAACGATTTGTAAAAGTGCATTTATTTGTTCAGGGGGATAGGGCATTAACGCTTTGGCTAATTTGTTGATTTCATTTACTGATTTATTATCGGGTGCAGTATGGTTGTGGATTTCTTTGTTATTCATATTGAATATGAGCAAAGTTCTTGAGTTTGAATTATGATGTATTTGTTTTTCTTCATCCATAATGAAAGAAGGGTCGACTTGAAGAGCATGGGCCAACAATAGAATTTTATCGCGTCGCATATTGGCAATATCGCCGCTTTCCCATCTTGAAACAGTTGCTTCGCTTACTCCGGTTTTCTTAGCAACTTCAAGCATAGTCAAATCTAATTCGATGCGGCGGGCCTTAAGTTTTTGATGAATATTCATATAGATACCTCGTTGATAATACTGATAAATGTTATATCACGATTTCAGTATAATACATGACTTGCAAAAAAGCAAGTGAAAAATATTTTTTTCAAAAAAACTTGCGAAAAAGTATTGACAATGAAAAAAATGTGTGGTATATTCAACTTACGGGAACGCAAGAAAATGGAGGTGAAAAGAATGTTTAATCAAAATCTACTTAAAGCTAAGCTTGTAGAAAAGGGTATATCGGTAATACAATTATGTAATGATTTGGGGATATGTGAAGCTACATTTTATCGGAAATTAATACGAAATGGTGACTTCTCACGTTTCGAAATTAAATGTATTACTGAAACATTAGGATTAAGTGAAGAAGAACGCGATAAAATTTTTTTTGCTGCATAACTTACGGAAACGCAAGTTATCCTATCTAATAAAATCGCTTGTTGCGTCAAGCGATTAGATTAGGGCAGTTGCTCGATACGAAAAGTTCAGGCATTGAGGCGCTATGGCTTGCATTCCTCGCCTGCCAACACGCAAATTGTTTTAACTTTTCGACAGTGCGTAACTACTGACGGAGTACCCTGACAACACTGTCATTCCCATGGTGAGGAAAGCTCGAGGCAGGGGCGCAACATTTTAGAGTCGTAAAATATAGGTATTAATTGCATTAATACAATTACGATTTCTAACATAATGCATCATCCCCTTTCTTATTTCAGGATGGTTTTATTATAAACCAATTCGCAAGTAAAAGCAACGATTTTGCAAAAAAAGTTGCAAAAATATATTTTTTTGAAAAGTAGGTGAAAACTATGCCGAAAGGAAAACAAAGATTCAGAAACCGACTTTTTATTTTGCGAAAATGTGCGACGTTGTCACAGGACGAGGTTTGTGAGAGTGTGGGTGTTACGAAAAGAACACTTTACAATTACGAGCATTGCATTCTTCCGATACCGTCGGACAAACTGATGGCGTTTGCTCGGCTTTATAGGTGCAGTACAGACCATATTTTATATTTTGATGATGAAAAGGCGGTTGGGAATGAAACAGGTAATAAGTAAAGACGGCAGAGTAGTTTGTGTTACTACTGCCCCATATAACAAGCAAACGGTAGCGGCTTTAAAGAAAGCCGGATATAAAGTTCGGGAGGTGCAGGATGGAAAAACAGAAAATTGAAGCGGTGATGCAGGCGGCGAGTGAGCTTAACTTTCAGGAATGGCTTAAGGTGTCTCGAGCAATAACTAAGACGTTTGAAGAAAAGGAAGAACGTAACCGTTCACAGCTTAAGCTTAGCGGTACTGACCGTATTAAGTATTACTTTAATATCCCCGGGTTATAGGACAAAATGCGATTTTAATATTTTAGAAAGGGAAGGTGATTATTGTGGCAAAGGGCCAACCGATAACTGTTGTCGGATATTTGGTTATATCTGAGGATAATATAAAACCCCTGACCGAATTAACGGCAGAGGAAGAAAAACAATGGGCCGAACGGCGCGATGCACGATTTAAAAGCGTAATGACGGATTATTACCGTCAGCATCCCGATGAATTTGAGTTATTGGAGGATGCCCCGCCGGATGCCAAAGTTGATTTTTACATATAAAAAACGCGCCTTCGAAGCGGCTAACTTCAAAAGGCGCAAAGCAAAATGATTTACCTATATTATAAACGAAAGAAGTGTAAATGTCAATGGATAATTACATAACTATTTCCGGTGCGCCGTTATGGGTGTGTTTGGGACTTATCGCAGTAATATTTATATGTTTAATAATTCTTGGGCGTTCCTACATTAAAGAATGCAGGGAGAATCAGTATTATAAAGACAAGTGTCACAGGCTATGCCGTGAACTGAGCATTTGTCAATTGGAAGCTATGAGTCAGGATGTAAGGGTTGGGCAACTCCCTCCGTCACGGACAAGCCGTGACACCTCCCTCAATGATGGAGGCTTTGAAAGGAAAGTGATATAAATGCCGATAGAGGTTAAGAACAAATGTGTTATATGTGGCGACAGGGATGCCGAAAATTACGTTTGGTGTGATATGCGCCACGACTTTATATGTTTTAACTGTCACAGCAAGTGTGAGCATTACGACGGCAACTGTTTTATGAAGAACGCTGACTGCAAGCTGAAGCATAACACCGACAACCGTCAAATATTCGTTTTCACTGCAAACAGTGAAGAGGTTGCCGGCACACGTTTAACGTATAAAAATTACACGCTTGAGCAACTGAACGCACGCTGGGAAGCAATACATAAGAGTTATCTTGCATCAAATGATGCAACACACCGTGCGGCGTATAGGGTACACTTAGCGGCAATATATCTTGAAATACAGGATAAGCAGAGCGCTTACGTGTGTATTCATAATCCAAACTAAATTTAACGGACTGGCGGAAACGTCAGTCCAAAATGTTCTTTGAAAAGCGGGTTGTGTTTTAATTTTTTAAAGAGCTGAAAACGGCTCTTATTCGGCCTTGTAATCTATGTTATTAATTCGGCCACAAAATATTCACGAGACCGCAAAAATAAAGAAAACTGTAAAAAGGAAAGCAAAGTGAAATGATGAGTGAAAATAATACAAATATAAACACAGTGCAAAAGTCACAGTCGACGTCAGGTCAAGTCAAGGAAAAGCTTCTGCAGCACATAAAACAATATTCGTTTTATGTCGTGAACGATTATGTTCGCGAAATAATTGAAATAGACTGTTTTGATGAAGCGGACAAGTATTTTGCCGAAACAATTGCAAATATTATCACCGAGGTGTTAATTCTTCCCGATGATGCGCCTGTAAGGATTTCAGGTTATAACCTTTCAGCCAAGACTGTTGCGCTGATATTTTTAGATATCAGATATGAGCACGTGGCAGGTGTGATACAACGCTTCAGGGAAGCCAATTACAAAATTAAGCATATAAAAACATACCTTCGTACCGCGCTTTATAATTCATTTTTTGAATTTGAAGCCAGGGAAGAAAATTTGGTTAACAGTTGTTAAAGGCGGTAGGGTATGGAAAGAGAAAAGAAAATAATATCGGGCCCGCTTTTAGAGGTTGATTTCTTTCCCGTGTGGGCCGATGGGCGACGGATGCCCTCAAGGGCACCGAAGGAAAAGCGGTCAACTGCTGCGCAACAAAAGTATAACGATACACAAATGCGCAAAAAGGCGATAAGAGATATTAACGCTAATTTCGATAGCGGCGATATTTTTATGTGCCCCACATACGAACAAAGCAAGGCGCCGCAAAGCTATGAGGAAGCGCTGAAGGATTCGGACAATTACCTGCGCCGAATCAAGCGCAGACGTGAGAACGAACTGAAGCGAGTTAATAAGCTTTTGGCGGCGGGAAGCCAGGACAGGCGGCTATTAAGTGCCAAAAAGAAGCTTGAAGCCCCGTTTAAGTATTACTATTCGATAGAAGAGGTTAAATATAAAACGGGCCGATATGCCGGACGGAGTAACTGGCATTTTCACATGTTTGTAACGGGTGGGCTTGCCCGTGAAGATTATGAAGACTGTTGGCCGAACGGCGTAAGAGTAAATGCTGACCGTTTTCAGCCCGAAAGGTTCGGACCTGAAGCAGCGGCACGGTACTTTACTAAGGATGCGCAAGGTCGCCGAAGAATTAAGCACAGTCGCAACCTTCAGAAGCCTGAAACAAAGGTTAAGGATGCCACATTTACACGAAGGGGGGTTGAGCTACTCGCCAAGCGCCGTGCTGATGACGCGGCGTATTGGGAAAAACGTTATAAGGGGTATAAGTTTATTCGAACGTTCCCGCGTTATAACGAATATAACGGGCATTGGTATCTGAGTGTGATTATGTACCGAAGCGACCAAGCCGTTTTACCCGAGTGGAAGGTGGGTGATTGGCTGACGGAATAGATTTATTGCACGAATTTTAAAGTAATTTAATAAGTTTTAAAGTAATAAAAGGAGCAAAGTGAAATGATAGTAAATATCAAAATCGAAAAGTTATTTCCCATCCTCAAAATCCAAGAAAAAACATTGGCGATGTGGAAGAATTAGCAAACAGCATTAAAGAAAGCGGTATTTTTCAAAATTTAACCGTTGTTGAAGGCGGCGCAGGTGTACCTGAAGGCGATAGCGGCTATACCGTTATTATCGGTCACAGACGTTTAGCAGCTTCGAAATTAGCCGGTCTTACTGAACTACCGTGTGCAGTTGTTGAAATGGCCGAAAAGGAACAAATTGCAACTATGCTGCTTGAGAATATGCAGCGTTCAGATCTTACTTTAGTTGAACAGGCGCAAGGTTTTCAGATGATGTTAGACCTTGGTGATACTCACGAAGAAATAGCGCAAAAGACCGGTTTTGCAGTTTCTACCATTAAAAAGCGATTGAAAATCAATTTGCTTGATGCCGATTCGCTTAATAAGCGTGACGGTGATG